>NZ_VTDG01000003.1:0-538228 GCF_052824985.1 Acinetobacter sp. 1125_18A
GTCAGTGATTCTCAGGTACTCGGTGATTTACTTAATCAGATTCCACCAGATGAACCAATCGATTCCGTTTATACTGATGGAGCTTATGATACGAAACAATGTCGAGAAGTGATTTCCGATCGGCAAGCTCATGCAGTAATCCCACCCAGAAAAAATGCTAAACCTTGGAAAGATAAAAAAGTTCATTCGCAAGAGCGAAATGAATTACTTCAAACAGTTAAACTTTTAGGTAGGACACTATGGAAAAAATGGTCAGGCTATCATCAGCGGAGTTTGGTCGAAACCAAGATGCATTGCATCAAATTATTAGGCGATCGACTACATTCAAGAAACTTTCAAAGCCAAGTCAATGAGATTCATGCACGTGTGGCCGTATTTAATAGATTTACAGAGTTAGGTCGTCCTCATACCCGAGTTGTAACTTAAATTTGAGTGAGTTGGGGGATGCTTCAAATTATAAATCTTTGTGCAACAAAGCCAATCAAACCTAAAGTGCGGGGGGATACCACCAAAAATTTTAGACACATATAGCCATCTTTAGATGGGGCTTTTCATAATCTCCTCAAGAACGTTGACCATGTCTTCATTTTAAATTATAAAACATTTATACTTGGTTTTGAAAATTCCTTACACTCAGTTCATCGCTCAATAATTTGATGCAATACATCATGGTTTCACCAAGTTTCAGTGATGATAGCCAGCCGGTTTTTACAAATTCCTCTATCTATGTATTTGACCGTTTTTAATAATTCATTTCTCTGTATAGACCTTAGATTTAACCTTCCATGAATTTGCATTTTTTGGTGGAATGACTGCATGTTGCTGTCGATCTGAAATTAATTTTTCTGCAGTATTTCGTAAGATAAGCTTCATCGGTATAGACAGAATCAATCTGCTTATCTGGTGGAATTTGATCAAATACTTACAGGATTACAAAAAAATATATGTTAGTAATCTATATATATCTTTTTGAATTAAAAATATATTTTACTAAATTAATATATTCTGTATAAGGCTTGGGTTTTACTATAGCCAATACCAATGCAACAGGGCAGACCAAGCCATTTTTGGATGGTTTTGATGAGTTTTCTACAATAATCCTGTAGATCGAATAAGTCTTGGTAAGAGCTGAGATTGATAAAACATTCATCAATAGAGTAGGCTTCCAAATCCTCATCTTTAAAAAAAATCTTTAAAATTTTAAAAAAACGATCTGAGAAATCACCATATAAAGCATAGTTACTTGAAAAGGCGAGTACGCCAGCTTTTTTAGCTTGTTGTTCAACTTCATGCCAAGGGATTGCCATATCTATATTTAACGCCTTGGCTTCATTGCTTCGCGAAACGACACAACCCCATTACTTAATACGACAACTGGCTTATTATTTAAACTGGGGTTAAATACGCGTTCACAACTGACATAACAATTGTTAATGTCGATCAAAGCAAAAATTTGTTCGCTCATGGGCTGTCTTGAAAAAGTTACAAATTCAAGTGAAATATTAAAAGATGTTTAAAATAAATTCAAATCAAATCTAGTGTGGATTTGTTCATCCTTTGGGCTGGATGATTAAATAATCGGTGTGGTGAGATACAAAATTGACTAAGCACTGTTGAGCTTCGTGGTGGTTTAAGTAATTTAGGTAAAAAGAGCAAATAGAGAAGTGGTTCTTTTAAAAGGTATATCTTAAATTGCAGCTTACAATGTCGAAAAATGAAACATCTCAATCCTTGTATAGAAAACTGAGAGGGCTAAATTAACAGTTGTCGTCGATTTGTACGGCATATCCCAATATTGAAAAGGATGGATATGAAAATGGCTAATCAACAACATAACTCTCAACAGAATCAGCAACAGAATCAGCAGAATGACCAACAAGGTCAACCCAACCAATCTAATCAGCAGCAGAAGCAACACAGTCAGCAAGATCAACAATCAAATCAACAAAACCAGCAAAAGCAACAATCCAACCAACAGGCTCAACAAAATCAGCAAAGCCAACACAAGCCTCAGCAAAAATAGGGCTTTGAACTCATCTTAATCGTAGCTTCTAAATGACAAAACGCCTCAACTTAGGCGTTTTGTCATTTTAGCTATTTTGAATTTTAAGCTTCTTCATTTTTAAGTTTCTTGATTTTAAGCTTACGCTGCTGATCACTTGAATCGTTTATTGCTTTGATCAAAAATTTTATGAAGACCTTCATTTATATTTATACATTGATTAAATTGGGCAAAATGGTGTATTTCAGTGTTTAGTGCGCTAAAGAAATGTGCTGGGTCCGCAATAGTATGATTGAGATGCTGTGGTTCAAGATGTAGGCTGATGACTTCAAATTGATTTTTTGCCCGATGTGCTTTGCAATCGATACGTCCCACAATTTGATCCCCATATAAAATAGGTAAACAAAAATATCCAAATACACGTTTAGGTGGCGTCACATAACATTCCAACCGATAATCAAATTTAAACAGGGTATTTAAACGGTCACGATGTATCACCAGATTGTCAAAAGGAGAGAGAATTTTGACTTTTAACTCAATATTGGGGATCTGCTCTAAGGCATCGGTTTGGATATAAAGATTTTGACTCTCTTTGTCACTACTGCCTAATTGAGCTAAAGTGGTGATCACGCCCGCATCTAATTGTTCATTGACGATGTCACGCATTGCCTCACGAATCTTTTGCCCAACTTTTAAATGCAACAATTGCTTCCATGCAAACACGCCATGTGCGCGGAGCGTGGTATTGAACAAGTAGCGGGCATATTCCTCTAGTGTAGGAACACTCAGATCAAGATGACTTGGGATACAATATTCGGTCAGTTGATAGACTTTTTCCATACCATTACGTTCAGAAATCATCAAATCGCCTTGCATAAACAATTGCTCAATTGAACGACGCGCTAAACTTGAGTTCCACCAGCCCCCTGAATTTTGCTTATTGCCTTGTTCAATGTTGCGTAATCGAATACTGCCTTCAGCTTTCGCCCGAGCCAGAATCTCATTCATAAAAGCTTGATCACCGCGATTAAAATAACGATGCTCACCATTTCTAATCGATGTCATATGAGGAAGTGCATAGCGATAATCTTGCATTGGTAAATAGGATGCTGCATGAAACCAATATTCAAAAATATGCTGCTGTTTGACCAGTTGATTTAAGTGGCTTTGCTGATAATCTGGAACACGGCTCCATAAAATATGGTGGTGGGCACGTTCTACTACAGAAATTGTATCAATCTGAACATAGCCAAGATGTTCAATCGCATGGCGTGTTCCAGATAATCCTGTACCAAAGGAAGCAGGTGAAATTAGGCCTTGATGAGAGAGTGCCAGACGTCTTAATGATTCAATCATAACAATTATTTTTTAACCTATTTTTAGTGATTCTTGGTTGCCACGTGGGTATCGCAAATGAAGCTTGAAGATGAGTAGCACAAACAAAGGCTATGACGTTCAATGATCATTTTAATTTTTTAAGAATACAAGTAACGACACCCCAAATCATAATTTGTTCTTCACTGTGTGGGTGAATATCTGGAAAATCAGGATTTTCTGCTTTGAGCCAAATATCATAAATTCCTGTAGATACTTTAACTTGCATAAAGCGTTTGACTGTAAATTCATTGTTGATTAATGCCAAAACAACATCGCCGTGTTCAGCCTCTAGGCTACGGTCAATTAAAATTTCATCTCCAATTTCAATACCTGCATTTTTCATTGATAAGGAGTTAACTTTTAACATAAAGGTTGCAATAGGGTTATGAATTAAGTGTTCATTTAAATCAATTTTCTTTTCTGTATAGTCTTGAGCGGGTGATGGAAAGCCTGCTGCAACGGTTTCCAAAGGATAGGGGATACTGATGTTGCTACGAAATTCAATTGTACGTAAATCTTGCTTTGAAATAGGCTCGATAATAGAAAGAAGAGAATTGATTGTCTTAAAATTTTCCCTTACAGAGCGATCACTTAACTTCGATGGTGGAGTCAAATTTGGCGGCATCACGATTCACCTTGAAAATGTAACACAATCAAGTTTAACAAAATAAACGCGTGATGCAAGATTCTTTTGGTGAATTGATTGTGATTGTCAAACTGTCGGCTTACAATTTGACAAAATCCAATCGTTCGGAAATGTACATGTTGCAAGATTTTGTAGAAGAACAGAAATTAGTGTGTGAAGAATTTGACTCTCGATATATCAAAGTCAATGAAACGGATCTCGTGGCTATCGCTAAGCAAACCTTAAGTAAAGAACCGATCGTGGGTTTACGTAAACAGCCTGATGCTGAAAATGTGTCATGGTTTATTTATGGTGGTGAGTTGGAAGAGGGTGAAGATTTTTTTGATGTGATTAGTGTAAAAGAGCTTGAAGAGGTTTTTCCTGATGCGATCCCTTATCTGGCTTTGGAACAAGGCTTTAGATTTATGATAGATGCTGATGAATACGAAGATGTATGGAAAGCAGATATTTTATAAATAAAAGGTTTGCTAAAGCATGATCTATAGATTTACTTTGACCCTCTGCAGTATTGTTCTGAGTAGTGGATTGAGCACGCAAAGTTTTGCTGAACCATCCACGCAAAAACTCACCCAAGAACAGTATGACCAACGTATTCAAACCTATACTGATCAAGTCAATGAAACTAAACATATCTTGGATGAAGCGCATAGCACGATCACTGCGATTGAACAGCATAAAGCATTTTGTTCACGTTTAGATGCTTATCAAGCGATTGCTAGGATTTCGATAGAAAATTTAGAACTGAATACGGCCAACATGATGTTGATGATCGCCAATAATTTTTTAGATCGACAAAAGCAAAGTATTGAGCAGTCAGGAATGACGCTTGAGCGATTTTGTTCGATTAAGAAATAAACAAAATGTCATTTAAGCCTTATTTTAGTCAGAAAATGATATTTAATTGGCTGAAAATGATAAGTTGTTTTTAAAAAAATGATCAATAATAGACGCATTAAAGCAGTACAAGATTTGATTTTCCCTGGTCTGTATTTTGTGTGGCTTTAAGCGTCAATCGTATGATTGACGCACCCTAAACTCGCTTAATTGCGAGTTTTTTAATGCATTTTATTTGCCTGAATATCGGAAAAAGATAGCAAGAAGATTAAAAAGAAAAATAACCACTCAAAAAGAAACAGACAAATCAACCAGCATTCGTTTTTGCGCAGAATTTTAAAAAGAAGAAGAAAAGGGCAATTCAAGATCGTGCATAAAGCCAAACAGGCCGAAGCACTTGAACAAAAGCTGAAAATTTTGTTATATACTACAATCATATAAATAAAGTGAGTCATTCATTTTGTTGATGATTTTTTATTCTATGAAAGAAGCATTGCTACAATATTTTCATTTTGGGCAGATGTTGTTACTGTAAGATTGTTCGCATGAGCAGTATAAATTTTTTATTATCATTTTGTAGTCAAGAGAATATGGATTTGTATGAATTCACTCATCAGTTAAATCGTGAGGTTATTGCAATATATGTATTGAAGAAATTCTTTAATTAATCAAGTGATTAATCTCTATATAAACTTTTATTTAAAGGATTTTTATGAAACCGATTCGTCTACCGCCATCTCTGACTTTAGCTTTGTTACAAGCGCGAGAAGCTACAATGATGCATTTTAGACCGATTTTAAATGAAATGGGTTTGACTGAGCAGCAATGGCGTGTGATTTCTGTACTTTATCAATATGATGAACTTGAAAATAATCACTTGGCTGATTTGGCATGTATTTTAAGACCCAGTTTAACGGGGATTTTAAATCGTATGCTTGATCAAAATCTGATTAAGAAACGAAAAGACCTACATGATCAACGGGTCAGTTTGATTCAGTTGAGTGATGAAGGTAAAAGATACTTTGAGACGCAAGCGGTGAAAATGGAAGAAAGCTATACAGATATTCAAACACAATATGGTGCAGAGAAAATCCAGCAGCTTATGGAATTGTTAAATGATCTCTCAAAAATAAAACCACGATAAATTTCAATTGAAACAAAGGTTTAGGGTTTGAAGTGTAAAGTTGCATGTCACTCAATTTATTTTAAATATACAAAACACCCTAATCAAAAATGAGTGGGTTTTAATCACTCATTTTTATCATCGCTTAATCAAATAACTTTTTAATGTCTTTCGGTGCGCCTTGCTGGCTTTGAATTTCACCTTTTGCATCTTTCCATACCATTGCGGGAGTAGCATAAAAACCGTATTTATCCATGAGTTTGGTATTTTCATCTAACTTTTCAGATAACGCCTTAGGAATACTCTTCATTTCTACCAATTTATTCTTACCGTTGCTTAAATTGTATTGTTTGAAAATTTCTGCAGGATTGGCATTGTTTAAAATCGTTGCGGCTTGTCCTTTACTGCTTGGACGAATGACTCCAACCATAATATGACGTAATTGAACTTTTCCTGAGTCTACATAGGGACGTGCTTGTTGCCAAAAAGTATGACAGTAGGGGCAGTTTGGGTCATTAAATACATAAACGACTTTTGGCGCATTGCTATCGCCGTCTTGAATCCAACTTGATTTTTCTAGGCTTTTCCAAATTTCATCTAATACTGCACCTTTAACATGGGTGTTAATCGCTTCTTCTGTTAAATTTTTTCCTGAAGCATTAAATAGGTCACCAACGATATAGTGCTTTTGATCTTTTGAAATAAAGATTGTCGATGGATATTCATCTTTATAGCCCGTCCAACCTTCTAAACCCTCGGGTGCATCTATTTGCTTAACAAAGTTATAACCTTCTTTTTCCAATTTATTTTTGAGGAAATTTGCATCAGCAGCAAACAAAGAGCCACTTAACACCAAACCAAGCGAATAAATACCGAGTGTTTTTAAATCAATCATCAAGATGACTCCTAAGGTTAAAAGCAATAATTCTTTAATCAATGCCAATGAAATAGATTATTCCGAAACTATCCTTTGAACTTTTTGGTGAAGTGCAGCATGGGTAAGTTCCCCCATATGTGTATCGATTAATTTGCCTTGTGCATTAAAAAATAAGGTGCTGGGTAAGCCAAACATTCCCATTTTTTGTGCCGTTACACCGTCAAAGTCCAGTAGAACCCAATGCAAATTAAGTTTGTGTTGTTGCAAATACGTTTGCACAGTTTTGGCATCTTCATTCTGATTAATAAAGACAAATTGCACATTGGGATATCTTTGTTGAGCATCATTTAACACAGGCATTTCACGTCTGCATGGTGGACACCAACTGGCCCAAAGATTAATTACTGTGGGTTTGCCGAGGAATTGAGTCAACTCAACATGCTCTTGCTGAAGATTCACTAAATTAACTTGAGGAAATTGTTGGTATTGCAGTTGTACCTGTTGATAGAAATATTGACCTGAAATGAAAAACAGGGCAAAAGCTGCAAAGAATAGTGCAATAAAGCTTTTCTTTAGAGATCGATTTTTCCAAACTATCCATAGCCCAGCACATGCAATTCCCACATAAAGATGAAAACCTTTATCTTGAATCTTCAAAATTTCAATTGGATGCTCTAAATAAACATCTAAATTGAGTAAGACAAAACCAAGTCGTGCAGATAACAAGCCAACCAAGAATGCAGACCAAATCGAGTCTTTAAACACAGACCATTGTAAATTTGAAATAGCAAAATATTGAAAGCTAAACTTTCCAATTACCACACTCATCAGTATCGCAAGCATGAGGATGGTTAATCCCCATGGCAACATAATCGGTCCTAAATGAATTGCTTGTGCAGTGATCATGGAGAGTTCTTAACGTCCTGTGTGTATTTTTTCAGTTTGTTGAATAAGTTGTGGCGCTGAGAAGGTACCTGTAAAGCGCAATTCACGGATTTCTTGTGCATTGCTATTTAAAAACAGCATGGTTGGCGGACCTAAAATTTCACGTTGTTTTAAAATGATGTCTTGTGAGGCGTTGTATTCGGTTAAGTCTAATTGGATGAGGGTGAAGTTTTTCAATGCCTCTTGTACATCGGTACGTGGGAATACCTCTTTTTCAATCGGTTGACACGCCACACACCAGTCCGCATAGACATCAATAATCATCGGTTTGCCTTGCTGTTTGGCATTGACCAAAGCCTGTTCCAATTGTTCAGCGGTGGTCACTTTGTTCCAAACTAAATGTTCTGTTTGGCTATGTTGAATTTGATAAGCAGAATAACTTTGTTGAATATTCCAAAAACCAGCTATTAAACTGGCTATTGCGATAATGGCAAGAATAACTTTATTAACCGTTTTTTCACTGTCACGTAGAGCAATAAAGAGATAGATTGCCAATGCGATACACAGCAAGGCAAAAATTGCAGCATACACAGTCGAAGGTAGCATAGGGCGAATAAAGTACAATGCAACCATCAGCATAATAAAGCCAAAACTGACTTTAATCCGATCCATCCATTTACCTGGTTTTGGTAATAATTTAGAACCAAATACACTGGCGATAAATAAAGGTAAACCGATACCTAGACCGAGAATAAATAAGTACAAACCACCTAATACAGCACTTTGAGTTTGTGAAACAAATAATAATGCGCCAGCAAGTGGGGCACTCATACAAGGGCCAACAATAAGTGCTGATAATGCACCCATAACTACAGCACCGAGCACTGTCCCAGCTTTTTGATTATTTTGCAGATGACTTAATTTATTGGTGATGAATTGCGGTAAGTTTAATTGATATAAACCAAATAAATTTAAAGCTAACACAACAAATAAAACTGCAAATAATGAAACGATCCAGGGGCTTTGGAACCAACGTTGAAAGCTATAACCAATTTCAGCAACCACAATCCCCATAATGGCGTAAACCACCGCCATACTCACCACAAAGCACAAGGCAATCACAACAGCTTTATAACCTTTCGCGCGCTGAATGATGATGCCAGAGAGAATTGGAATAAGTGGCAGCGAGCAAGGTAAAAACGCCAGTAAAATACCTAAACCGAAAAACACCAATAAATTTAGAAATAGAGAATCTTTAGACAATAGTTTAAAGAATGATTGATCATCATTCCATTGTAATGACGATGTATTGTCTTTAGTGTCCGTATTGCTATTTAAATCAGCAGAATTTTCCGTATCTGTAATTGCATTGCTGCTTGCAGCAGAAGCGTTGAGATCAATTGGATTTGCAGTTTTGTCTGCTTCATTGGCAGTTTTTTGTCCAAGCTGAGTGGTTTGATCATCCAATGCTTTGTTTGGAACTGGTTTTTCAACAGTTGAATTGGCTTTAGTTTCAGTGTTTTCTTTGAGCTTTTTATCTTGAGCTGGGGCAGTATCAGGCTGGTTGAGTAATGAGCTATTTGAATTATTATTGAATAGGCGCTTAGACGATGTATTGCTTTGTGGTAATAAGCCATCTGCATCAGTTGCAATGGTTTTTCTTTGTAATGGATAACATAAGCCATCCGCAGAACAACCCTGATACATCACTAAATATTGTGAATTTGGTTTGACCTGAATTTGTGTAGTCACATTTTCATAATGAACTTCAGTTTTCCCAAAGGTTGGATCATCTTTGATATGACCTTTTGGGAGGTTTAAAGGTACAGCTTTATTGTTGACTGTTACTTTAAACTGATCATGATAAAGGTAATAGTGAGGTGCAACTGTCCATTTCAATTGTGCTTTATTTTCTGAAATTGATTCAGCAGAGAATTGAAAAGCTTGATCTGGGGGGAGAAACTCAGGGTTTGCGTGGCTGATGGTACTTAGACTCAATAAAGTAAAACCACATACACTGAGCAAGGTTCGCAACTTCATAATTCCATATCTTTGATTCATTTACAGCCATTATCCATAATTTCAGATAAAGAAGGCATTATTCTAAGTTTTTCTTTGTAAAAATACCGTTAAAAACATTCAACCCCATTTTGCTTAAGTTTTTGAAAAATTTGTTCATCGCCATGATAGAGTCTGTCGAATTGGGTCATTTTCTTGGTTTTTTTGCTAGTGTAATTGATATTGTAAAGCACAGCACCTTGATAAACGATTTCATAAGTTCCTGTTTCTATCTGGTTGATTATTTCTTTATAGAAATCGTGAAATTCACTTGGTCTACCTTGTGCTGTATCAACAGCATCATAGTGGGTAAATTTTAACGAGATTTTTTTCATATAAGGATAATATTGAACTGTTTTGACTTTTGGAAATTCTTCCTCAGAAATAAGCAGAAGGTGCGGGTCTGTTGACAATTTGTCTACATTGTTTTGACTTTCCTTAAAGCAAAAATATTGGGTAGTTTGCTTTGCATAAACAGGCAAAGGGAGAAGACACATTACCGTTATAAATAGCCTAAGCGATTTCATATATTTTCCTCAAAGTTTTTCTTGTTATTATTCATAGATTTTTCCAGCCATTAAAATATCTGCAAAAATTTTCCATGGGATGTGCTCTGGTTGTGGCTGCTGAGTATTTGCATAAAAACCTTCCATATCCTCCACCCAATTGTGTATTGCTACTAAAAAACTTTGCAGATCTTTATTTTCCCATTGTTGAATATTTTCAAGATGATCTTGTTTGAGATTATCTAAAAATGTTAAAAAATCTTGTTTGGTTTTTATTGCATTAATTTTCATAAGCATCATTTCTAATTTACAGGATAAATTGTTGTATAAATATAGGCCATCTCGCACGTTTTTTGCATTCCAACAATTGAAATTAATTTCAACTAGACCCATATAGAAATTAATCAACAGTACAGAACAGACACTTTGTGAAATTTGATTGATGATCAAGCTCACGATAACAAGTCGAAGCTCAACAATAGGATTAGGACATCATATGAATATCGCGGCAAACCCAGTAGTTGAAGCAGATCAAACTATATATTTAAAAGATTATCAAAAACCTTCATATGTTGTAGATTCAATCAATCTCGATATTCAAGTTTATGATGACCATACCAATGTAAACAGCAAATTAGTCATGAAACGCCAAGCAGCAGGAGATATGGTATTGCTTGGACGCGATCTTGAGCTTAAGTCAATTTTCATTAATGGTAAGCAGCTTACCCAAAGTGAGTATAGGCTTGATTCTGAGCAATTGGTGATTGCCAATGCGCCAGATGAAGCCATCGTTGAAACATCTGTGGTCATTCATCCTGAAACCAATACACAACTCGAAGGATTATATCTTGCGGGGAGTGATTTATTTGTCACTCAAAATGAGCCAGAAGGTTTCCGTAAAATTACGTTCTATCCTGACCGTCCAGATGTCTTATCTGTGTTTACCACTCGTGTAGAAGCCGATAACAAATATCCTGTGCTTTTGGCAAATGGTAACTTGATTGAAGCGGGTAAAACTGGTGATGAGCGCCATTATACCATTTGGGAAGATCCAACTAAAAAACCAGCCTATTTATTTGCCTGTGTGATTGGTGATTTAGCGGTTTTAAAAGACCGTTATACCACTTCAGAAGGTCGTGATGTAGCCTTAGAAATCTATGCAGAAGAAAAAGATATCCCAAAATGTCATATTGCGATGGAAGCATTAAAGCATTCTATGCGTTGGGATGAAGAACATTATGGACGTGCATACGATCTAGACAATTATATGATTGTGGCAACCAGTCAGTTCAATATGGGCGCAATGGAAAATAAAGGCTTAAATATTTTCAATACATCATGTGTGCTTGCTGATGAAGAATATACCACTGATGCCGCAATCATGCGTGTACAGTCTGTGATTGCACATGAATATTTCCATAACTGGACAGGTAACCGTATTACTTGCCGTGATTGGTTCCAATTGTGTTTAAAAGAAGGCTTAACGGTTTTTCGTGATCAGTCTTTTTCAGAAGATTTACAATCAGCAGCAGTACAACGTATCGACGATGTTGCGGTGCTTAAAGCGCATCAATTCCCAGAAGATGCAGGCCCATTATCGCATCCTCCACGTCCAGATCATTTTGTAGAAATCAACAATTTCTATACTGCGACAGTGTATGAGAAAGGTGCGGAAATTAACCGCATGATGTCAACATTATTGGGCAAAGAAAAATTCCGTAAAGGTACCGATGAATATTTCCAACGTCATGATGGCCAAGCGGTTACTGTTGAAGATTGGGTTGCAGCCTTAACTGCGGGTTCAGGTGTCGATTTATCTGCATTTTTAATCTGGTATAACCAACCAGGAACACCAAAGCTTGAAGCGAAAGGTGAATATGATGCGAGTACTCAAACTTATCGTTTAAGCTTTAAACAAAGTTTAAAACCCCATCCTAAATATCCAAACTTAAAAGCTGTACCTATTCCTGTGGCTTTAGCATTGTTTAATGCAGAAACAGGTGAGCAGTACACCTTGCATTCTGAGTCTTTATTTGAAAATGGGGTAAAAGATGGGGTGTATTTGTTTGATCAAACCGAAGCAAGCATTGAATTTACAGGCGTGACCGAAAAGCCTGTAGCATCTTTATTACGTAATTTCTCAGCCCCAGTAAATCTTGAATTTAACTATTCAGATGAAGAACTTGCATTCTTATTGCAATATGAAACCAATGGTTTTAACCAGTGGCAAGCAACACAGACTTTGCTTGAGCGTATTTTGCTTAATGGTCATGATGCTCAAATTTATGTAGATGCAATTAAACAGACCTTACCAAGTGTAATTGAAAAAGACCCGCTATTGGCGTCACGCTTATTTGATGTCCCAAGTGAAGGTTATTTGGGTAGTCGTATCGACCAAGATTATAATCCTTTGATTGTAAATGAAGCACGTGAAGCCTTGTTGAATCAATTAGCAAAAGTCTTGGGTGACTTTGTTAAAGAAACGTATTTATCACTTGATCCAGATTCACAAAATGAATTTTCACAAGCAATGGGTGTCCGTGCTCTAAAAAATATCATGTTGAGTTTTATGGCGCGTCAGGGGGATACCGCAGTATTTGATTTGGCTTATGCACAGTATGAAAATTCTGTGAATATGTCTGAGCGACTTGGGGCACTTAAAGTATTGGTATGGAATGATGCACCACAAGCAAAAGCAGCCTTAGAGGACTTCTATAAGCGCTTTAAAGATGAAGCATTGTCATTAGATCAATGGTTTATGATTCAAGCAGCGCATCCGAAAGCAACGGCTGAAACGATTCAGTATTTAACTTCACATGCTGATTATGATTTAGGTACACCTAACCGTATTCGTTCGGTAAGCGGTGGTTTAAATGCCAATCCTGTTAACGCATGGAGTTTTGGTGTTCAGCATTTTGTAGATTTGGCGAAGTATTTGGATGAAAAGAATCCAATTGTTGGCTCTCGTTTACTTCAAGTCCTTACACGCTGGTATACATTAGCTGAACCACAACGAAGTGAAGTAAAAGCCGCACTTGAAGGATTAAAATCTCAAGTGAAATCAAAAAATGTTAGTGAAACCTTAAATAGTATGCTAAGTGTTTAATTAATAATAATTTTTTATTTAATTATATTTGTAATGCTATTTCTCTTATTTTTATAGGAGAAATAGCATGTTTAGAAGTTATAAAGTTATTGAACATTTAGATTGATTATCTATCTATTCTTTAAAAGTTTCATTTAGAGCCTGTTGCACCGCATCTACACGTGACTTACAGGCTTTATATGCAGACATGGACTCTTCCACAATCTTCATCAAATTATCAATATCAGGTTCTTCTTGAGATTCTAATAGTTCAGCATTTTTCTTTAGAACGTCATAACCTTCTTTAAATGTTAAATCTTGTTTAGCCATTGCTTAATACCTGTGTCACATTTGCGTTAATCGTACCATCCAATAACTCTACTTGGATGTGATCAGTTGAAATTTGTTGAATAGAACGAATGGCTTTACCATCACTACGGACAATAGCATAACCTTTGGCCATCACATGACGTGGATTTTGCAAAAGCGTTTCACGCATGAGTGATTCAACTTGATTGGATGCCAATTTAATCAGTTGCTGTGCCAAATACTGAACAGTACCTTTCATCAAATCTAAGCTTTTATTTGCCTCATTGATCTGCCCTTGAGAAAGCGTTTTAATGACTTTGATGTACTGATCATTCTGGCTTTGATAAGCAGTAATTTGATGCTGAGATAACAGTTTAATCTTATGTAGAGAATCTAGCACGTCTTGGGTGCGCTCTACGATTAGATTTCGAATACCTCCAATCACTTTACTTGGTGTATCAAAAGAACGGTTTGCCACTTCATCTAAAATGGTTCTATCTTTTTCATGGCCTATACCTACCCAGATCGGAACAGAGCGTTTGCAAAGTAGTGCAGCGAGATTGTAGTCATTGAGATAGGCCAGATCATTGACTGCACCTCCACCACGAATAATCACAATAAGATCTGGTGGTGTATTGAGGTCTTTAGCCCATTGTCGTAATGCATTTGCTAAAGCTTCAGAAATACTTGTCGCTGCAGTGTTCCCCTGAAACGTTGCTGAATGATAGACAAAATGACAAACCCCAGCTTGATCGAGAGCATCAGCATCTTTCTTAAAGTCACCCAAGCCAGCAGCATTTTCAGGAGCAATGACGAGCACATTTTGAATATCAAATGGGGCAGGCAGTAATTTATTTTTATTGAGTAGACCTTCGCTAGTCAGTCTTTCTAAAATTTGTTGATAACGCCGTGCGATATCACCTAGGGTATAACTTGAATCTATTGCTTCAATATTGACTGAAAAACCGTATTGGGGACTAAATACAGCTTTCACTTTAATCAGTACATTGAGATCACGAGAGAGTTCAACACCACTTTCTCGTTCAAACTTTAATACCATTTTGGCAGCAGAGAATTTCCAGATTGTTGCCTTACAACTGGCAATGACTTTATCTGAATCTTCTTCCTTTTCTGCAAGTTCTAAGTAGTAGTGGCCGCCCTTGATGCTTAGACTTCTAATCTCAGCTTTTACCCATATTGCTTCATCAAAAGTTACACGTATAACTTCTTGAACAGTTGCAAGGTATTCGCTTAAGGAAAGCTGTAAGTCAGACATACAAAGGTAATTACGGTAAATTTATCTAAAATAGTATATAACATGGTGACTCAAGACGGTGAAGATATATTGATCTTATACATCGGATATGGCATATTTTTATGATGTAGACGGGCGTTATCGACATCTACTTAAACCAAAGTATTTTTTAGTCTTTAAAGTAAAAACACAAGTGAAATCATTAATATTTATTAGCTTTTTTTTCTTGGTATCTTGTACCAGTTATGATTTAGAAAGTAATCATGCGCATTGTATGGGATATGGAGCAGATGTCAGTAACATTACATCAACAATGAGTGATTATGATCGCTTTAGATATCAGAGTCAGAATGGGATGAGTATGCTTAACAGCAATACACTCTCACCGAAGATGCGAACCGATTGTTATAAAATTGACCCGAAACAAACCAAATAGCTGAAAGGCTCATCAATGGATGGGCTTTAATTTTATATAAGCTAAACTTCTTTTATAGAGCATTCAAAAAATTATAAATTATGAAAAAAATCCTTTTTTTATTTCTTTTATGGATATCACAGCTTTGTTATGCAGCTCCAATAATGCCAATTTTTGATAAAAAATTAAATATAGAGAAATTCAAAGAATATTTTGATCGTGATCATACTCGGTATCCTGAAAATGATAAATTAATCGCAGAACGAGAAACAGATTTAGATCAACCTAAATATAAAGTGATTGTTACTAGAATAATATTTGGTAGGGAATATGAGCTTCAAAATTATATCAAAATGATTGGTTATCACGACTGCGAAGTTAGAAAAATTTTCTTGTATACAGGATATTATGATTACAATGCAGATCTTATTGAAACTTATAGAACTGTAACTAAATTTCCACAGGACAGTAAGTTGATTGAAGATGCTTGTTTAGATAAGTAAACTTTAAAATTTCATTTAAAGATAAATTCTCATACATCATAATCAACTGATATATTATTTTAATAACCCACTTCCCCAAAAAGTGGCTATTTTCTAAAAGTATTTTTTGAAAAAAAGTTTATCTAGAGTGAAAGAATCTGGCTTGTTTGTAAAAATAAAAAGTAAAATGAAAATATAAAGCAAATCATGAATATAGAAAAACCAGCTTATCCAAGTGATCAAATTAAGGCCTGGTGGAATTGTATAAATACCAACGGTTACGAGTGCAACAAAGCAAATAAAGATCAATATAAGGCTGGTTAACTGAGTAAATAATCCTATGGTTAGCAATAGCCCGAATACAAATTCAAATAAAGAAACAATGATAGCTGTCACTTCTGGAAAAGGTATACCTGCCGAAACAATCGTTTCCAACATGATTTGTTGATTTTTCTCTACAAATAATTTGTTATAACCCGTTGTAAAGAAAAATAAACCGATCGAAATTCTGGCTAATATTAAGGCGAAGTGACTAAATTTTGGCGAATTAAATGGATTTTTAAAGAGAAAACCAAGCATGTTTCTATGATTCTGAAAATTAGAAAATATCTTAATAATCTGAGCAGACTTTTTAAATGTAAGCATTGTTGGTGAGTGTATATAATTTGTCATTTATACAGATTTAAAATTTTGCTAAGGCTGTTCGAAATGTTACGTAAGTTTCATAAAATACACATCAAGAAGTCTATACTTTGATATTGTATATTTTTTAAGCAAAACTGAGCGAAGTATGAAAATCTTTTCAATTTTAAGTTTAGCTATGTTGATCGGCTTAACAGCGTGTCAAAAAAGAGATACAGATACACAAAAGCAAGATCAAACAACAACGCCACATTCAGTCGATAAGGACAGTTAACCCAACGCCCACTGATACAGTGGGCTGATTGATATAATGGATTGGCGAAATCGTGTTTATGCTAAGACGCTTAAAGCGTCTTTTTTATTGTAAAGATAAAGTCTTGTTTGAGATTAGACAAATATTTTATAGATAGATCTTTGATTCTTTAGGCTCTATTTCACAATTAAAAGATATCGAAAAGTGGGGGAGTTATTAATTTTAAAGCAAAGTTTTATTTGGATTTTTTATATCTAATTCAAGTAATTTTTAGGCTTTCTCTATAACAAATCATACTGTAGGCATAAGCTAAGATAGCGTAGTAATTTTCTTTAATGATATAAAGCCGTCTCGTTCTAATCAGCAATGACAGCACTTATCTAGGCTTAATACATCTTATTCATTGATCAAAAAATAAAACTAAATATTTAAATTAAAACAAAATTCAAGCTTAAAATGTATAAGGTTCTAAGTGATTGTTATAATTTGTGTATGCAACAAGTAGTTATTCGAAATAAGTGGTTGGATTGCTCTAAAGCGCTATGTTAGAACTTAACTTCCATATTTATTCGAGATTAAACATGAAAAAATTATTATTAATTTCATCTTTTTTAGCTGTTGTTTTTGTTGCTGGGTGTAGTGCAAAAGACAAAGATAAAGCGACATCTCCTGATAATGAGGTAAGTAGTAGTGCCGTTGCTGTTGATACAAATGAGTCGGCTGAAAAAACGGTGAAGTATGAAACTGCTGATAAGAAACAATTTACACTTAAGACCAGTGATAATTTTGTTACAGCGACATTAACGGATAGCGATGGAAATAATTATTCATTGAAAGAAGTACCTGCTGGAAGCGGTATGCGTTTAGAAGGTGACAATGGTGTTTCAATTCATTCTAAAGGCGATGAAGGAACCATTGAACTTGCTAAAGATAAATCTTTTACAGTAAAAGAAGTTAAATAGAATTATGATGTAAATAGCCCCACCATTTGGTGGGGTTTTTTATTCGTAGTTCATCAATCAAAAAATATCGTAATGAGTGAATTATATTGGTGTTAAAAGTTTTTACTCCCTTTGAGAGAAGGCTAGGATGAGGGGGAGTTTGCTGGCTTATCGCCCTAAAAGGACTTATGAAAGAAGCCGAATAGGTTGAGAGAAAACTGTACACATTAAAATTAAGTACTTTAAAACCCATTCAAAAATAAGATATTTACGGGCATTTCATTATTTATGCACTTGAATAGACCGACTAATTGTAAACAATTGGCGCAATATCTATTGAAATGAATAGATTAAAGTAATTTTACCGTGGCATGAAATTTGCTGAAAACACCTTTGCAATATTTTTATTTTTCAATTATTAAAGGTATTTTTATGTTTAAGCACACGGTTCTTTCACTGTTTATTTTCAGTGCTATCAGTACTTCAGTCGTTCATGCTGAAAGTTTTAATGTTCTTAAGCAATTATCCAATAAGCCAGTTCAACTAAAAGACGGTGAATACAAAGGCAATTATTACGTACCCTCGACTTTAAACACCATTACTTGGGGCTACTTACCGAATAAAGATGCTAAGCCTGTGATTTCTGTTCCATCGGGAAGTGTTGTGACTTTCGATACAGTTTCACATGAAGGTTTACTTGAAGATCAAGGGCGGGATGCGGAAAAATTCTTTAAATCAAAAGGGGTGAAAGATGAATACATTTTAGATGAAGCAAAAAATATTACAAAATCTTCTCTAAAACATGATTTTAATAAAGATGGACCTCATATTGTGACTGGCCCAATTGAAATTCAAGGCGCACAAGCCGGTGATATTTTAAAAGTAGAAGTCATTAAAGTAGAGCCTCGTGTTCCCTATGGCGTCATTTCAAATCGTCATGGTAAAGGTGCTTTAGTGGGCGAATTTCCTAAAAGACCACAACAAGAAAATGCTTCGGCTGAACATCCTGAGCGATATGGAAATGTTTCAGTCTTTACCCCAATAGAAAAAAATACCTAGGGTGAATATGAGGGGGTACTAAAAACACAATCAGGTAAATCGATTCGTTTCCCGCTAAGCCCGTTTATGGGCATTATGGGGGTCGCACCGAATACATCACAACCAGTTCATTCAGTACCACCAGCGATGTATGGCGGTAATATTGATATTAATGAGTTAGGTGCTGGATCAACTGCATATTATCCAGTACAAGTGCCGGGTGCATTGTTCTATACAGGTGATAGTCATTTTGCCCAAGGTGATGGCGAAGTTGCTCTAACTGCATTAGAAGCTTCAGCAAGAGCAACACTCAAATTCACTTTATTAAAAACAGGCAAAGATAAAATCCCGGGTAAAGAAATCGTACAGCCATTAGCAGAAAATGCTGAATTTTGGATCACACCAGGATTAGACGAAGATTTAGACGAAGCAATGAAAAAATCTACACGTGAAGCAATTCGGTTTTTAAATCAAGAATATGGTATTGATGAAGCGATTGCTTATGCATATCTGAGTGCTGCTACTGATTTTGAAGTATCGCAAGTGGTCGATAAGACCAAGGGGATCCATGCCAAAATACGTAAAGCTGACTTTAAAGAGTTTGTTGAAGACGCTAAGTAAAACTAGAGCTGCTTAATTAAATATCCTTGAAAGTAAGGTCGTATAATCTGCTTTCAAGGATTCATCATTATCTTTGAAATAATAAAAAACTATAATTTATTCGTCTTTATCAGTGTGGATTGTTTTCCTGCAATTTATCTATTTATGCTTTCAAACGATACTGAACCGTTTGTTATCGTGGCTTTCGATATCCGACATCAATGCTAAAACTCTTAAAACATGAAGAATCATGTTTATTTAAGACTTGGTTATGGCAATTTAGCAGAGTGAGCTTTAGACACGAATCATACTTTTACTATTTATATCCTCCATCCAGTCATTTAAATCCAAATCGTTGGTAAATGAATGTTCACCATCAATCTTAAAGACTAACAGAGAGTCATGAATGCTAATAATACTCGCTAAATGTTGGCGAATGATGTTGGCTTCATAGCTTGTGTTGATCAGCCAAGTGGAGGGGTTCACCCGAATTGAAGCATCATAGTCACAGATGAGCTTATGGACTTCATCTAAATGATGTACTTGTGAGGAATTTAAAATAATCAAATAATTCATATTAACAACCTCCATAAAAGAGATTTAGACAAAATAACTTTTATTATGAAATGTGATAAGTATCACGATTTAGCCAATCTAACATCAAAGTATTTTGATCAATTGAAAAAATGTCGGACAATCTAAAGCTGAATTTTGATGATGTGTTAGATTTTTTTATTGTATTGTTCAAGAAAATTCTTAGAGGATATTCCTTTTGTTACATAATAAACAACCAAAAATTTTAAATATTGGCTAAATTGAAGTATGATTAAGTTTAAAATATTTAAACAATAAGCTCATCAAAAGATGGGCTTTTTTGTATTACTCTCTCTGTGTTATAAAGTTTGAGGCTTAAAATGCTGGTTAAAATAGAAGATGGTTTTTACCTAAATTCACTGCATATTATCGCGATACATGTATCTAAGAATATGATTACGCAAAATTTTTCTATAAGTATAGAATATACACCGCACAATCAAAATGCCAATGGCCTATATCTTAAAAAGTGCCAGACCAAAGCTGAAGCGGATTTATTTTTGCAAAGTCTACATCAACAAATTGCACAAATATAAATTAAAATTTTTTAGTTATTTTTTGCATTGAAATTAAAAGAAAAGGAATTCATTTTTTAAGCTATATTAGGCCCACAATTGAATGTATCGATAATGTGAAAATCACAATGATTGAACATTTTGAGGTCAAAATGCATAAACTGAAAATTCTTATTTGTACACTTTCGCTATTCACATTATCTGCTTGCCAAAATGTGCAAAAAAATAACAAAATTATTGCCAAGGCATTTGATACTTCAACACATTTTCAACGCTATCTGATGGATAAATATGCACCAGAGAATGTCATTGTTAGCAATAACATTGCATACCAAGAACAGCCAAAACTAAGTTTAGATCTCTATCAAGCAAAAGATATTCAACACGTTGGAAAACGCCCAACAGTGATCTGGATTCATGGCGGTGGTTGGATTTCAGGTGCTAAAGATAATGCAAGAGGATATTTTAAGTTGCTTGCAGCACAAGGTTATAATGTTGTTTCTGTGCAATACCAATTTGCACCGCAAGCAATTTATCCAACGCAGTTGTATCAAATCAATAACGCACTGCGATTTATCCAGCAAAATGCAAAACAATACCATATAGATGCTGATCAATTATTTTTAGCAGGGGATTCGGCTGGGGCCAATTTAGCCAGTCATTATGCAGCGCTTCTCACTAATCCAAATTTCGCCATAGAATCTGGATTTACAGCCTCGATTCAAACTTCACAACTTAAGGGTTTAATTCTACATTGCGGAATTTATGATATGAACGCCTTTATCAATACAGCACCAGATGAAATCAAACTGATTGAATGGGGGGTAAATAATCTTGTCCAAGCTTATACAGGTAATCAAAAAGACAATCCTGAATATTTAAAACGTTTATCACCTATACAACATCTTACCAAAAACTATCCACCTGTTTTTATCAGTGGGGGTAATAAAGATTTTCTGACAAATACACAGTCCATTCCTTTTGTAAAAGCGTTGCAAGAAAAGCAAATCCCTATTCAAGCTGTTTTCTACCCTGAATCAAAAGAATGGTTGGTCCATGAATATCAATTTTTCTTGGGCAAAAAGGCGAGTCAGCAAACATTTGATCAAACTATTTTGTTTTTGAAGAAAAATGTTGATTCAAAATAAACTCAAAAAATAATGATTTAAACTGAATTGTCATAAAAGCATGTTATAAAAAATAAAATTGTAGTGAGAAATGAAAGATGGAAATCAGTGTAAAGCAAATCAACAAGCGTATAGATGAATTTCAAGAATCAAGTAAGAAAGCATCAACTTTAGAAATTGGCTATAAAACTTATGCTAAGTTAATGAATGAAGATAAATTTGCAGACGCACTCAAGAAAGATTCAAACAACACAATGGTTCGCTACTACAAAGATATAAAAATTAAATTGGTCACAGAAAAACACCATTTTGAGGTGAAATAAGCCTTTTAATAAATAGAATAACAATTTTTAAAATTTACAACTCAAGGAATGAGTGTAAATTTTTTTATCATATTGCATGAGAAAAAGTAATATATCTTTTAAACACTTACTTGATCCTATAGTGATCACTTTTGCCTGTTAAAATCAAAATTTAGTACATATAAAACATTGATATGTGCTCTTATTGTTAAACACAACTTGTAACAAATCCCGATAAATCCTTTGTTTTTTATTCACATTTTTTGGATGGTGTATCTAAATGTTTCATTTTTTTGATTTTTTTATCATGTGTTTAAAACATTAAAAACATATTTTATTAAGATAATCTAATGAGTGTTAATACTTTCTAATCAATGGAGTGGTGGTCTGATTATTGTGATATTGTTATCAAAAGCTACAGAATAACTTAATAAAAACAACTATATGAGAATATTTATCATTTATAATGAATCTTTTTAATATCTATTCATGCTGTAAAAGTAGACGTTTAGACTCAATTTTTAAGTGTTTTTTAATTTAATCAGGCTTAATGATCTTACAAATTGTGACAAAATATATTAGAATAAATGCTGGTTTATTCTGTGACGAAAAATAATGGAAATTTTAAACTTTATAAAGAGTTTCAACACGGTAAACACGTATTTAATTTTGGCGATAATTGCCTTGTTGTTTATAATTTCATTTTTCTACTTTATTCACCCAACCTGATTAAGTAGAAAATTGAAGAAAAGAGGCGAGTATCATATTGATAACTCGTCTTTTTTTATAAAAATAGTTTTTATCAAAGTGATGTTGCTTTTTATTCATCAAATTTAATGCGTGAGATTTCGTATAGTTATAGATTGTATTAAAAATTGAATTTATATAACATACCAACCAAATGGTATCTTTTGATGAATTTATGAATTCTATTGTTTTTGCCTATAGTTTGTTGGCGGTCGCTATCATCGCTGAAGTAACAGGTTCAACATTCTTAGTGAAATCGCAAGGCTTCACAAAGTTAGTACCGAGTTTACTGGTGGTATTTTTTTATGTGATTTCTTTTTATTTACTTTCTCACGTGATTAAAACAATTCCATTGGGTATTGCTTATGCAATTTGGGCTGGTGTCGGTATTATCCTCACTGCTTTGGTGGGTTACTTCATTTTCAAACAAAGCTTAGACTTTGCAGCAATTGCAGGCATTGGATTAATTATTTCAGGTGTATTGGTGATTAACTTATTTTCAACATCAGCAGGGCATTGATAAAAGCACGAAGCAGGTAAGATTTGAGTATGGATAAAATTGTAGAAAATGCTTATCAACGTAAAAAAGATCCTGAAGGTGTTAAAAAATTAATTTTAGCTAACACGATGAGTTTAGTTGCTGAACATGGTGTAAATGGCGTATCTATTCAAAGTATTGCAACGCGTTCAGGTGTAACTAAAGGTGGTGTATTTCATCATTTTGCCAATAAACAAGTTCTGATTGAGGCCATGTTGGAAGAGTTAATCCAAAAATTGGACCAGCAAGTTAGTCTGGCAATTGAAAAAGATCCAGTTACTTATGGCTGTTTTACACGTGCATATATTGATGTCACCTTAAGTCCTTCATTTGGTGTCAACACGGTATGGAGTGCTTTAAGCATGACATTGATGACAGATAAATCTTATAGTGAGAAGTGGGATCAATGGCTGACACGGCGATTGTCTCAACATGCTGAAACGGATGATTCTGCCACATTAAAAATATTACGTTATGCAGCCGATGGGGCATGGTTTGTTCAAAGCCTCTCCCCAAAAATGCAGGATGATTATGAGGAAATTAAACAGGAATTGTTGTTAAGGACTTATCCTGAATAGTGATTCATTTGCTCTGCTTTGTAAGCAAAACCAATAGCTACAGATCAAAATAAAAATCCAAAATAAAAAAACCAAGCCAAATGATATTGGCTTGGAATGGAAAACATTCTTTAAACTTGGTTAAATCATTGCTTTATGATTTATTCACTGCCTAAAGTCATTAAACTTGCATTTCCGCCTGCAGCCGCAGTATTGATACTGATCGCACGCTCAATGAGTAATGGTGCAAGTGGAATAATTGTATTGGCATCCGCTAAATGAGTTATGCCAACAATTGCACCTTCACGTTGCGCAATCAGAGTTTGTAATTCTTTTAGACCAGCACCTTGATGTAAAACTGCATCAAACTCTCCAACAGCCACATCATTGATCATCGAAAATTTTTGTTGCAACGCTTTTGGCATACTTTGAATCATTTTTAAAGCAATCGCATCGTCACTTAAAATACAGACTTGTGCATTGAGAGACAAAATTGCATTAAACTGATTCAGTAAAGCCTGTTCTTGCGCTGCGATTGCCAATATCCGATGACGTGATACAACATGGTATTGATTCAATTCACCTGTTGGACCCGGAAGTTCATATAAAGCAATCGGTGATTGATACTGATGCATAGCCCATTGCGCATAGTGCTGTTTTGCCCAAGTGTGAAACTCTGTTTGAATTTCAGATGGCTTTAAATTGAGCTGTTCAGAGATATTTTTTACAGTACCAAAAGGGCGATTAGGTAGCGCTGTATGCTGCATCAATTTATATAAATAAATCGGACCGCCAGCTTTAGGTCCTGTTCCTGATAAACCTTCACCACCAAAAGGTTGTACGCCTACAACGGCACCTACAATGTTACGGTTAATATATAAGTTACCCACTTCCGCATGTTCAATGGTGGTTTGAATAGTTTCATCGATACGTGTATGTAAACCCATGGTTAGGCCATATCCTTTTGCATTGATATGTTCTAACAATTGCTTTAATTCACCATATTTATAGGTAATGACATGCAATACAGGTCCAAAAACTTCACGTTTTAAATCATTCAGATTTGGAAGCTCAATCACTGTCGGGACAATAAATGTGCCTGCATTTAGATCAGATGTTGGTGTTTCATAAGCAAGTTGATGTATTGCATAGCCTTTGCTCCGCATCATTTCGATATGTTTTTCAATATTCTGTTGCGCTTCACCATCAATCACTGGACCTATATCTGTTTTAAGCAAAATAGGTTGTCCAATGTTGAGCTGTTGCATGGCACCTTTAAGCATCTTAATCAAGGTTGCTGCATTGTCTTCTTGAACGCACAATACACGGAGGGCAGAACAACGTTGACCAGCGCTATCAAATGCTGAATTTACTGCATCAATTACGACTTGTTCTGTCAGCGCAGAAGAATCTACGATCATCGCATTTTGGCCACCCGTTTCAGCAATCAAAGGAATCGGTTGACCTGTTGGACTCAGGCGTTGTGCTACGGTTTTTTGTAAAATCTTAGCAACTTCAGTGGAACCTGTGAACATAATGCCTTGAATACGTTCATCTTGGCTGAGTTTTGCCCCAACTGTTTCACCACGACCAGGAAGTAATTGTACTACTGATTTTGGAACTCCTGCTTCCCATAAGATTTGAATTGCTTGTGCTGCAATTAATGGGGTTTGTTCAGCAGGTTTAGCAATTACGGTATTTCCTGCAACAAGTGCTGCTGAAATTTGTCCAGTAAAAATTGCAAGCGGGAAGTTCCAAGGGCTGATACATAAAATTGTACCCAATGGGCTGAGTGTGCCATTATCCTCAATGCTTTGCATTTGTGCTGCATAGTATCTAAGGAAATCAACGGCTTCACGTACTTCAGCAATACCATTACTATAAGTTTTACCACTTTCACGGCACAGTAAAACCATCAGTTCCTGAATACGCGATTCCATAATCGTAGCAGCTTTGAGCAATAACTCTGCACGAAAATCTTGAGATGCATTTTTCCAATTTTCAAAAGCTTGATGAGCGTTATCTAAGGCCAAATCGACTTGTGCTGTTTCTGCTTCGATCACATAACCAACTAGATCTGAATGATCAGCTGGATTACGGATTTCTTGCGAATTTATTTCAGCTAAGTCTTGTAAATCAAGCTGATCGACAAGGCTATAACTGTTCCACTGGTGTTTTAAATAGTGTTGAACAGTTTGATTTAAATCTTGTAATTTACTGTCATCAGCTAAGTCTAAACCTTGAGAGTTTTGGCGTATGCCTTGATATAAATCATGAGGAAGCGGAATAGCAGGGTGTTTAAACCCGACTGCGTGCTCTTTTTCTGCAGTATGTAAAATCTCTTGAACTGGGTTTTCAATCAAGTCTTCAATTTTAATATTTTTATCTGCAATACGGTTAACAAATGAGGTATTCGCACCATTTTCCAATAAACGTCGAACCAGATAGGCCAATAAGGTTTCGTGATTACCGACAGGCGCATAAATACGACATGGAATCCCTAATTTCTGATCTGAAACCTTGCCTACCACTTGTTCATAAAGTGGTTCACCCATGCCATGTAAGCATTGGAATTCATATTGACCAAGATAATATTTTTGTGGATCTGCTAACTCATAAATAGTGGCAAGTGTTTGCGCATTATGTGTTGCAAATTGCGGATACACCTGATCAGGCGCAGCCAATAGTTTTTTTGCACAAGCAATATAAGACAAATCTGTATGCACTTTACGGGTAAAGACTGGGTAGTCAGACATACCGTCAATTTGTGCTTTTTTGATTTCACTGTCCCAGTAAGCACCTTTGACCAGACGAATCATTAAACGTTTTTGACTACGTTTTGCCAGATCAATAATATAATCCACCACATAGAAACAACGCTTTTGATAGGCTTGGATCACAAAGCCTATACCTTTCCAGTTTGCCAGTTGTGGCTCAAAGCATAAACGCTCAAGTAATTCTAAAGACAGCTCTAAACGATCCGCTTCTTCAGCATCAATATTGAGACCAATATCATAGGTCTTAGCTAAAAGTGCTAAATTTAAAATACGAGGATAAAGTTCATGATGCACACGTTCGGTTTGAGAACGTTGATAACGTGGATGTAAAGCCGAAAGTTTAATTGAAATTCCAGGGCCGGTATAAACATCTTTACCTTCAGACGCTTTACCTATGGCATGAATCGCTTGTGTATAGTCTTCGAAATAGCGATCTGCATCGTGTTCAGTCAGTGCTGCTTCACCAAGCATGTCATAAGAATAACGGAAACCTTTGTCTTCAAGAGTTTTGGCATTGTCCAAAGCCTCTTCAATGGTTTCACCAGTAACAAACTGTTCACCCATCATACGCATTGCTGCATCAACTGCTTTACGGATGATGCCTTTACCCGTACGTGCTAAGAGCGAAGTGAGGATCCCCGAAAGGCTGGTTTGTTTAGGTGTTTCCATCAGTTTGCCTGTCAGCATGAGTCCCCATGCAGCAGCATTGACAAACATGAGATTACTTTGGCCTAAATGATCTTTCCAGTTACCTTGATTAATTTTATCGCGAATCAATAAGTCTCGGGTCGCACTATCAGGGATACGTAACAAGGCTTCAGCCAAGCACATCAATGCGATGCCTTCTTGTGAAGACAATGAAAACTCTTGCAGCAGACCCTGTACGATACCTGCTTTGCCTGACGAACTTTTACGGTCACGTAAGCTATGCGCTAAGTTAAATGCAATGTCATAAATTTTCTGATTCATTTCTTCAGAAATTTGACTGTGCTCAAGTAAGTTTTCAACGCATTCCGATTCAGTACGACGCCACGCATGATTGATTTCTTCTTCAAAATCAGTTTTGTCTTTAAATTCGGTAATGTAATCCAAACTTGGAAGTAGGTTTGCATTTAAAACTTGAGGCGAATCCATATTCATTGTCAACGTCCTGTGACTAGCAAATATTTTTGTTGAGCAGTTGGGTTTATATAATTTATGATTACAGAATATTTAGTGAATAACTCACTATAATTTGAATAATATTTAGAGAATTATTCTATGGAAAGTGCTTATTTAAGCTTGGATCGTATAGATATTCGGATTTTGGATATTTTGCAAAAAGATGGAAAGATTTCCAATATTAAGTTGGCTGAAAAAGTTAATTTATCCCCAACAGCCGCGCTTGCTCGGGTGCAGAAATTGACAGGGGAAGGATTTATTTTGGGCTATGAAGCAAAACTAAATCCTAAAATGTTAGGCGCTAATTTTGTGGTATTTGTTGAGATTCTTTTAGACAAAACTACACCCAATGCTTTGGATGCTTTTTCAGATGCAATCGTACAATATCCAGAAATTATGGCATGTCATATGATTAGTGGTGGTTTTGATTTTTTAGTGAAAATTCGGTGTGCAGATATGGAGGAGTTTCGTCGTATTTCAGGGCAGGTCCTGTGGCAATTGCCTGGGGTAAAGGAAACGCGTAGTTATCCAGTGATGGAAGTGATTAAAGACAGTTCACAATTACATTTAAATTTTAAAGCGAAAGTAAAGAAATAGAAAAGGGGCATGAATGCCCCTAACTCTAATGATTTATTCAAACATTTGAATTTACATATTTTTCATTTCACGGTTATAAATTTGCTCAGCATTTTCAAAACGATCAATTACTTCTTTTTCAGGGGCTTTGTCCATTAAACTGACCACAATGATGCTGATGAAAGAAAGCACAAAGCCTGGCACGATTTCATATAAACCAGTATGCGCCATGGTGTTTTTCCAAACAATTACCGTTACAGCACCGACAATGATACCGATCAATGCGCCATTTAAAGTCATACGTTTCCAAAACACAGACAATAAAATAAGTGGACCAAATGCAGCACCAAAACCAGCCCATGCATACGCCACTAGACCAAGTACCTTGCTTTCTGGGTTAAATGCCAAAATGATCGCGAGTACTGAAATGGCTAAAACCATTAAACGACCGACCCAAACCAACTCATTTTGTGAGGCTTTTTTGCGAAGAAAAGATTTATATAAATCTTCAGTCAATGTGCTTGAGCATACCAAAAGCTGACAGCTTAAGGTGCTCATGACAGCGGCTAAAATAGCGGCTAAAACAACACCAGCAACCCATGGATTAAATAAGATTTTGGTTAATTCCATAAACACTGTTTCTGGATTTTTTGCCACAATTGCAGCTGACGGAATATCAGGATGTGCTTGGAAATAAGCAATACCAACATAACCTACAGCAACAGCGCCCGCTAAACATAGAATCATCCACGCCATACCAATACGACGAGCATTAGGAATGGTTTTCACTGAATCTGCTGCCATAAAACGGACTAGAATATGCGGTTGTCCAAAATAGCCTAAGCCCCATGCCATTGATGAAATGATGGCGATAAAACTGACCCCTTGGAACATATTTGCTGCATGTGGACGTGCAGTTTCAATCAATTGATTGACATGTTGTAAATCACCGACTGCCAAGAAAGTCATAATCGGTGCCAACAGTAATGCAAAAATCATCAAGCCCGCTTGAAATGTATCTGTCCAACTGATCGCAAGGAACCCACCAATACACACATAACTGATGGTTGCAATCGCACTGACCCAAAGAGCAGTGGTGTAGTTCATAGCAAAAATACTTTCAAATAAACGTGCACCTGCCACCATGCCTGAAGCACAGTAAATACCAAAGAAGATTAAAATGACCAGCGCAGAAATGATACGGATCACTTTCTTTTTATCACCAAAACGGCTGGTGAAATAATCTGGTAATGTTAATGCATTATTTTGTATTTCAGTATGGACACGTAAACGGCCTGCGACCAAGTACCAGTTGAGCCAAGCACCAATAATGAGCCCGATTGCGATCCATGATTCAGATAATCCAGTCAGGTAAATTGCACCTGGGAGTCCCATGAGTAGCCAGCCACTCATATCCGATGCACCTGCTGAAAGTGCAGTGACAAAACTCCCTAAACTTCGACCTCCCAAAATATAATCTGAGAAATCTGTGGTTTTTCTATAGGCATATAAGCCAATACAAACCATTGCAATGATATAAAAGATAAACGTGACAACTGTAGGGTTGAGTGAGTCCATATTTAATTCAGTCCTTGTGGAGTAAATCTCCAAGTTTTATTTTTTATCGCATAAGTTTCACGAGCGAATTCTTTCACACAACTAAAAAATATCGCTGTGATTTTTATAAGGTGATTGTGCAAGATTTATGTATCCGATTGTAACTTTAGATACAAATGCAAAAAATCAGCAATTTATATCCAAAAAAATTCTACTGGGAGTGTTTAGAGACTGTGGGATTATACTTTACGCAAAGTTACATTGTTAACGTTTAATTGATAATTCCATAAAATTGTTTATCGAAATGACATATTTTGCTAGTACAAAAGCAGATGAGAAGGAATATTATTGTAACTGCACAACTATAGTGCATAAATATATAATGAGCAGATCACATGGAAACGGTTCAACCTGAAGTTACAAGAATAGAAAAAGATTTATTGGGAAGTAAAGAAGTTCCTATAAACAGTTATTATGGTATTCATACAATCCGAGCTTTAGAAAATTTTAATATTTCTAAACATACCGTCGGTGAGCAAAGCTTTTTTATCCGCGCTTTGGCTCAGGTCAAAAAGGCCTCGGCACAAACCAATTTGCAATTTAATAAGATCTCTGAAGAAATCAGTGTAGCGATTCAAAAAGCAAGTGATCAACTGATTGAAAATCCGCAAAATTGGAAAGATGCATTTCCATCAGATGTATACCAAGGTGGTGCGGGTACATCGATTAATATGAATACCAATGAAGTCATTGCCAATATCGCGTTAGAGTCTTTAGGTTATGCGAAAGGACGTTATGACATCATCCATCCAAATGACCATGTCAATAAATCTCAATCGACCAATGATGTCTATCCCACCGCATTACGTTTAGCAACTTACTATTCACTGGATTTGTTATTTGAAAAAATTAATAATTTGATTAGTTCACTGACATTAAAATCTGCTGAGTTTCAGTATGTGTTAAAAATGGGACGAACACAGTTACAAGATGCTGTCCCAATGACATTAGGACAAGAGTTTCATGCCTTCGCGACATTACTCAAAGAAGATGTTCGTTTAATTAAAAAAACCCGTGAACTTTTATTAGAAATTAATTTAGGCGCTACTGCGATTGGTACAGGGGTAAATACGCCACATGGTTATGCTGCGCAGGTCAATGAAAATTTAAAAGCCTTAACAGGTTTAAACTTAATTGGTGCAGAAGATTATGTTGAAGCGACCAGTGACTGCGGTGTATTTATTATCCTTTCAAGCACCTTAAAACGTTTAGCTGTAAAACTCTCTAAAATCTGTAATGACTTACGTCTATTAAGTTCTGGCCCAAGAACAGGTTTATGGGAAATTCGCTTACCTGAATTACAAGCTGGTTCATCGATCATGCCAGCGAAAGTCAATCCTGTGATTCCCGAAGTCGTCAATCAAATTGCATTTAAAGTGATTGGTAATGATTTAACCATTACCTTTGCAGCAGAAGCAGGCCAATTACAGTTAAATGTGATGGAGCCTGTGATTGCGCTTACCATGAATGAATCAATTGAGTTACTGATCAATGCGATTCAAACCTTGGATGAGAAGTGTATTCAAGGTGTGGTTGCCAATGAAAAAACCTGTTTTGATGCTGTGATGCGTAGTGTTGGAATTATTACCTTACTTGATCCAATTTTAGGTCATGCGAAGTGTGATGAAATTGGGAAGCAATGTATTGCTGAAAATAAAACCATTCAAGAGGTTGTACTTGAACAAGGTTTATTGAGCCAAGAACGTCTAGATGAAATTTTCTCTTTTGAAAATATGATTTCAGAAATTGCAGTACAGCCATATGAAGAAATCGGTAAAGCAGGCTAATTGTTTGAATTACACTTGTTGATCCGTGTAAAAAACGCTGATAGATACAGCATTTCGGTGCTGTATTTTTATGCATGGTAAAAAAAGTAAAGTTTCTTTATAATTCAACAAAATTTAAAATCACCAACAAAAGTCAATAATCTATGAATAATAAACATTTAATTCTCGCCTTAAGCTTGGTACTTCTTTCTGGATGCGCGAAAAAAACGGAAGAAGCTGCTGAAAGTTCGGCGTCTGCTCAAGATGCACAAGTTGTTGCTCAGGATGCTGCACAAGCGGCTGATGCTGCAGAAAAAAGTGCTGAGCAAGCTACTGAAAATTCTGTTGATACCACACCTGTGACTGAACAAAAACCTGAAACTATTTTAAGTACCGATGTCAGTCAAGCAGAAAAAGCACGTCGTATGGTGCGTGAAGCTCAGGTTAATTTTACCGCCAAAGATGTGGTTAAAACTGCTTTAGAAATTGATAAGCTCACTTTTCAAGCGGGTGGCTTTATAGAGCAGAAAAATATCAGTTTTGATGTACTCGATGTAAAAACACAAAAAATTGCGGATGGTAAAATCCGAGTTTTTGAAAAAGTTGATCCGTATGCGGAGATCATTGTCAGAGTACCGAGTGATAAAGCTGCGGTATATGTCAATCAGTTATTGCCATTGATGTACTTTTTAAATCAACAACAATATTCTGCAAAGCGGTTTGAGTTAAAGCTTTTAGAAGAAAAAATTGGACAAACTCAAACTGTACCTAGTGATACAAAACAATCACAGCTGAATGAAATTTCCCGTTTAACCCAACTTGAAGTTCAAGATCGGGTGCGTTTTAGCACGATTAGTATTGCCATTAAGCAACCTGCAATGGTGAGAGAAAGTCTGGATGTTGATGTTGCTGCTGTGGCACGCTTAAACGGTGATAGTTTTTGGAAGCGTGCTTGGGAAGGTATTCAATATGGCTGGCAATTTATTTTGGATTTATTGGTTATTTTAGTCACCATTTGGCCACTTTATTTACTGGTATTTCTTGGCTTGATTATTTATCGAGTGATTAAGCCTATAATGAATAAATTATTTAATGATTCATTATCGACTAAACCTTCTAAAGATGTGAAAAAAGATCAGATGAATTCTACAGACGACAATGCATGATTTTACTTAGCGCTATGCTGTAATTTTTAAACCAGTGCAATTGCACTGGTTTTTTAATGTGTTGTCAGTTTTTCAAAAAGCTGTTGCATCCCTTCAGTCGCACTCATTTTTAAACATTGGTATTGTTGGGGAACACGCTCATAACTGGCTTGTGGATCAATATAATAGGCATCACTGTATTCTGGAATCTCGTGAATCAAACCTGCCACAGGGTAGACGGTCAATGTCGAGCCAATAACAATAAAAATATCAGCATCACGGATCATCTGTACTGCTTCTTCATACGCAGGAACCGCTTCACCAAACCAAACTACATGAGGTCGAAGTGGAAACCCTTCAGGACATTTATGTTGTTCTAGGTCCAATTGCCAACCATCTATAGGATAAAACTCATTTGTGTACTGCGCATTGGGTTTAGAACTTTTAGCAAGGCGGATATTGCCATGTAAATGAATAACCTGTTGGCTTCCTGCACGTTCATGCAGATCATCAATATTTTGAGTAATTACAATGACATCAAAATGTTGTTCGAGTTGAGCAATGATATCGTGTGCTTGATTGGGCTGAGCATTGAGAATATGTTGACGTCGTTCATTGTAAAAACGTTGCACCAAGGCAGGGTTACGCCGCCAAGCTTCAGGTGTAGCCACCTCTTGAATATCATAATTCTCCCATAAGCCATTACTATCTCGGAAAGTGCTGATTCCACTTTCTGCACTCATTCCTGCACCTGAGAAAACTACAATTTTTTTCATAGGATAAACAATTAAAATTTTTAAAATCCTAACATAAATATTGTGAAATATGAGTGAAACGTATTTTCTTAGAATTAATTTGTTATAAAATAACAGCAAGTCATACTTCGATCATTTCGAATATTTTTTATAAAAATCAAATGTACTAGAAATAAGTTAAATTGGAACAGCATGGAAACACGTGATATTGTCAATGCCCCTGAAGTTAAAAAAACAATTGTAGAGCGTAGTCAACGCCGGAAAGATGATCCAGAAATTACTCAGTGGTTTGAAAAAAAATTCTTTGAATATGTGATTAAACAATTCAATCCAGTTTTTTATGTAAATTCGGTTTCTGCTTGGAAAATTTGTCAACTTCCGCAGCCTATTCCTACATGGTTTTTGAACAAGCTTGAACAACAGCCAGAACATCAGATGTTGTATGTTGATCCTTTACATGAACAGATATTGGAGCTGGAAAAGCCCATTTTAGAGTTTTTTAATTCGCGTTTAAAAAGCAATTTAAAAGGCAAATTCATGAAAATGACCTATGAGCAAGTGTTAGACGCTTGGCATAAAGATCATGAAGCAATGAAAAAGCGTTTAGAAAAAGGACAATGGGACAGCAGTGAGCAGGCAATTGATGAAGTTTTAACTGTAAATACAGGCAAGTTTATTGAAATTACGGCAACAGGAATGTTGTTGCGTAAGGAAATGGCATTTGAATCACGTTATATGCAGCACTGTTTAGGGCAGTTTAGCAACCTGATTGAATTGAAAGAAGGCTATGGTGAATACTATGTAACGCAAAAAGAGCAGGGAATATTTCGTTATTTTAGCTTAAGGGATTCAAGCAATAAGCCACATGTTACCATCAGTTTAGAATGGGATGGTGAAGTGTGGTGTATTGAGCAGATTAAAGGTAAGCAGAATCAAGCACCAGTTAAAAAATATGCAGATGATGTCTTATTATTTTTAAATCATATTCTACCAAATAATAATCATAACCCAGATTGTTTAAGCATGGGGATCGTCTATGAACCTGAGATAAATGAGGGTTCAACGGATCATGCCAATCAAGCCTTGTATTTCTATTTTCATGAATTGGATGATCCTTGTAAAATTGAAACGTTATTGATGAAAAATCAACATTTATTGGAACAATATGATCATCAAACCCATGTGATTCAGCATCTTTTGCTGGGACTAAATCGTCCAGAACATATCAGGCACCCATCAGAAAAATATATAGAAGAGATCGTTGCTTATACAAATCAACAGCAAACTGAGAAAAAATTTGATTTAAAGGTTGAGTTAAGTCAAGCAAAGTCAAACAAATCGCTGTGGAGCGTGATCTTTAAGCCTTATTTCTGGTTGATTCAGACTTTATATGAATTAAGCAAGATTCCATTGCTGGGTTGGATGATTAAAATTATCGTCTATATCATTGCCTTGCCTTGGGTTTTGTTAAATTTAAAGCAGGACAATCGTAAGCAATGGATGCTTGCAACTGGTGATCTGATTTATTTTCGTAATCATATTCAATGGTATCAGGTGGATAGCTTAACTTTAGCGCATTTTGAACAGCATCCAGAAATATATAAAAAACATTTAAATCAATTGTTAAATATCAAACAGAAAAAAGTAGGCTCTAAAGAGAAACAGATTCGTTATTTTTTAAATCAATATTTTCAAATCGCTCAATTAGAAAATCTTTATTCAAGTAGTGAATTTGGTACTGCAAGTTATTTAAGAGATATTTTGGTGTTTAGCCATATTCAAAAAATATTGACTATACGGTTATTGGTGCAGTTCTATGAATTACAGGAATATGATGCATGGCAATATATTGTTGCTTCATCGAAGATTATTCAAGACTGTTGTTCTAGCTGGCAGGATATGGGCGAGAAATATGTCGCAGGGCGTGAGCTGTATTTGATGTTTAAACATTCAGATTTTGAAAATTATGATCGCTCTGCAAAGCAAGACTTACACTTATATCAATCCATATATCCCAATAATTGGTCACTTTATTCATGGAATATTGATTTATTCTCAACCCATAATAAAAACAAAGTAGCTGAATGATGATTAAATCTGAATATACCCATGAAGTATTTCGTAAAGATATCCATTGTCCGCAAGGTTTATTGGAAAATAAAAACTATGCAGAATTGGAAAATTTTTTCAATGTGTTATGGCAAAGTCGAAGTCATAAATTGCCGCAGCTTTGGGAAAATGAATGGTTTGATCAGCCCAAACAAATGTTTAATGACATATTCTTAAATCACGGCATCACAGCATTAAAACATATCAATGAATGGCATTTGGCTTTTCCAGAAAGCTTTTTCCCTTATATTGTTCGTGTGCGTTATTGGGCTTTTTGGGCAGCTGAATATCGTGGGCAAGAATGGTCAAGCAATGTTACAGATGAAATGTGGGATTGTGCAAGAGAGGCGCAAAAGCAATTGTATGCTTCTGCAATGCAAGCTTTTGCATTTAGTGCGGAGACATGGACAATTGCACTGCATTTATTAAATTCGGCAGTTCACTTGGATGAACCTGAATGGTTTGCAGAGTGGATACTTAAGCGTCGATATCCTTCAAATTTAGTCCATAAAATAAAACCTTCAGCCCAAGCAATGGCGCAAAAAAGTGGCTTAAATCAAGATTTAAAAATTGATTTACCCCAAGATGTGCCTCAACTTTTACAAAAATATCTAAATTTGAAAGAAGAAATTGATTTACCTCAAGCACATGCCGCTTTTTGGTTAAAAATATTTATAGAAGAATCAGGTTTTGGCTTGCTTGCAGTAAGAGATTATTGTTGGTATCTCTTGCCACGATGGGGACACGATCATCAGGCCATTATAGATTTTGCTCAGTCGGATTGGTGTCAACATTTTAGCGAAATCGAAAAAAGTGAATTAAATTATATCGTGTGGTTTGATACGCTTGATACAAGTTTTGATAAAGATCAGACACTTGAAATAAAAAAATATATCCAAAAAGCCCAAACAATCTTAAAACGCCCCTTAACGGAACGTAATCGAGCAGTCATCTATTTAAAATTGGCATATTTCTATTATCTGTTAGATGAAAATGATCCAAGAATTTTATCTTGTTATCAAAATGCTGCAGATTATCCTGTATTTGATGAGTATGAGCTTGATCGAGCAATTTATTTTTGGCGACATAATGCTCAAGATTCAGATTTTCTAGGCCGAATTGCATTGTCCAATCGGAAGCGTCTTGCCAGTGCTGCGGTTCTTTATGGTTTTCTATGTCAACATGGTTGGTCTAGTGTTGAAAAAAATCCATTGGTTGCTCAATCTTGGTATGAACAGGCAAAATTATTGGAAGCACCAAAAGCTTATCCTGAAGGGCGCTGCTGTTGTTTTTTCCGTGTCGCAAACAATTTTGATGATGATCACGGCTATATTTTTATCATTGATTTATTACATCAAGGTGCAGATTTAGGTTTTGTATATTGTTGCTTTAGCGCGGGTTATATTCATTCTTTGGCTGAACATCCTTTATATGATGTGAATCAAGAACTGTATTATGCAAAAAAAGCAGCAGACCAAGGTCATTATATTGCCATGTATAATATGGGCATACACTATCTAAATTTAAGTATGGATGAAAACCAATCTCAACCTAAAGAATATTTAAAAAAGAGCTTAGGGTATTTTGAACAGAGCCGATTAGGCTTAGAGAAGTCGCAACAAGATCATCGTTATATTAATTCTGATTTGCTGAATGATCTGATTGATATTTATGTCACGCGCTTATTTAATTTTAGCTATTATCCTGAAATTGCAGAGCAAATGATTGCAGTTTTAAAAACAAAAGCACATAAACGCCATATTGCTGCAATGTGTGCGATAGCAAGACTACATTTTGATCTTAAAAATCGACCTCATTATTATGACTATGCTGAAGCAGTTAAGTGGTGTCAGGCGGCTTATCTACAAGATCCAGAGCATGACCTTGTCAAAGAGGTTTTATATGAAATCATGGGAAATACCAAGCGCAGTATCAAAAAGTATAACCAAACAATTACCAATATTACTGCTTCAGACATACCTGGACGCCAAGATGTTTTAATTTAGTTGATTTCTATTGATTTATTATTAACACATAAAGTCTAAGGATTTGATCCCTCTCAATTTAGAGTATCAAAATAAGGGCATAAAGCGCATGACATTTAGAAGGGGGAGCGGATTCTAATGTCATGATTTATTTTTAAATTATTCAATAAATTTGATTTGTTTAATGAAGTAAAAAGATTCATCTGCACTAGGACCAGCAACTCGATCTGCATTTTTTTCAAATTGAATATCTGCTTGGCCCTTTTTTCAATATATTCCTTTTTTAAAATTTGACCGCCTGTTTCTTCATCATGGTCAAACCATTGTCCGCACTTTTGATTGCAATATGCGTAAATGGTTTTACCTTGGGTATTTTTTAACAGCAAACCATTGTCATCAACACCACCGCCATTGGTTAGTATATAGTTTTGTGTTTTAGCATAGGCAAAATGACTGATTGAAATACAGGTAAGAACAAACAATATTTTTTTCATCTTTTCCTCAAGATTTAATAAGACTTTATTGTATATACACGGATATTTTACAACAAAAGACATGTATTAAAAGAAAAGGTCTGTAAAAACAGACCTTAAAATACTGAGCTTAATGATCATGGTGTAAATATTTTGGCTGTTTAGGGAGTTGCATACTACAGAAAAGACAAATAATCAGCATGACAATCACGTAAACAAAGAAGCTATTCTCATGACCGAGATCTTTTAACTTTAATGCAACAGCTGGAGCAGAACCACCAAAGATTGCATTACCGACTGCATAAGCAAAACCAACTCCCAAGGCTCGAATATGTGGCGGGAACATTTCTGCTTTAACTAAACCACTAATTGAAGTATAGAAACTGAGTAACATCATTAAGAAGATCAGTAATAATGTCACGATAAAAGCTGAACCACTAAAGTACGGCATCGCAATGACCATGACAGGATAGATAAAAATGGCACAGCTGCTACTAAAGAGCATCATTGAAGCACGACGACCGATTCGATCTGCTAGCATCCCAAACAATGGTTGTACACACATAAACACAAATAGGGCAATGGTCATCATATAGCCGACCGTTTTGTCGGCAAAACCAAGGCTGGTGATATAGGTTTTTGAATATACTGTGATGATATAAAAACACAATGAACCTGCAGAGGTATAACCAACAACCAGTAGGAAAGTATTCCAGTTCTTACTGAGTAATTCTTTTAAACTGCCTGAACCCTCTTTTGCACTATCATCTTCAGATAAGGTTTCTTTTAAATGTCGACGCGCAAAGAATGAAAGAATGGCAACGACACCACCAATAACAAATGGAATACGCCAGCCACCGTCCATTAATTGTTCTTTAGACATAAGGGCCAACATAATCACGCCTAAAAGGCTTGCTAAAAGTTGTCCACCCGACAGTGTCACGTACTGAAAAGAGGAATAAAAACTGCGTTGACCTTTTAAAGCAACTTCACTCATATAGGTTGCAACTGTACCATACTCACCACCTACTGAAAGTCCTTGTAACAGACGTACAGCCAATAATAGAAATGGTGCTGCCATACCGACTTGATCATAAGTTGGGAGTGCTGCAAATAAAAATGAACTGATCGCCATTAAGGTAATAGAAATGATCATGGATTTTTTACGTCCATAGGTATCACCAATCCAGCCAAAGAGCCAACTGCCTATGGGCCGCATGAAAAAACTAGCAGCAAAGACGCCCCATACATAAATCGCTTTTGTGGAGTCATCCATATCTGGAGCAGTTAATGCGTGGGTGAAATAGGTTGCGAATGCTGCATAAATATAGAAATCAAACCATTCCACCAAGTTACCAGAAGCAGCCCCAACGATAGCCATGACACGATTACGTTTTTCATGTGGCTGATAAATATGTGTTTCAGTCATAAAATATCCTTATTATGCTGCTACGGTTTTTATGTCTTAAAAATGTGAAAAATCAAATTTTTTGCATTTCAAACTGTTTGGATTTTGCATTTTGATTTTAAGATTAAAAGATTATACAAATACGGTATTGGTACAAAAAATACACAGCTTAATACAGCTATATCTATAAATTAATGCACGAATGATCTTGTTTTAATTTGCGTAATATGAGAATTTATTGGTTAATTGCATATTCTAAAAATGAAAAAAATAATTAATTCTCAAACTGGGTTTTAGATAGATTTGCTTATGATTTAAGTTAAATAGGGTCTGTTGACATTTCATAAATGGCTTGCGTTGTAGACTAAAATTGAGCAGGCAAGGCATGAAACGAAGAGAATAGCGAGACTATTTTCGAGTTTCATAACGTAGGCTGAGATAATTTTAGCCACAACCCTTCGGGACTAGCGTGTTTTTTGCCGCTACGTTGTTACGAACTACTCATTTAGAATAACTAAATTTCGTATTTCGCGCCTAGTATCGCCTAAAAAACACACGTAGTCGCAAACGTAGACGAATTGTCAACAGACCCTAAAAGACCCCTCGAAAAGTATTCGGTATTATGTTGAGAAAAAGTATCTAATTACGATTGGGTGAAATCACATCAATTCGAATGAGACAAATTAGAGAGAAAGAAAATACAAGAATATTTTCAAATTAACAAAGGGCAGATTGATTATCGGCATAATTGACTTAACAAGTTGAAACAAAATGAGACACAATTTGTCGTTTTAAAAGGAGCTGTAGACAAGCCTGTCTAGACACTTGACTAAGATTTTTAGTATAATTCATCACATTCTAAAATTAAATAATAAACTATGTCTAACAATATTTACACTGCCTTAGAGCAACTGGGACTTAGCGCGCAAAAACGAGCGATCCATGTTTTATTTTCAAATTCATCTTTAAATGATCAAGTATTCCTGCAACGTATTGATGGGACACATACACTTAACTTAGGCCTTAGCCTACAATTAACTTGTCTATCTACATCAGCAAGCATTGCTCTAAAAAGCTTTATTGGTAGCCAAGTGGCTGTAGACGTTGTTAATGACAAATCTGAGCTGAATCGAATTTCAGGGATCGTAACCAAAGCCGATGTAGGTGCCAGTGACGGTTCCCTTACAATTTATCGTCTTACAGTAGAAGATCCCACAGCGCTTTGGAAATATCGTAGAAATTCCAGAGTGTTTATGAATAAATCTGTTGTTCAAGTTGTGGAGGTTCTATTTCAAGAATGGCGAGAACGAAGTCCATTATTTGCCTCAAGCCTGACTTTGGATAAAACTGGTTTAACCAAAGACTATGATGTCCGACCATTCATCATGCAGAGCAATGAGCTCGATTTTGACTTCATTCAACGGTTGTTGGCTTCTGAAGGGATAAGTTTCTTAGTCGATGAAGCACAGCACAAAGTTTCTAGTTCTTCAGAGCAGATTCAACCACAGAAACTACGCCTAATCGATCATAATGCGCAATACAAAGCACTAGATCGCCGTAGTATCCATTTTCACCGTAGCAGTGCTGTAGAAAGACAAGATAGCATAACGGCATTTACTGGTTTACGTTCCATTCAGCCTACGGCTGTACATGTACAAAGATGGCAAGCGGATGCTTTAGAACAAGAAGAAGGTGCAGGTTCAGTTCTTAGCAAGCATAAGCATTCAGACAATCAGAATGTGGCAAGTTTAGCTTTAGAACAGGCATTTCATGTCAGTCCTGCATGGATACAGGACTTAAAAGGTGAAGATGGTGTAACCAAATCTGGTCATGTCCAAATTGAAAAGCTCAATGAAAACTTGAGTAAATATTTCGATCTACAAGCCAAAAAATTTACTGCTATTTCTACAGTAAGAGATGCATATGTGGGGTATTGGTATGAATTTAATGAACATCCTGAAATAGATCAGCATTCAGGTGCTGACAAAGAATTTTTGATCACCTCAAAGACATTCTATAATCAGAACAACTTGCCTAAAGACCTGAATGATCAAGTGACAGCATTACTTAAACAAAGTCATTGGCAATTGAACAATATCATCACCAATAACAAAGATGAACGTCAAGCCAATCAGCTTGTATTGCAACGTCGAAGCATCGATGTCGTTCCTGAATATAACCCACTGCAACAACGACCTACCACACATCCACAACGAGCAAAAGTTGTCGGGATGGAGGGCGAGGAAATTCATGTCGATGAATGGGGACGTATCAAAGTACGCTTCTTGTTCACTCGAAATGAAGACCACACCCATGATGGCGGTGCAGGTTCAAATAACAATGATACAGATTCGGCTTGGGTCGATGTACTGACGCCTTGGGCAGGAGAAGGCTATGGTGTACGATTCTTGCCTCGTATTGGAGAAATTGTGGTCATTAATTTCTTTGATGGCAATATCGATCGACCGTATGTCGTGGGGCGAATTCATGAAGCACAACGTCATCCCACCAAATTTGATCATAAAGGCAAATTGCCAGATACTAAAAAATTAGCAGGGATAAAAAGTAAGGAATATAAAGGGAGTGGCTACAACCAACTGAGATTTGATGATAGTACAGGACAAATCAGCGTCCAACTGCAAAGTAGTCATTCAGCAAGCCAGCTGAATTTAGGTAATCTCAGTCATCCTAAAGAAACTGACACTAGCGAGGGGCGTGGTGAAGGCTTTGAATTGCGTACTGATCAGTGGGGAGCCCTTAGAGCTAAACAAGGCTTATTGCTTTCTACCTATTCGCAAGATTCAGCAAGTGGTCATCATCTTGATGCACAAGAGACAAAATCACAACTTGAATCTGGTTTGAATAATTCAAAAGCGTTAAGTGAAGTCGCTAAAAATCAACAAACTGACCCTTTAGAAATTCTAGATGATCTTAAGCAGTTTATTGAACAAATCGAACAGCAAAGTGAAACTAAGGCAAAAGCATTTAAACAAGCTTTGATGATTTTGACTTCACCCGATTCAATCGCCCTTGCAAGCAATGAAGATGTACATCTTTCAGCAGATGGTCAAATTAGTCACAGTGCAGGCGATAGTATTAACCTTAGTACTCAAAAGAATTTATTAGCTCATGCACAAAGTAAAATCAGTTTGTTTGCAGCACAGGAAGGTGCCAGATTCTATGCAGGTAAAGGCAAGGTTGAAATACAAGCTCAAGGAGATGGGGCTGATTTGATTGCACGTAAAGGGATTCAAATCATTTCAACTGAAGATGCAATCTATATTACCAGTCCTAAAGAGATTAGATTAATTGCAGATACCTCAGAATTAAAAATCAATGGTTCAGGTGTGTTTGCCACTACAGGCGGTTTGTTTGAGAGTAAGGCGGGGCAGCATGTTTTGAAAGGAGGTAACAATTTATCTGCAATCGTACCTGTCTTACCTACAATTAACGTATTGCCAAAGGAATTGGAACTAAAATATGTTTATGAGGATTTAAAACCCGTGGCACAGGCGCCTTTTAATCTTATTTTTTCTGATGGTTCTTCTCTAGAAGGTATATTGGATGCTGATGGATATGCCAAGGTCACTATCCCAGGCGATAAAATACAGCCTAAAGTTTATTATGGTTTTAGTAGTGTTGAGGCAAAGCCTGATAAAGAGAAAGTAGATAATCCATTTAAAGATAAAAAAGTGATGAGCATAACTGAAGCAGAACAACTAATAGAACAATACAATCAACAAGAATTAGATGCATTGTTGGATGATTATTTTCCTGATGAAATTGAAAGTATGATTAATGGGGATACTATTGAGTATGATGATCATGTTGGTGATTATGAAGAACAATTACTAGGGCAAGAAAATAATCACAATGACGAAATAGCTGATGATTTAGAAGAAATATTATTAACCAATGATTCAACTTCTAGATTAGAACTAGGAGATGAAAAATGAATACTGCTGTAGCGAAAGCAACCTCACAAACTGTAAGAGTCACTGCTAAAGGTGAACAGTCAGCAGCTCAATGGATCAAAGGTGTGCTTGATGGAAGTGGTTCAAGTCCTGCACAAATCATTGTTGCAGTGGTGATTGGTTGTATTCCTTTTGTAGGCCAAGGGGTCGATGTCGGGAATGTTATCGTTTCGGTCATAAAAATTGCTGAAAAGCCAGAAGATAAAGATAATTGGTTTGATTTGGTATTTAACCTAGTAGCTTTTGTTCCTGTAGCTGGTGATGGCTTAAAAATTGTTTTTAAGCAATTACGCTCAGGTAAAGCGATGGGCGCAATTTTAGATGCAATCCCAAGTAAGACTATGCGAGGGAATGTAGATAAATGGTTCAGGAATTTAAATTGGAATGCTTACACAAAAGAATTACAAAATACAAGTAACAAAATGATTGATGGTTTAATTGATGTTTTTGACAGTTGGATGACTCGGGCGGTATTGGGTAATGCAAGATTAAAGACCTTAGTGACCCAATTAAATCAAATGAAAAGAGTTGCCAATCAAAAAATTGAGATGGTGATGAAAGAAATGCAAGCTGCTCATGCAAAAGCAATTGCAACCCCTTATCCAAATACCACTGCAAAAGCTCCAATTGTTACAAAAACGCCAGCACCTACACCAGTAGCACAGGCTAAAACACCTGCAACTCCTACCCCAACTCCAAAGGCAAAAACACCATCAAAGCCAGCACCTAAAAGTTCAAGAAAACCGAATGAAAAACCAGCACCTAAAACACCACAAAATGGGAGTGTACCTAAAAATACAGGTGGTAATAGAGTAAGCCCAGGTAGGAAAAATACTTCAAATCGCCGAAAGCAATTGAAAAGAAGAAAAAGATCAAATAAGGAGTTGGGTTCAGGTGGTGAGCATATCACGGATTACTACTATGTAAGACGTATGAAGAGTCGAACTAAAATCAATCATGATGGCGTGCTTTATGAATATCATGATGATGGTCACAATGGTATAGATCATGTTTGGCATAGCTCAAGATTGGGGCATAAGTATCGTGTAACAGACAGTAAAGCTACTAATGCTCTAAGTCATAGAGCATTAATGACACCCAAAGCCGCAATGATGGCGTTAAAAATGGGGTTAGATGTTTATATGTCTACAGATCAAGATTATAAAGTTAAGAACACTGTAGGCACTACAGTAAGTGATGGTGTTCAGATGTCACATTTGTGGATTTCTCGAAAAATTGGTTCATCAAAAATAGTATCAGCACACGATAATCTGCTTGATGATATCGAAGCATGGGAACGAGTACAATTTAAAGTGTCAGCAGAAAAGAAGCTAGGTAGATCTGTTGCTATAAGGTGCCCCTATGATAGAAGCTTGGTTACTATTACAGGTGATAAATTTGACCATCATGAAAAATGTAAAGGACTGAATAAACCTAAATGCACTAGAACTGTAACTGCACATGGCATTAAATTAGAATTTGTTTTACCAAATGACATGTTGGAGCGATAAAATAATGTCAATAACAGTGAATGATCAAACAATAGATTGGCAAAAATGGTTAAATTTAGAAATAAAAGATACAAACCTGTTTAGGGATAGTTTGCTTGAACAAAGAATGTATCATAAAAGATTTGATACATTTGTAAATGGAATTTATTCCGTTACAGATGGTTTTAGCAATTATAAAAATGATTCTAAATTTGGTGGATATATTGCAGCTGGTAGAAGACGAATTATAGATACTTTAGACTTAATTTCTTTGCAATATTCAGCTGGGGGTGACATAGATTTTATAAAAGAACTTTATCCTTATTTACTTCATTGGACTGAAGAATACGCAGAAACAAGTCATCTCTATAATTTGAGTCCTGATGCTGATGGGCGATTTGTATGGCATATTGCTTTAAATACAGAGGATTATTGGTATATAGCATTGCGTTTGATTTGTTTTGGTTTATTGACTGGTTATGCAGATCAAATGGGTCGCGTAATACCAATTATAGATTACACAGAGGCTGTGCCAGAAGGACAAGAAAAAGATGGCTTAATTGAGCATTTAGTTGCCCCTTTTATTTCTGATAGAGGCGTTCCACCAACTGAAGCAAGGCGACATTTACCTTATCGTAAATTAATCAAGGTCTTTGACGCAGAAGAGGGTAAACGTCCTGAACTTATGTTGCAATATTTAGAAGATTGGTACGATGCTAGTCGTCGTGAACCCTATTATGAACAACATCCTGAAACTGATCTAAGATCAGGGCGAAGTTATTATGGTTATTGGTCATGGGAAGCTGCTGCAGTAACATGGTTATTAAATATCGATGATACAATCTATCGAGAACATCAGTTCTACCCAAAAGACTTGGTTGATTTTGCTAGAAAACAAGCTGAGAATCCAACAGCTGAAATAATAATTGAACGAATTAAAGTAAAAGGTGGAGAGAAATGTTCCAAAACTGGTTATTGGACGACTCCCGCTCAACCTGATACACGACCTTACTTCACACAAGGTGAAATATTACCAACATTATCAGAAACTGATTGGGGTGAAGTATATTGGTATTTTGATGGTGAAAAGTAAAATTTTGAGCTAGTAAAACCATCTATAAAAAGATGGTTTACTTCTTAATTAGAATAAAATATTAAAGAATTACATATGATAATTATGCTTAATTTTGAAGTAACTAATCGGAAGTGATGATGCACTATTATAATATTCAGCGTATTCATAATTTAAAATCTGAAGGATAAAACTCATGATTAGTTTTATCTGTTTCTTAGTGGGATTACTTAGTTTTTCTCACTTTAGTGTACTCACAATATTAGTTTTTAGCTTAATCACTCTCTGCTTATATCGAGTATGTTATTACTTTAACTTTCAAAAACTTCAAATTTACTCATCATATCTTTATGGTGGATTGAGCACAGGGTTAATTTTAAGATTAGGTATTTATTTTTGGTTAAGTAAAAACTATGTATTACTGATGATTATCCTACCAATAATCGGGGTGCTCCTGATTGTGGTTTATGAAGAATTATTTAAAAAACATTATTCTCTTAGTCTTATTGCTTTTTGGGAAAGTGAAGAGCTTTGTACTAAAAAACCAGAGATTAAAAATGATTGTGCGAAAGTATATTTGCAGTTGAGGGACAAAAAACCAAATCCAAGCAGTTTTTATACATTTAGTCCGAAAGAAGCCTATTTACTTGAACAATTTAGTGCTTTGCATTTTTTTGAAATTGTACGTAATAATCATCGTCAATTTTTAGATGGTTTAGAAGAATTATTTGAAATATATATGCATAACCCTCCTTATGACTTAAGAGATTTTCCTTTACCTGAACGGGCAGATATTAATTGGGGCGGTACAGTTTTACCAAATTTTAGGTCCACGATGGATCGGATAGAATTTGCTTATATAAAAATAAAATCAGGTGATTTTACTTATCTAAATTGTGTGGGGGAAATTCGTTCGAATGACAAGGGGCTAAGTGAATTTTCTCCACATTGGATGGATGATCTACCTAACGATAAAGTACGACAATGTTGGGATTATTATTCAATTACAAATCGATATGCCTCAATTATTAGAAATTCTTACCCAAAAAATTGGGATATAGGTTTTCTTGAAGCCGAATTTCCAGAAGCAGCTATATTTCAAGGAATTGATGTTGATTTACCAAACTCTTATCCAATATATCGGATAAATTTTGAAATAACCGTTAAATCTAATGAGAAAGTAAAAACGACAGGGATTTATATTTGCAAAGAAGACCAGAAGTGGATTGAGTTTATAGCTTCAAGCAAAGAAGAGGATAGAGGGTGGGGAAGTGTAGTACCAATCGGGGTGGATCCAGACACATATGAAACATTGTATGCTGAAGTGAATTGGATATTAATTGAAAGAATTGCTGATGAAGGTGGTTCAGATAATTCTTTGGATGTTGAAAATATAAAGGCCTTATCAAGCCAAAGTTGCCCAAGATCAGGATATTGGTGGAGTCCAGCAAACAAATCTCAATCTCGTTATTTTGAACAAGGAGAAATTTTTCCAAAAATTGAAAATAGTGATTGGGGTGAAACGATTTGGTATTTAGAAATCACTAATAAACTACAGTGAAATATTTTAAGATTTAACCGCAAGAAATGGCGCTTTCATAAAGTGAAACTTGGTTATATTCCATAATATGTCATGATAGAAAAATCCCATCGAACTGCATGGGATTTTATACTGATTATTAAGTGAGTATGCTGGTTTATTGACTTTGCGGTGAGTCTTGTACTGGAGTTGGAATGGCAGCCTTTGATTGTTGTCGAGTTAAAATCAAGTGTGCGATCATGCCAATACAAATTCCCCAGAAAACCGAACTAAATCCTAAAAAATGCATACCTGATACAGTGGCAAGAAAAGTAATGATGGCAGCATCTCGTTGTGTTTCATCTTTCATTGCAATACCAAGATTGGTGGTAATTGCTCCGAGTAAGGCCAATCCAGCAAGTGCTGCAATCAACTCTTTGGGAAGTATGCTAAATAGCATCACCAAACTGCCTGCAAATAATCCCCCTAAAATATAGAAGATGCCATTGGCAATACCTGCGATATAGCGTTTTTCTTTCAATTCATGCGAATCTTTACCCGTGCAAAGTGCAGCAGTAATCGCTGCTAACACAATCGTGATTCCACCAGTAAACGCTACAGCAATAGAGGTGATACTGGCTATGCTTAAAATCGGTTTAGCAGGTGTATCGTAATGATTCAGTTTGAGAATTGCCATACCAGGCAAGAACTGACCCGTTAAACTGACAATTGTAAGTGGAATTGCAAGATTCAATGTAGAAGACCAGGTCCATTCTGGACTGATCAGAACAGGAACTGCCAATGAAAAATCCATTGGTACTGGATTGATTTTTCCAAAGATAAAACTGAGTGCAATACCTGAAAATAATACCCAAATTATGGCATAGCGAGGTGAAAAGCGTTTTGCTAGTAAAAAGCAGATCAGCATACCAAAAACGACATAGGGCATTGTGTCAGTAGCTTTAAACAGACCTAAACCAAACTGGAACAGAATTCCAGCCATCATTCCTGCTGCCAGCCCTTGTGGTATCCATTTTAAAAGTTTGTCAAAAGAACCAGTAATCCCAATGATAAAAATAATGATTGCAGAAGTAATATAGGCTGCAACAACTTCATTCAGAGAAATATGCGGAAATAAAGCCACCAAGAGCGCCGTTCCCGGTGCTGACCATGCGGTAATAATCGGCGTTTTAAACTTAATGGATAAAATGATTCCAGTGATTGCCGCGCCAATAGAGCTCCCCCAGATCCATGATGCCATCATGGTTGAGGAAACATTGGCTTGTTGAGCGGCCTGAAAAAAAATGATCATTGGCCCTGCATAAGAAATCAGTACAGCTAAAAATCCTGCAACTGTCGCTGACAAAGACCAATCTTGTTTTAACGTTTTGAACAGGGATGCCATTGGGCAAAGCCTCCATGCATTGAATTTCAATGATCCTGCTACATAAAAAGGAGAACAGTTTTAACCCTGATCACCACCACCTACAGGAACAATAGTACCTGTCATATAAGAGGATTCATCAGACGCAAGAAATAATATTGCATTGACTTGTTCCTGAATCGAACCATAACGGCCCATAAAAGTGCGATCAATGGTTTGATCTACCACATCTTGCATCCATTGTTTTTCATTTTCGGTCAATGCCATAGTATTACGAGGGACTTTACGTGGAGGTGCTTCTGTACCGCCAGTCGCAACAGCATTAACCCGAATACCATCTTTGGCATGTTCAAATGCAAGTGCTGTGGTTAGACCATTTACACCACCTTTGGAGGCTGAATAGGGCACTCGATGAATTCCACATGTTGCAATAGAAGATACATTAACAATGGTACCTTTCTGATTTTTGATCATTTCGGGCAGGACTGCTCGACAACACCATAAGGTTGGAAATAGTGAGCGATGCACTTCTTTGATGATTTCTTCTTCAGAAAACGTTTGAAACGGTTTCATCCAAATTGCACCGCCGACATTGTTAATCAAAATATCAACACGCTTATAGCGTTCAATAGCTTTAGCAACGACAGCTTGAGCACCCGCTAAAGTTTCCAGATCTGCATTGACGGTGATTGCATCACCGCCATTTTTGTTAATTTCAACAAGCACGTCTTCGACATATTCTGAACGGTCAGCCATAACCACATGCGCACCTTCCGCTGCCACTTGTAGGGCGACACCACGACCAATACCTTGTGCGGCACCAGTAACAATGACAACTTTGTTTTTAAATCTTTGGCGATCTGACATTCTTCTCAGCTCCTGAACAGTACGATTTTAGTTTGCAGAGAATTTCTCAAATAAGAAGTTTGCAGGTTTAATCCCTTCAGTATCCAACCAGCCTCGAACAGCTTCAACCATAGGAACAGGACCACATAAATAAACATCGACGTCACCGCCATTTAGCCAGTCATTGTCAATATGACCTGTCACATAACCTTTGCGTTCATGTGTTGATTCAGCATGTGCAACGACTGTACGGTATTCAAACCATGGCAGTTTATTTTGCAGTTCATTGAGCTTTTCAAGTGCTACAAGGTCAAAATCATTGGTTACTCCAAATACTAAGCGCACAGGGTGTTGTGAGCCTTTGTCTTCAAGCACTTGTAACATCGACATAAATGGTGCAATACCTGTACCGCCTGCCAACATAACGACAGGGCGAACTACATTACGAAGGTAAAAACTTCCAAATGGACCAGTAAAGGTCATTTTGTCGCCCGCTTTGGCATTTGCACTTAAAAAGTCACTCATCTTTCCATTTGGAACATTACGTACCACAAAGCCTGTTAAGCGATTTCCGGGTTTTGAACTGAATGAATAAGAACGCGTTTCAGTGGTCTGTGGAATTGCCACATTGACATACTGACCTGCAAGAAAATGAATATCGGGTTGGCCTTCATCTAATTGAATATCAAAAGTGATGGTGGAATCAGAGAGCTTTTCAACACGAGATAATGTACCTTGAAATGCATGAATTTCGGTTTTGCATACTTCAGATGAAGCTTGAATCTGAAATACGGCATCAGAAGTAGGTCTACATTGGCAGGCCAAGATATAGCCTTGTTCAGCTTCTTCTGGTGTTAAAGCATCCTCAATATAACTTTCTTCAGGCATGTCAAACGAACCAGATTCACAAAAAGCACGACATGTACCGCAAGCACCATCACGGCAATCTAAAGGAATATTGATTTTCTGGCGATATGCTGCATCAGATAAAGTTTCACCTTGTGTAACTGAGATAAAACGCGTTACGCCATCTTCAAATTGAAGAGCAACATTGTGGTTTGACATGGCTGAAAATCCTATAAAAATCTTTAAAACTTTTGAGTGCTTTAGCCAACTTTCCATTTGGCTAAAGCAAACACCTCATATTTTTGTTTACACAATTCGAGATAAAAATTAGAGGTGGTAAATATCGATGACTTGGTTGATGTAGTCATTTTTTAGCACCACATATTTATTCAGAATTTGTGGTTGTGTAGCAGAAAAGTCGATGACATAACGAGACATACCAAAGTAGCTATAACTGTTTTTGTAACGAAAGCTCAGTGTATTCCAGTTAAAGCGGACTGTGACTTTGTCACCATCTCTTTCGATAATTTCAATATTGCTAATATTGTGGCAAGTGCGTGTATCAGGCATGGTTGCTGAAGAACGTTCAGTTTTAATCCGAAAAACACGGTCTTCCAAACCTTGACGGTCAGGGTAATAAATCAAAGAAATTTCAGACTGAGGATCTTCGGTCAAACGATCATCATCATCCCAAGCAGGCATCCAAAAACATGCCGAGGGTGAGTAGCAGGCGAGCCATTGATCCCATTGTTCATCATCTAAAAAACGTGCTTCGCGGTAGAGAAATTGCGCAATATTTTCTAAAGAAACTTGATCGATGTTTGCTGTTGCATTCATGCTGTTGCTCCTTGCTGAGATGTTTCTTGTTGAGCAAGATTTTTTTCAGATTGAATGGCATGTTTCATCATTTCTAACCAGTATTGATGTTGGGCAAGATATAAGCCTTCATCTTCTGTTTTAATACCACTCAGTTTAGGTTTTAAGCCAATTTCATTGGCCGCATCATCAGGTCCTTGAATCCAGTGTTTTGACCCACGACACATGTCATTCCATTCAAGCTCAATACCAGCATAACCCGCTTGACAGGCACGGAATTCTTCAAGGTCATCAGGGGTTGCCATGCCCGAAGCATTAAAGAAATCTTCGTATTGGCGAATACGTCGTGTACGCGCTTCAGGACTTTCACCTACAGGTGCAATACAGTAAATCGTCACTTCAGTTTTATTGACTGAAATTGGACGCAATACACGAATTTGTGAACCAAATTGATCCATGAAATAGACATTTGGATAAAGGCATAAGTTACGTGAACGTTCGATCATCCATTTCGACATTGGGGCACCGAATTTTTCAGTGTACTCATCAGCTTTTGGATAATTAGGACGATCTTCAGGGTTTGCCCATTGAGTCCATAACAGCATATGTCCATGCTCAAAACCGTATGAGCCGCCACCTTGTTTGCCCCAAGCACCTGCACTCATTGCACGTACATTGTCATTTTCTTGCTGTTTTTCTTTACGTTGCTGTGTGGTCGCTGCATAGTTCCAATGTACAGCTGAAACGTGATAACCATCTGCACCATTTTCAGCAGTCAGTTTCCAGTTACCTTCATAGGTATAGGTTGAAGCACCACGTAAAACTTCTAAACCTTGCTCAGATTGATCAACAATCATGTCAATGATTTTGGTTGTTTCACCTAAAAATTCTTCTAAACTTGGTACATCTGGATTTAAACTGGCAAATAAGAAACCTTTATAGCTTTCAAAACGAGCTACTTTTTTCAGATCGTGTGAACCTTCTTTATTGAAGCAGTCTGAATAACCAGCATCGCTTGGATCTTTAACTTTGAGTAGTTTTCCAGAGTTATTAAATGTCCATCCATGGAATGGGCATGTATAAGTCGCTTTATTACCACGCTTATGCCGACAAAGCTGTGCGCCACGGTGTGAACACGCATTGATCATGGCATTTAATTCACCATTGCGATTACGTGCAATCATAATGGGCTGACGCCCCATAGTGGTGGTGTAATAATCGTTGTTATTTGGAATTTGGCTTTCATGTGCCAAGTAAACCCAGTTGCCTTCAAAGATGTATTTCATTTCTAGGTCAAAAAGGGCTTGATCTGTGAAAACAGAACGATGAAGTTTAAATTCACCCGTTTCAAAATTATCGACTAAAAGTTCGTCAATTCGATCAAGATGGCTGGTATTTATAACAGGAATACGTGGCATATGGGTTCTCCGACTTTCCAATGAGAGGAAGTCCCCGAAGTGCTGCAATAGTGCAAACATTTCGGTTCCGTGCGTGTGGGTTTAAGCGCTTGCGCGACGACGATCTACTTCTGTAGATGGTGCTTTAGGTTGTTCTTTTACCAGTGCTACATTGAATGAAATGCGTTTAAATGGTTTGTTGAGACCACGACGGGCAATTTCAGCTTCATCACTGATATCAATAGCTGTTGCCACTAAGCCATCACGTGTTGCAAAGGCAAAATCATCCCAAAGGTATTGATCACCTTCGATGTTGAATTGTGTGGTTAATTTGCGATAGCCGGGTGCAGATACGAAATAATGCACATGAGATGGGCGGTTACCATGGCGGCCTAATTTGTTCAGTACAAACTGAGTTGTCCCTTGTGGTGGACAGCCATAGCCAACGGGCATAGTTGTTTGTGCAACATACTGACCATTGCTATCAGTCAATATGCTACGGCGTAGATTAAAATCTGACTGTGATTTATCAAAGAAAGAGTAATTACCTAAACTGTTGGCATGCCAAATTTCAACTTTAGCATTTGGGATAAGATTGCCATCTGTGTCAGTTACTGTACCTTCAATAAATAGGGTGTCGATTTTATCGCTCTCTGAACCATCGTCCATGCGAGAAAAGCCGACGGACTCAGGCGCACCAGCGACATATAATGGGCCTTCAATGGTGCGTGGTGTGCCACCTGTGATACCTGCTTTTGCATCTGCTTCATCAGCACGTAAATCCAAATAATGTTCCAAACCTAAACCCGCTGCTAAAAGACCAAGTTCATTGGCTTGACCTGCATCAGTAAAATATTCTAGGCCTTTCCATAATTCACTTTGTGAAATGTCTAAATCTTCAATGGCTTGAAACAAGTCAGCTAATAAACGTACCACTACTTGTTGTACACGTGTATCGACTGCACCTGTTGCAGTGTCTACATTCATTTGTTTGACCAAAGTATCGATTTCTTGACGGTTCATACTAGATCTCCTGCAGTATGCGTGGTTTGGCATTGCATACGAAAAAAATCGTTTGAAACTTTGCTGCCCACTTTCCATGTTCTTCATGTGCGAGATTTAAAGCTTGAACTGATAAAAGTGATTCATTGGGCTAACAGAATGAGATTCTTTGGCTGGCTGTGAATATCAAAAGTTTTACAGTCTTGCTTTACATCTTGCTTTTGATATACCTTAAAAGAATGGATGATCGCTGTCTAAGATCAAATTTGCATTTTTTTATATCATAAAGGTATGGAGTTTGAGATGGAACTCAGGCATTTGCGCTATTTTGTTGCTGTTGTAGAAGAACAAAGTTTTACCAAAGCAGCAGAAAAGCTTTATATTGCTCAGCCTCCACTGAGCAGACAGATTCAAAACCTTGAAGGTGAATTGGGTATCGCGCTTTTTGAACGTGGAAGCCGTCCGTTAAAAACCACAGAAGCGGGGCAATTTTTTTATCAACACGCTGTTAAACTTTTGTCTAATGCCGAAGAAGTAAAGTCCATGACCAAGCGAATTGGCTTGATCGAAAAAACCGTAACAATGGGGTTTGTGGGTTCTTTATTGTATGGTTTATTACCCAAAATCGTTTATATGTTCCGTCAACAACAGCCGCATTTAAAAATTGAGCTGATTGAAATGAGTACCAAAGATCAAATTCAGGCGCTTAAAGAAGGGCGTATTGATGTTGGATTTGGACGTTTAAGAATTTCTGATCCTGCCATTAGGCGAGTTTTGTTACGAGAGGAGCCGTTAATGTTGGCTGTCCATATCAGTCATCATCTTGCTACAGATTCTAAAGGCACTTATTTTGCCGATATTGAAGATGAGAACTTATTCCTTTACCCAAGTCACCCTAAGCCCAATTTTTCCACTCAAGTACGTCATCTGTTTTCCGAGCATGGTCTAGATCCTAAGAATCTAAAAGAAGTTCGAGAAATTCAACTGGCTTTGGGATTGGTTGCTGCAGGTGAAGGGGTATGTATTGTGCCCGAGAGTGCAAAAACCATTCAATTGCCGAATTTAATCTATATCCCATTGTTAGATAGCTCTGCAAAAAGCCCAATTTTTATGGCAATACGTTGTATGGATGAAAGTGAAAATATTCGGTCTTTATTTGATTGTATTTATCAGGTTTATGATTTAGAAGGTTTTCAATATGATCGTGCGAGCTTTACGACCATCTATTAAACCGCTGTCATCAATCAAAAAATGCGCATATATTGTTAATAAATTAGCATTGAAAGTTCCTTCTCCCTTTGGGAGAAGGCTAGGATGAGGGTGCTTTTATGTTGATTTATGATTTAAAAAAGGACTTAAGATAGAAGCCTATTCAGTTCAATCATTGAATGAAAAGTCATTTATAGATGTTATTTTGCGTGAAAAGTAACATATTGAAAAATCAGAAAAAGTCGATTGATTTGTTCTAATACTCTAAAAATATCGAGATAATCATTAAAATAAAAAATAAATCATTGAAAATATAAAGCCCGATTTCTTTATTAATTCTTTTTAATCCCTTGTTTATTCAATAAAAAATATTAAACCGACTTTTAAGGTATGGATATATATTCAATCGGTTTTGGACAAAAAATAACAGCTGCCTCATTGTTTGAAAAAATTTCGTAGCGTTTCACCGCAGGAGGCAAAAGTGCAAACGAGTAAACTAAATATTAATCGCATCGTGGATGAAGCAAAATTCACCCCTTTTCATTGGGGGGTTCTATTGTGGTGTTTATTAATTATTATTTTTGATGGTTATGATCTGGTTATTTATGGCGTAGCTTTACCTTTATTGATGCAAGAGTGGGGATTAACTGCTGTACAAGCAGGCTTGCTAGCCAGTACAGCACTTTTTGGCATGATGTTTGGTGCAATGAGTTTTGGAACACTGTCTGATAAGTTGGGCCGTAAAAAAACCATCATGATTTGTGTGGCTATTTTTAGTGGATTTACTTTTCTCGGTGCATTTGCATCAACACCCGTTGAATTTGGGATTCTCAGATTTTTAGCAGGACTTGGTATTGGTGGTGTGATGCCGAACGTGGTGGCTTTAATGACTGAGTATGCGCCTAAACGTATACGTAGCACACTGGTCGCTGTTATGTTTAGTGGCTATGCCATTGGTGGTATGACATCTGCCTTGCTGGGTGCTTGGCTGGTGGTCGATTATGGTTGGAAAATCATGTTTTATATCGCGATTATCCCATTCTTAGCTTTACCCCTTATTTGGAAGTTTTTACCTGAATCATTGATGTTTCTAACTCACCAAGGCAAAACGGATCAAGTGCGAGAAGTGGTACAGAAAATTGCACCGCAGCAACAGATCCATTCCTCGACTCAATTTGAATTAAATGAAGTCACCGCTGGTGATGAAGCACCGTTACGTGCATTGTTTCAGCAAGGCCGTCGATCAAGCACAGTAATGTTCTGGATTGCTTTCTTTATGTGTTTATTAATGGTTTATGCACTCGGAAGTTGGTTGCCTAAATTAATGATCCAAGCAGGCTATTCACTGGGTGCAAGTATGATCTTCTTATTTGCATTAAATATTGGTGGCATGGTTGGTGCAATTGGTGGTGGTGCTTTGGCGGATAAATTTCATATTAAACCCGTATTGACCATCATGTTTACGGTTGGTGCGATTGCGCTCATTTTCCTTGGTTTTAAAAGCCCACAATTCATTCTCTATACCTTGATTGCAATTGCTGGTGCAGCAACCATTGGTTCACAAATTTTACTCTATACCTTTGTTGCACAATTTTATCCAGCAACAGTACGTTCTACAGGTATGGGGTGGGCGTCAGGCATTGGACGAATTGGTGCCATTGTTGGACCAGTCTTAACAGGTGCATTGCTGACTCTAGAGTTACCTCACCAAATGAATTTTCTTGTTATCGCTGTCCCAGGATTTATTGCAGCACTGGCAATATTCTTTGTGAATTTAAATGCTTCAGTGGAAAAAACTCAAACGGCCGAAGCACCAACAACTCAACAAAAGATTGTTGGAAATACAATTAACTAAGCTCGTAAACCAAACTCACGCACAAACTGACTTGGTATTTCAGCCTGAATCATGAGGATTAAGGCTGGTTCAAAATAATCAATCGTAGAGAATAGGATGCTTTCTACAATGAAAAAATTTAACTACAACATCATTTTGGTGTCAATGGGATTACTTAGCCTAAATATGGCGCATGCAGATTCGATGACAGAAGTTGAACAGTTACGTAATGAAGTTAAACAATTACGTTCAATGATTGAACAACAGCAACACATGCAAAATAAGCAAATTGTGGCATTGGAAAATAATGTTAAAGCGGCACAGGTTGTATCGCAGGCAAAAGATCAAAGCTTTGCACGAACAAAAGCAGGTGCAGAAGTAACACTATATGGGAATATCCGTGCGGATCTATTGTATCAGTCGGAAGGTGGAAGTGCCGATCGACTGTATAATCAGATCAATAGCGTACCGCTTAAAGGCCATAATGAAAGTAGTGATCAATTAAAATCAACACTTGCCGCGACTCGTTTAGGTTTAGATTTTAAAACTGCTGACAAAGATATTTCAGGAAAAATAGAAGTTGATTTCTTGGGTGCGAATGATGGACTTAGAATTCGCCATGCCTATTTTAATTATGGTCAATGGTTGATTGGTCAAACATGGTCTAACTTTGCAGTTCCCGATTATATGCCAGAAACAATTGATGCTTTGGGTTATGTGGGGGGCGCTGTTAAACGAGATGCACAAATTCGTTATACCCATAAATTTAATGCAGAAACACAGCTGGTAACGGCTTTGGAAGATTCCAAAGATGCCTTATCGAATATGCGGATCCCGGTTTTATCAACTCGACTAAATCAATCATTTGCTGATCGGACAGGTGCATTGAGTTTGCGAGGCATGGTTAGTGAAAAGAGGACTGTTGCTGATAATGAACTCGCTTGGGGTATTGGACTTGGAGCAAAATACGATATTTCTGCAAAAACCACATTTAAAGCAGATTATTATCATGTTAAAGGTGATTCCATTTTAGTGTCATGGACGAACCAAGGCTTTGCTATAGATGCCAATAAAAATATCATGGCGCTGAATCAATTTGACTCAATCACTGTGGGGCTGACGCAACAGTTTAACTCACAATGGCGAGGAACATTGGGATATGGCTATATGAAAGCAGATGAAAATCAGGATTATATTCGATATTTGAGTGATCCGACCAAAGCTAATAAAACACTTTGGCAAGCTTGGGCCAATGTATTTTATAGCCCGAAAAAACCGTTAAGTTTTGGTCTGGAATATGTTTATGGTGAGCGTAAAGCCTTTGTTGCAGCGCCAAATGGACAGGATACAGGTGAGGATAATCGTTTTAATGCGGTTGCGATCTATAATTTTTGATAAATACTTCTATTTAGTCTTCTTGCGAAAGTAGAGTTTTAGAGGATATTAAAATGAGGTGAAGTCTTTAAAAAAAATATGAAATTTACACTATTCTATAAACGTTAATTCATATGGTGATAAAGTTTGTACAGCCATACCTTGCATTTAAAGTTTAATTATATTTGCGTAGGCGATGCCTCCCTTTGCAGGGATGAAAAGGGACAAAAATCCTCTGTTGGGTGAGAGGTACGTCCTGTACCCCCACCCAACGGCGACATCCATGTCGCCTCACGATAGAATGACCATGTATGGTTCAATAATGTATAAAGCTGTTTAATTTATATGATGATCAATATATGGATTGGTATTAAATAACGACTTTAAAAGCGTTTTTTAAAGATAACATGAGTAATTTGATAAAAAACCTCTTTTAATTTGATTTAAACAAGGTTTTTTATATTGTTCGTTATTCGTTTAAATTAAGCGGATTCTTTTAAAAATAAACGGATTGCTTGGCTAAATTTTACGGGCTCCGTAATAAGCGGCGTATGCCCTGAACGTTTAAAAATAATATTTTTCGCATTGGCCAAACTGTCAGAAATTTGCATTTGACCTTCAGCAGGATAGAGTGATGATTTTTCCCCAATAAAAAATGTAGTTGGACATTCCAATTGTGAAATTGCCTGACGATAATCTTCATCATGGTTTAGATAATTATCGATATACCAAGTTAAATAATCCATTCGACGGATAGGTAATAAATGTTTTTGTAATTGAGGATGTTTAAGCGCCAAATTAAACATAAATGGGCTTAATTTATTACTGCCTTGAATTTTAATAAAATTTAACCAAATTTGAATCAGTTCAGTTCGTGGTTCAATTGGTAATTCATCAACAAAACGATAGTTTGAATATTGATGTAAAAAATCAGAGAAGTCTTTTAGCAATCTTTTAATTTTAAAATACTTTTTCCCAAATAAACCAAATTCCCATGTTTCATCCGTTGGAATTTTAGGGGTTTGATCAATGTGTAGATAAGCTTTGAGTTTTTCAGCCAAATTGCCATATTGCATCCCATGCATGGCAGTGGTTGCTCCCATGGAATAACCCATAAGAATAAAATGATCTAAATTTAACTGGTCAATTAAGCTTTCAAGATCACGCCAATGGTTGCTAATCGCATCGATTTCTTGAGGGATCTTACAGGTTCTAGAGCCACCAAATCCGCGCCAATCTGGGATATAAAATTTATAATGTTTAATATTAGGCAGTAAAAAGGGAAGCCATTGCCAACTATGCATACCTAAACCAGACAGAACCAGTACAGGTTCCCCCTGACCAATTTCACGAACAAATAATTTTTCGCCATCTGGCATTGTATAGTGTGGCATGCAGTTTCCTATGAATTCTCTTTATTCTCAAACGCTTTAAGCTGTGGAATGACTTGGTCGAGCCAATTGATCCAGCCCATTTCTAAGTCTATACCTAATTGTAAAATCATTTTGTGAATATATAAAGTTCGATCCAGTTGCTCGATTTGTTCAAAATCTTTGGAAAAAATCTGGCGGTATAGTTTTAAATTTTCACGATGTAATTCTAAATGACGCTCAAGTTCAGGTAAAACAGTATTTCCACCAAATTGTGCTTCTGCTCGTAAGCGAACCATAATTTCTTCACGAAGCTGGGCAGGTTGGCCTTGTTTAACCATCCAGTCTGCCAGTTCCACTCGTCCAAGTTGCTCAACTTGATAGGTTTTTTTTCTGCCATGATCAGACTGATCTTCAAGGGTGGAAATCCAGCCTTTCTTTTGCATACCGTTAAGTTCACGGTAGATTTGTTGATGCGTTGCATTCCAGAAGAATCCCATAGATCGGTCAAAGCGTCGCGCCAATTCAAAACCTGTACTTGGCTTCTCTATCAGACTGGTCAATAAAACATGGGCTAATGACATTGTGTAATATCACATCAACAAAATGAATATAAAGTCATTATGCAACATGTTGCATAAAAATCAAATCTCGATTATAAATACTCACACTATGCAACTTGTTGCATTAAACAGATATGAAGTGTCATTTAACAGATTGATAGCTAGCGAGAGCACGCCAAGGGAGTTCACATGTCTAATTATCCGCATTTACTTGCGCCTTTAGATTTAGGCTTTACCACATTAAAAAACCGTGTATTGATGGGTTCAATGCATGTTGGACTAGAAGAAGTTCAAGGTGGATATGAACGTATGGCTGCATTTTATGCAGAACGTGCAGCAGGTGGCGTTGGCTTAATTGTGACGGGTGGTATCTCGCCCAATGATCATGGAGTAACATTCTTTGGTGGTTCAAAACTGGATCATTTAGAAGAAGCAGAAAAACATAAGGTCATTACCAAAGCTGTGCATGATGCTGGCGGTAAAATTGCACTGCAAATTTTACATACAGGTCGTTACTCTTATCAGCCTGAGAATGTTGCACCATCCGCGATACAAGCGCCAATCAATCCAACTAAACCGCATGCTTTAACTTCAGCAGAAGTTCATCAAACCATTGCAGACTTTGCCAACTGTGCAAAATTGTCACAAATCGCAGGTTATGATGGTGTGGAAATCATGGGATCAGAAGGTTATCTGATTAATGAGTTTATTGCTGCACGTACCAATCACCGTGATGATGAATGGGGTGGGAGTTATGAAAATCGTATCCGTTTCCCAATTGAAATTGTCAGAAGAACACGTCAGGAAGTCGGCGAAAACTTCATCATTATCTATCGTTTATCTATGCTGGATTTGGTTGAAGGTGGCTCTACACTTGAAGAAGTGATTCAACTTGCGAAAGAAATTGAAAAAGCTGGTGCAACCATTATCAATACTGGAATTGGCTGGCATGAAGCACGTATTCCAACCATTGCCACCAAAGTACCGCGTGCCGCATTTACTTGGGTGACTAAAAAATTAAAAGGTTCCGTCAAAGTTCCTTTAATTACCTCGAACCGTATCAATACGCCTGAAATGGCTGAGCATGTCTTGGCTCAAGGCGATGCTGATATTATTTCGATGGCGCGCCCAATGCTTGCAGATTCGCATTTTGTATTGAAGGCTGAACAAGGCCGTGCTGATGAAATCAATACCTGTATCGGTTGTAACCAAGCTTGCTTAGATCATATTTTTTCAATGAAAATTGCAACGTGTTTGGTCAATCCACGTGCATGTTATGAAACTGAACTTATTTTTAAAGAATCGCCAGTAGCTAAAAATATTGCTGTGATTGGGGCAGGGCCAGCAGGACTTAGTTTTGCAACATATGCAGCTGATCGTGGACACAAAGTCACAATCTTTGAAGCATCTAATCAGATTGGTGGTCAGTTTAATATTGCAAAAACCATTCCTGGCAAAGAAGAGTTCTATGAAACTTTACGTTATTTTAAACGTAAAATTGAATTACAACCGAATATCAAACTGGTACTTAACCACACTGCAAGCTATGAAGAATTAGCGACAGGTGACTTTGATGATGTTGTGGTGGCTACAGGTGTAACGCCTCGTCATTTAAATATTGAAGGTATCGATCATCCAAAAGTTTTGTCATATATCGAGGTTTTACGTGAGCGTAAACCTGTCGGTAAGAAAGTAGCAATTATTGGTGCAGGCGGTATTGGTTTTGATACTGCTGAATATCTTTCCCATGAAGGCGAGAGTGGCAGCTTAAATCCACAAAAATTCTATGATGAATGGGGAATTGATACATCCTATGAACATGTGGGTGGTTTGAAACAACCTGAGATCGAACAATCTCCTCGTGAAATCTATTTACTGCAACGTAAAGCCAAATCTGTTGGCGCTGGTTTAGGTAAAACAACAGGTTGGATTCATCGTACTGGTTTAAAACATCGCCATGTCAATATGATTCCTGGTGCAAGTTACGACAAGATTGATGATCAGGGCTTACATATTACAGTTGGCGAAAAAACCATGATTTTAGATGTCGATAATGTGGTGATTTGTGCGGGCCAAGAACCCTATACAGCAATGTTTGATCAACTCCAAGCTGATGGAAAATCTGTACATTTGATTGGTGGTGCGAAAGAAGCGGGTGAGTTAGATGCGAAGCGTGCAATTCGCCAAGGCGCTGAATTGGCAGCTGTGATTTAAAAGGATTAACGCTGTTTGAACTCCTTCTCTTTAAGCCATGTGTAGTGCGAAGCATGCTGCGAGAGAAGGGATTTTATGAATGATCTTTAAAAATGATGGACATAAATTCAAAGTATTTCAAATCAAAGGGATATAAAAATGAGCTATACAAATACCAAACCTGCAATTCAAAAATGGCACAACATGCTGGAAAGTCGAGACATGAGTCTTTTAAATGAATTACTGGCAGACGATGTGGTCTTTCGTTCACCTGTGGCTTATACCCCCTATGAAGGTAAGCAAGTGGTCTTTTTCATTTTAAGCAATGTGATTCAAATTTTTGAAAACTTTACATATCATCGAGAATTTTTTACAGAAGATGAGCAAAGTGTAGTTTTAGAATTTTCTGCCAATGTGGGTGAAAAAAAATTAAAAGGGATTGATATGATTCGTTTTAATGAACAAGGTCAAATTGTTGATTTTGAAGTGATGATTCGACCAAAAAGTGGTTTGGAAGCATTGGCAGCTCAAATGGGGCAACGTATGGCCAGCTTTATACCTAAAGCCTAATTACGTATATACTGCAATAAATAAAATTAAGCGTGAAAAATTTCTTAATTTTTAAAATGATGATGAGTGATAAAAGAGTTGAGGTGGAAAATGTCTGTATTACATAAGTTTACTGAGATTAGCCAAGATTTATTGGATCAAGTGACAGGTGCTGAATTACCAAAGCTGTATTTTAATCAGCAAGGAAAAATGTCTGAGATTATCAAGAAACTCCCTCAACTACAGGATAAATATCGTCCTACACCATGGCTCAGCAATACCCATGCTCACCTGTTATATTTTGATTTAATTAAGAAAAAATCCATTAAGCTAGACTATGATCGAATTGATCAGCTGACCATGCAAGATGGTGGGGTCACGGCAATTGCTTGGTATGGCTACGATTTACCACAAGAAACCCCAACCATTGTTATTATGCATACGATTACAGGTACACCTGACAGTATGCGTGAATTGGTCAAAGATCTACATGAATATACAGGATGGCGTATTGCATTATGTCTACGCCGTGGGCATGCGGGCTTACCTATGCCTGTTCCACTAATGTCGATTTTTGGTTCAACCTCTGACTTAAAAGAGCAATTGGCTTCGATTCAAAACCTATTTCCACAATCTGATCTTTATGCAGTTGGTTCTTCCGCTGGTACAGGCCTACTTGTGCGTTATCTTGGCGAACAAGGCCTAGATACACCTTTTAAAGCGGCTTTTGCCATGTGCCCTGGTTATGATACTGAGCTTGGATTTCAAAATGTCCATCCTTTCTACACCAAAGTCATGACCAAAAAATTGTTTAAGGCATTTATTAAGCCTTATGAACAAACCTGGACACCATTACATTCTGTACAAAATGTTTTACAAACGAAAACCTTACAAGAGTTTCAGACTGAATATTTTGAAATGGCTGGATTTTCAGATTATGAAAGCTATTCAAAAGCCACCAATCCAATTTATGTATTTGAAAATGTTAAAATTCCATTAATGATTCTAAACTCAGAAGATGATCCTGTATGTTCAATCAAGAATTTAGAACCGTTTAAAGAAACCATTCAAAATATGGATAATGTTGTGGTGGTGACAACCAAAAAGGGCAGTCATTGTGGTTTTTATGAAGGTCTTAATACCAAATCTTGGGCTTCGCGTTTAATGGCTGATTTTTTAAGACAGTATTCATGATGATACGCAGTATCAATAAATATTTATTTAAGTTAAAAAAACTGACAGATCAAACTATTATCATTAGATCTGTCAGTTTTAATTGTTCAACTGGGGGGATTGATCCTCAGTTGTTAGGTCAAAGTAAATATTAAAAATAAATTTTTAAAATAAAGACCTATTTAAGCGCTAAATAATTCCAAACAAAATTTATCTTTTGTGAGTAAATAATATTGCTACGAACGATATAAATATCTTGAAAAAAACTATAACCATCAAGTATTTTTAATTTATTTTCATTTATTTCTTCTTCAATCAGTAAGCGAGGTAGCCAGGCTACACCTAAACCCTGTAAAGCCAAGGCTTTTAAGTCACTGGCATTATCTGTTTCATATAATGTTCGGTAATTGAGTTTACTTTCTATAATTTTATCTACACATTTTCTCAGATAGGCTTGTTTACTATAGGCCAAAAGGGGGAAGGTTTGATTAAGTTGGTATTTAGGTAATCCATTTTTGCTTGCTGTAACTGGCACAATTTGCATATTTACAATTTTATGATAAGTAAAAAGTGTGAGATCCAATTGTTGTAAAGTGAGTTGATCACAATAACAAATGAGAAAATCACAAGAACCTTCTTTTAATAAATGTATGCCTTGTTGCAGATTTGCAGCAATAATTTCTAACTTTAGATCATTATAGTCTGAGTATAGTTTTTGAATAAATTTGGGAAAAAACTGCGTGATGAGTGAGTGTGATACTGCAAATTTAATTGAGAGTTCATTATCCTTAATATTTTTCTCTAAATACTTTATTGTTGTATCCATTTGGTTCTGAATGTTTTTTGCTGTTGAAAGCAAGACTTGACCAGCATCTGTAAAATCAATGTTTTTACTATAACGCTTTAAAATTTGAAACCCTAACGACTCTTCAATATTTTGTATTCTACGTGTAAAAGCCGATTGAGTGACATGACGTATAGCTGCAGCTTTAGAAATGGATTTTTCTTGGTCTAATGCAAGAAGATCCTCTATCCACCGAATTTCAAGCGTCATGTTCAATCACCAATAAATATTTAACTCAAGCAAAGTATAACAAGTGATATGCAAAAAATGCATACAGATATATTTTTTTACATTGGTCAAGTTTAGATTGTTTCACCTAAGATGAATTGATTATCTTCGTAGAGTTACATTGCAAATGAACATTGAAATTAAAACGAGAACTGAGAAAGATTTATTGGGAATGAAAGAAGTCCCATTTCATTGCTATTACGGTGTACAAACATTAAGAGCGGTTGAGAACTTTAACCTAAGTGCGCATAAATTAAGTCATTTTCCTATTTTTATTCAAGCACTTGCTATGGTGAAGTCTGCTTGTGTAGAGGCTAATTTTAAATTAAATAAAATTGAAGAAAATAAATATAAAGCGATTCAGCATTCATGTCAGCAATTAATAAATGGTTCATACCATAATCAATTCCCTATTGATATGATTCAGGGTGGGGCAGGAACTTCTACAAATATGAATGCAAATGAAGTTATTGCAAACATTGGATTAGAGTTTCTTGGTCATGCAAAAGGCGAATATCAATATCTACATCCTAATAATGATGTAAATATGTCTCAATCGACCAATGATGTATACCCAAGTGCAATAAAAATAGGTCTATTATTTGCATTGGATCATCTCAACGTACCGTTTCAAAAACTAATTGAAAGCCTCAGTCGCAAAGCTGAAGAGTTCTCTGATATCTTGAAAATGGGACGTACTCAGTTACAAGATGCGGTACCGATGACTTTAGGGCAAGAATTTAGTGCTTTTGCACATACCTTACAAAATGATTTGCAAAAGTTAAATCATATTATGCCCGATTCACTCAGTGTGATTAATTTAGGTGGGACAGCAATCGGTACGGGGATTAATACCGAGGTTGAGTATCGCTTAAATGCGATTCAAGCTTTATCAGAAATCACGGGTAAAAACATTTCAAGCTCGCCTGATTTGATTGAAGCGACTACAGATATGGGTGACTTTGTACTTTTATCAAGTTTACTCAAACGTACTGCAACCAAGTTGTCTAAAATCTCTAATGATTTACGTTTGTTATCGAGTGGACCGCGTACTGGTATAGGTGAGATACAATTGGAACCACGTCAGCCCGGTAGTTCAATCATGCCAGGAAAAGTAAATCCAGTAATTCCTGAAGCGATGAATTTGGCGTGCTATCAAATTATTGCAAATGATTTAGCAATTACTTTGGCTGCAGAAGGTGGTCAACTACAATTAAATGCGTTTGAACCATTAATTGCGCTTAAACTATTTGAATCTATTGAGTTATTAGGCAAAGCGATGCAAATGCTGAATGAAAAATGCATTCAAAATATCCGTGCCAATGCAGCGCATTGTCAGCATTTAGTGGACAACTCAATTGGTATCATTACCGTGCTAAACCCATATTTAGGTTATGAAACCACCACACGAATTGCAAAGATGGCAAATGAATCTGGGCAGAGTGTTTTGGCTTTGATCAAAGCTGAGGGATTACTTTCAGATGAAATTTTAGCAGATGTACTTGCTGTTCATAATATGGTTCAGCCAAAGCAGCATGCGGCTTAGTTTTTAAAAGCTACAGGTACAATCAAACTCATTCATGACTTGTCATAAGAAATTAAGTTTCATATGGCATATGCAACTGAATACTTATACGGAGTTATAAAAAAAGGGAAATTTTAATTTCCCTTTTTTTAGCGATGCAAAATCTTAGTTTTTCAAAGCTGGTGTAGCAGCAGCGATAGCAGCGGCAACAGCATCATCTTCAGATTGTGCTGAACCAGAGCTTGCTTTTGGTGCTGGTGTTTTGGTTTGTGCAGTTTCAGTTTTTACTGACTCTGCTTTTGCAGGCTTCGCCTCAGTCGCAGCAGGTTTATTTTCCGCTTGCGCACTTGGCATAGTTGCATGGGCTTCATGCGTTGGTTCACGGCGAATTTCAGTGGTTGTATTTGCTGTTTCTGTGCGTTCAACTTCTACATGTGCCGGAATTTCGACTTGTTGTGCATTATTCTGCTCAACACTTGGTAAGCTTTCAAACTGTGTCGGTTCAGAAGTCGCAGGTTGAGCAGTTTCAACTTTCTCTGGCTCAGCTTCTTTAGGCTCTTCTTTTTTTACACAAGCAGATACCAAAAGCGCTGTCGCAATTGCACCACAAATTAAAAATTTCTTATTCATAATGACTCAAAACAAAACGTATTAAAGAGATGTTACTTAGTATAACAGCAAAATGATATTTAAAAATCACCTTATCAAGTGCTAATTTTTTATTGGAAATGCTGATAGAATAGCCAATTGTTTATTGTTCTATGAATTGATGTGAATTGACTTTGCTTTCTTGGTACAAGGTAAAGTAAAATCGCACAACATTGTAGGCCAATTTAGGCTCCATTGTACGAGAAACTTAATGACCCATTTTATATTCGTAACTGGTGGTGTTGTATCATCACTAGGTAAAGGTATTTCAGCTGCTTCAGTTGCTGCACTTTTAGAAGCCCGTGGTTTAAAAGTAACCATGGTCAAAATGGATCCATACATTAATGTCGATCCTGGGACTATGAGCCCATTCCAGCACGGTGAAGTATTTGTCACAGAAGATGGTGCTGAAACTGACTTAGATTTGGGTTATTACGAGCGTTTCTTACGTCGTGCCAAAATGACCAAATTAAATAACTTTACATCAGGTCGTGTTTATCAAGACGTTTTAAATAAAGAACGTCGTGGTGATTATCTCGGCGGTACAGTACAAGTTATTCCACATATTACGGATAATATTAAAGAACGTGTTCTTCGCGCAGGCGAAGGTTATGACGTTGCCATTGTGGAAATCGGTGGCACAGTAGGTGACATTGAATCTCTCCCATTCATGGAATCTGTACGTCAGTTGATGGTTGAGCTTGGTCATAAACGTACCATGTTGATGCATTTGACTTTATTACCTTATATCAAGTCTGCTGCTGAACTTAAAACCAAACCAACTCAACATTCTGTTAAAGAATTATTGTCGATTGGTATTCAACCAGACATTCTGATTTGTCGTACTGAACATGATGTTGACGCAGATACCACCCGTAAAATTGCACTCTTTACAAACGTTGAAGCGCGTGCCGTTGTGGTGTGTAAAGATGCACGTTCAATTTATCAAATCCCACGTACATTCTATGAACAAAACGTTGATGATTTAATCTGTGAACGTTTTGGTTATGACAGCTTACCTGAAGCCGATCTTTCGGATTGGGATCATGTGGTTGAAGCATTATTGAATCCAGAGTACACAGTTCGTGTAGCGATGGTGGGTAAATATGTTGAATTGCCAGATGCATATAAGTCTGTCAATGAAGCACTTTTACATGCGGGTATTCAAAATCGGGTCAAAGTTCAAATTGACTATATCAATGCTGAAGAGCTTGAAAGCCAAAATCCTGCAGAAGTATTAAAAGGTATCGATGCAATCTTGGTTCCTGGCGGTTTTGGTGAGCGTGGTACTGAAGGCAAAATGCAGGCAATTCAATATGCCCGTGAAAACAAAGTACCTTTCTTGGGTATTTGTTTAGGTATGCAATTGGCCGTGATTGAATTTGCTCGTCATGTTGCTGCTATGCCAGAAGCGACTTCTACAGAGTTTAATCGTTCAACAAAATTCCCATTGATTGGTTTAATTACTGAATGGTTAGATGAACGTGGTGAAATCCAGCATCGTAGTACTGAGTCAAACCTTGGTGGCACAATGCGTTTAGGTGCACAAAAATCAGAATTGGTTGAAGGCACTAAAACACGTGAAGTTTACGGCAAAGCTGAAATTACTGAACGTCATCGTCACCGTTATGAAATGAATGATCGTTTTATTCCTGCAATTGAACAGGCAGGTATGAAAATTTCGGGTTATTCTACAGCGCAACATCTTGTTGAAACTGTAGAAATTCCTGAACATCCTTGGTTTATTGCTGTACAATTCCACCCGGAATTTACAAGTTCACCACGTGATGGACATCCATTATTTGCGAGTTTTATCGATGCCGCTAAAAAGCAGCACCAAAACAGCAAGTAAGTATGTAAGAACTTAAACTAGGAAGTTTAAATGTCACAATTAAAACCACAAGAAATTGTACGTTTAGGCGATATACAAATGGCAAATCACTTGCCATTTGTATTATTCGGCGGCATGAACGTACTTGAGTCGAAAGACTTGGCTTTTGAAATTGCAGAAACGTATGTCGATATCTGTACTCGTTTAGAGATACCGTATGTCTTTAAAGCCAGTTTCGATAAAGCCAATCGTTCAAGCTTACATTCGTTCCGTGGCCCTGGTTTGGAAAAAGGCATCGAATGGTTAGGCGACATTAAAAAGCATTTTAATGTTCCGATTATTACCGATGTTCATGAACCTCACCAAGCTGCAGCTGTCGCTGAAGTTGCTGACATTATCCAGCTTCCTGCATTTCTCAGTCGTCAGACTGATTTGGTTGAAGCAATGGCGAAAACTCAAGCCATTATCAACATCAAAAAAGCACAATTCCTTTCTCCTCGTGAAATGAGCCATATTCTAAACAAATGTTTAGAAGCGGGTAATAACAAGCTCATTTTGTGTGAACGTGGTACGTCATTTGGCTATAACAACTTAGTTGTTGACATGCTGGGTTTCGATATCATGAAAGAAATGAATGTGCCGGTATTTTTTGATGTTACACATGCATTGCAAACACCGGGCGGTCGTGCTGATTCAGCAGGCGGTCGTCGTGCGCAAATCACGACCTTAGCACGTGCGGGTATGGCAACAGGGCTTGCAGGTTTATTTTTAGAAAGTCATCCAGACCCTGAAAATGCAAAATGTGATGGTCCTTGTGCATTACGTATGTCACAGCTTGAGCCGTTTTTAGCGCAGTTAAAAGAATTGGATACCTTAGTTAAAGGTTTCAAAAAGTTAGATACACATTGATGCGCTTAGAAAGCATCTTATTTTTAATCAACTGAGGAATTATTCATGAGCCAAATCGTTGACATTCGTGCACGTGAAATTTTGGACTCTCGTGGTAACCCAACCATCGAAGCAGACGTAATCCTAGACTCTGGCGTTGTTGGCCGTGCATGTGCACCATCTGGTGCTTCAACTGGTTCTCGTGAAGCTTTAGAACTTCGTGACGGTGATCAATCACGTTACTTGGGTAAAGGTGTTCGCACTGCAGTTCAAAACGTAAATGGTCAAATCAAAGACTTATTAAAAGGTCAAAACGTATTTGAACAAAAAGCGCTTGATGACAAAATGATTGCGCTTGATGGCACTGAAAACAAAGAAAAATTAGGTGCAAACGCAACATTGGCTGTATCTTTAGCGGCTGCACGTGCGGCTGCTGTTGAGAAGAAAACTGAATTGTTCCAATACATTGCAGATCTTCGTGGTCAAACAACTTTGTCTATGCCTGTTCCAATGATGAACATCTTGAACGGTGGCGCACATGCGGATAACACTGTTGATATTCAAGAATTCATGATTGAGCCTGTAGGTTTCACATCTTTTGCTGAATCTTTACGTGCTGGTGCTGAAATTTTCCATGCTTTAAAATCTGTATTGAAAAAACAAGGTTTAAATACTGCAGTTGGTGATGAAGGTGGTTTTGCACCTAACTTACGTTCAAATGAAGAAGCAATTACTGTTATTCTTTCTGCAATTGAAACAACTGGTTATAAAGCAGGTTCTGATATTATGCTTGCGCTTGATTGTGCATCTTCAGAATTCTACAAAAATGGTCAATATATTCTTGCAGGTGAAGGTAACAAAGCATTCACAAGCAACCAATTTGCTGACTATCTTGCTGGTCTTGCTAAACAATATCCAATTATCTCAATTGAAGATGGTTTGGATGAGTCTGACTGGGAAGGTTGGAGCTACTTGACTTCTATCCTTGGTGATAAAATCCAATTGGTCGGTGACGATTTGTTCGTTACAAACCCTAAGATTTTACAACGTGGTATTGATGAGAAAGTAGGTAACTCTATCTTAATCAAATACAACCAAATCGGTACTTTGTCTGAAACTTTAGATGCAATCTATCTTGCTAAAGCGAATGGTTATAGCACTGTGATTTCACACCGTTCAGGTGAAACTGAAGATTCTACAATTGCGGATCTTGCAGTGGGTACAGCAGCAGGTCAAATCAAGACTGGTTCGCTTTGCCGTTCTGACCGTGTTGCAAAATATAACCAATTGCTTCGTATTGAAGAATTGACTCATGCTGCTTATCGCGGTAAAGCTGAGTTTAAAGGTTTAAATTAATATCTTTTATTGATTTAAATTAAAAAAAGCCATTCTTTTATTTGATATAGGGAATGGCTTTTTTATACGCTAAAAAATAATCATGAATAGTATGTTTTAAGAGAAATTTAATATTATGTAATTGATTGATAATAAAATTTAAGGTAAGAATTTAATTAACTTAGTTTATTGAAAAAGAAAATTTATAATAAATAATATCGCGATATGTGAGTTTTTAGCATAAAGATAATTTTTAGTTTTTTAATTACAAAGTAGATTATTGATCACCCACTTATTTTTTATAAAGAAAGAAAAGTTATTTTGTTCTAGTTTTGCAGTTTTCGCATAGTTTAGTGTTCTTCATACAAAATATTTGATGTATATTAGCATCTTAATTTAATGCTGTTACTCAAGACGCAAATCCATGTTAGAAGTCTTTAAAACAACTTCAAGTAAAGTGATTGCAGTACTCGCGATTTTAATCGTTGTGGTATTACAATATCGCTTTTGGTTCGGTGAGGGTGGTCATTTCCCTCATCAAGCTTTACTAGAGCAAATTGAACAGCAAGCTGAAGTCAATGCTGAGTTAAAAGAACGCAACCGAATTCTTGCTGCCGAAGTGTATGATCTAAAAAATGGTGCTGAAGCCATAGAAGAACATGCACGTTTAGACCTCGGTCTAGTTAAGCCACATGAAACTTTTGTACAGATGAGTACCATTAGTACCCATTACAAACCTATTTATACCGATCCAAGTGTAGATTTAAGAACCAATGAAGATGACAACGAACCTGCGCCAGAACAACCGTAAAATTTGGGCAATTGTTCCTGCGGCTGGCTCAGGTCGTCGTTTTTCAAAAACCGAACTTAAACAATACCAAGTCATCCAAAATCAAACAGTGTTAGCGCATACCATAGCGCGTCTAAACGATTTACCGCTTGCGGGTTATGTACTCGCTGTTGGTGAGCAAGACCATTATGCGCAAACATTGCCATTAAAAAATAAACATTTGAGCCATTTTTGTTTGGGTGGTGCAGAACGTGTTGATTCGGTTTTAAATGCGTTGCGTTATTTAGAACAATTTGCGCAAGCCGATGATTTGGTTTTTGTACATGATGCTGCGCGTCCTTGTGTGACACAGCAATGTCTTGAAAACTTAGTCGATACCGCAATAAACCTGAACAGCAGTGCAATTCTTGCAATTCCTGTAAGAGATACTTTGAAGTGCGTTGAAAATCAGCAGGATATCAATAAAACAGTCAGTCGTGATCAATTGTGGCAAGCACAGACACCACAAATTTCTACCTTTTCAAAGCTTAAAACTGCAATCGAAGCAGCTTTAGCGAATAATATTGTCATTACAGATGAGGCGAGTGCATTGGAATATATCAATGAACCTGTCAAAGTGGTGATGGGGCGTTCTGACAATATAAAAATTACCTATCCAGACGATTTGGAGTTAGCCAAGTTAATTTTGCAATCACAGAAGTAAAAACAATGAAAATAAAAAATAATTATGCATTGATTGATTTTCTCAACCGCTATTTATCTCTATAATTTGACCAGATTAAACTAGGTTTAAGATTTGTATTCATGACACCATCGCCACAGTATAAGTTTTTACGTCAATCAGTCAGAGATGGTTTAAGTATTAATCAAAAAGTTTCAAGGTGGGACAAACTACACCTTGATCCTTGGTTATTGGGCTTTTTAATTATCAATGCGATTTTGGGTTTATTGATGGTCTATAGCGCATCTTCTGAAGATATGTCTATGGTCATTCGACAAGCCGTGAGTTTCGGTGTTGGTTTTGTTTTGCTTTTTATTTGTGCACAAATTCCACCGAAAGTATATCAAGCGATTAGTCCTTGGTTTTATTTGTTCGCAATTTTGTTGTTGATTCTGGTTTTATTGGTCGGTGATGTTCGATTAGGCGCAAAGCGCTGGCTGACCATTCCAGGGATTGGCAGTATGCAACCCAGTGAATTTATGAAGTTTGCCATGCCATTGATGATGGCATGGTATTTTGCACGTAACCCGTTGCCGCCTAAATTTAAACACATTGTGATTGCATTGATCATCATGATGGTGCCTTTCGTACTGGCATTATTACAGCCAGACTTGGCGATTGGTATCGTGATTGGTGGTGTGTTTGCTCTGTTTTTAAGTGGTATGTCGTGGACTTTAATTCTTGGGACTTTAGCGGCATTGGCATTGGCTTTCCCTTTAATTTGGACTTTTGTATTACATGCTTATCAAAAGAAAAGGATTATGACCTTATTTGATCCTGAGTCAGATGCACTTGGGGCAGGATGGAACATTATCCAATCTAAAATTGCGATTGGTTCAGGCGGAATGACAGGGCGTGGATTCTTAGAAGGAACACAGTCTCAGTTGGGCTATTTACCTGAACATCATACTGATTTTATTATGTCGACCTATGCAGAAGAATTTGGTTTTATTGGGGTGTTCTTCTTATTTGCACTTTACACTGCAATGATTTTAAGATGTATGATGATTAGCTTAAGCAGCTTCCATAACTATGGTCGTTTATTGGCAGGTACGATTGGTTTATCCTTGTTTTTCTATGTATTTGTAAACTCTGGTATGGTTAGTGGGATTTTACCTGTGACTGGTGATCCATTACCGTTGATGAGTTATGGTGGATCAGCCGTGATTGCGTTATTGGCGAGTTTTGGTATTGTTATGTCTATCCATACGCATAAATAAAATCTTCACAATTTATAATTTCTCAAACTAAAGCTATTCCTTCTCTCTTTTAAGAGAAGGATAGTATCAAACATAAACACAAACTATTTTTCTTAAAATTAAATCGATTATATAGCTTTCTGATGGTTTAAAAATCATGTGATATTGTGAATGAATTATCTATTTAAAGTTGAGTTAAAGCTGACATTTCAACATCAAATCGGTATTGCTAAATCTGTTCTAAGTGCTAAATTAAAATAGTCATATAAATTATTTCTCTAACTACATCATTTTTATTATAAGACGATTAATTCGTATAAGGTTCGGTTCAGTATGCATATCATCATCATGGGGGCAGGTGTTATTGGTACAACATCCGCCTACTATCTAAAACAAGCAGGTCATGAAGTCACTGTGATTGATCGACAACCCAATGTGGCTTTAGAAACCAGTTTTGCCAATGCAGGGCAGATTTCTCCGGGTTATGCATCACCTTGGGCTGCACCAGGTATTCCACTAAAAGCGTTTAAATGGATGTTTCAACCACATTCACCATTGGCGATTAAGCTAACAGGCGATATGCATCAGTATCAGTGGATGGTGCGCATGTTAGCTGAATGTAATATCAATCGTTATCAGATCAATAAAGAGCGAATGGTACGAATTTCTGAATATAGCCGTGACTGTTTGGATGAGTTACGTGCAGAGACCAAGATTCATTTTGATGAACGTCAACTAGGCACATTACAACTTTTTCGTAAACAACATCAATTGGATGTGGCAGGCAAAGATACCGAAGTTTTAAAACATGAAGGTGTACCCTTTGAGTTGCTGGATAAAGCTGGGGTCATCAAGGCTGAACCTGCTTTAGCCCACGCAACAGTCGATTTTGTTGGTGGTTTGCGTTTACCCAATGACCAGACAGGCGATTGCCAAAAATTCACAACAGAGTTGGCAGAACTTGCAGCCAAACAAGGGGTCAATTTTTTATTTAATACGGTAATCGAATCAATAGAAAAAGATCCTGAACGGATTACCGCGATTCACTTGAAAGATGGTAGCAAAATCAAGGGAGATGCTTATGTCATGGCATTGGGCAGTTATAGTCATGAAATGCTCAAACAATTGGAGATAGATGCTCCTGTATACCCATTAAAAGGCTATTCGATCACCACCAAAATTGTTGATCCGGCACTATCACCTGTTTCTACAATCCTAGATGAGTCTTATAAAATTGCCTTAACCCGTTTTGATGATCGAATTCGTGTAGGGGGTATGGCTGAAATTAATGGTTTTGATCGCTCTTTAAAATCTAGCCGTGAAGACACTTTGCTTATGGTTTTACAACAACTATTTCCAAATGCAAGTGACATATCAGATGCACATTTCTGGACGGGTTTAAGACCAGCCACGCCAGATGGCACACCGATTGTTGGTAAAACAAGGTATCAAAATCTATATACCAATACGGGGCATGGAACTTTGGGCTGGACTATGTCTTGTGGTTCAGCAAAATTATTATCCGATATTATTTCTGGAACCACACCACAAATTGAATATGATGATTTGAATGTGTTCCGATATGACTCAGTGAATCACTAAGATGATTGTTAAGGCGATATGAATCAAAATCACCAAGTCGCAGAACAGGAAATTTCATTTTCCAATGTGCATTTTTGGCATTGGTTTCTGCTTTTATTTCGTGGTTTTGATGAAGAAAAAGAGCTGAATTTAGATGAGGCGATTCAGGAAGCTGTTGGCTTAGACCCATATAACAAAGAATTAGCCACGTGGTATCAATCATTTCTACCCAGTGAAAATAATAGCATTCGAAATTATCAATTTTCAATTAGTGCAGATATTCGGGTAGATATCCAGTTTGCTCAAGAGCAGATCAATTATTATCTCAATGATCTATATATAGGCAATCTGGGTGGGCACTTTGAAGCATGGTTTTTTACGCTAGAAGAGCTTTTGAGTTTTCAATTGAATGATCAGCATTTCTTACTATTGTTAGCAATGCTGGGTGTTGAACCTCAACAGACTTTAGACGTTAGAATTCAAATATCAAAAAGATTAAATAACATTCCGTCATTTCAAGGACAACAAGATTACATTGCAAATTGTATCGTGAATGGGTTAAGGATGAATCAAGAATTTTATCAGGATGAACAAATCGGGATATCTAATCGACAAAATCATAGTATGCGCAATGTTGAGTTATATCCTGATGATTTGGAACATATAAAAACCATTAATCTTATTTTAAAGCATGATTAAATAGGAAAATAACAATGAAAGCGTTGTTTACAGCCATTAGAAATAGGGAAATTGAAAATATTCAACGACTGATTGAGAAAAAGCCTGAATTGGTCAATTGTGTTGCTAAAGCACCTCCGAAGAAAGATGATGGTTTATCTCCATTACAAGTTGCATTTAAAACCTTCAACATATGGGCTGTGAGATTTTTTATTGAACATGGCGCAGATGTTAATTATATGGATCAATCGGAAGTTAATACTTGGAATATGCCTGTATTACATGATGCTGTGATGGCAATTGTGGCATTGGCTCGCTTTGAGTATCCAATTGATCCGTGGGATAAAATTAAAAAAAGTCAAATGGAAATTCGTGGGAAGAAAGAAAATTTTGATGCTGTACTTATGTTATTAGAAATAATGATTGAAAAAGGTGCTGATGTAAATTCTCAAGACAGTAAAGGTAATACAGTGCTGCATAGAGCTTGTTTAGATGTTGAAAATAGACGGTTTGATCAGCATCAATTGTCAGTTGCAACTTTGGAAGATGTCCGACAGCTTTTTCAATTATTGATAAAGTATGGCGCTGATTTGAATCAAGCAACAACAACGCGAGAATCGGTGATCAAGTTATTTCCAAACCTATTTGAAGAACTTGATTTAAAAATTAGAGAATAATTAAACAATTTTACTTGTATTCGAACAAATTCATGGCATATTAATTGCTAATACAAGGAAAGATGATTGCAGGAGAGAAGTCTCTTGCGGACTCGCCGAAGGAGCAACGACCCCGGAAACTCTCAGGCAAAAGGACTGTAATCATTGTAAAACCTCTGGAGAGAAGTCATTCTATTGAAAACAAAAAAGAAATGACTCACCGAAGGGGATGGTAAGGCCTAAATAGTTTAGGTTTTTATCGAAGCTCTCAGGTACACATGACAGATGGGGCATACATTGACAATGTAATAAAAAAATATTGCATTTCAACGGAGTGTGCGTATGTGTCATGTCGTCATTATCGGTTCTGGTATTACAGGTGTTACCTCTGCCTATGAACTTGCTCAATTAGGTTATCAAGTTACTGTTATTGATAAACATTTATTTCCTGCTATGGAAACATCATTTGCCAATGGTGGACAATTGTCTGCGTGTAATGCTGAAGTGTGGAATCAAAAATCCACCGTGTTAAAAGGCATCAAATGGATGGCAAAAAAAAATGCACCATTATTGCTCAATCCGTCTTTTGATTTGCACAAGTATGCATGGCTGGTTGAATTTCTTGGCAACATCAAACACTATGAAGAAAATACTCAAAATACAGTGAAAATGGCACTTTTAGCACGTCAAAGGCTATTTAATATTGCTGAACAAGAAGGCATTGATTTTGACTTAGAAAAACGAGGTATCTTGCATTTCTATCATTCGGAATATGATTATAAAGTTGCAACTAGTGTAAATGAATTGCTATGTAAAGGTGGTCTAGAACGCCATGCAGTGACCAATGAAGAAATTAAATCCATCGAACCGAGTTTAATGGGTGAATACTATGGTGGTTTTTATTGCCCAGGTGATGCAACTGGTGATATCCATAAATTTACTACTGGACTTGCCAAAGCCACTGAAAAATATGGGGTAAAATATTTATTTGGTATGGAAGTTGTTGATGTAGAGCACACAGCCAACGGGGTGAATATTAAATACCACTCAAGTGTTGAAAACATGGAAGGCAGCTCAGTAGCAATCGAACAACTCAGTGCAGATGCCGTGGTGATTTGTGGCGGTGTTGGCAGTTATCAATTGGCCAATCAATTGGGCGATCGTGTGAATGTTTATCCTGTAAAAGGCTATTCAATCACCGTACAATTGGATGATGAAAAAAGTATCAATGGCGCACCTTGGGTCAGCTTGCTCGATGAAAGTGCGAAAATCGTCACGTCACGATTAGGTGCTAATCGTTTACGTATTGCAGGAACCGCTGAATTTAATGGCTATAATCGAGATATCCGCTCAGATCGTATCCAACCTTTAACAGATTGGGTTAATAAGAATTTCGATATTTCAACCGAGCATTGTATCCCGTGGGCGGGTTTACGTCCGATGATGCCGAATATGATGCCTGTGGTAAAACGTGGAAAACGTGAACGGGTATTTTATAATACAGGGCATGGACATTTAGGCTGGACGTTGTCTGCTGCAACAGCTGTGATGATTAGCCAGGAAATTGCAAGCTCGCATCCGATTTAATCATATAGGCAATACTTTGGTATTTGCACTCTGGTGAATGTCCATATTCATCAGAGTGCTGGTAAAAATAATTAGGTGTGTTATGAATATAGAATCAACAACTCAAAAGCACTGGCATGAAACGAGCTATGTAAAGTTAGTTGAATCGATTCAATATATTGGACAAAATTATCACGATGTGTACGCCTTGGCCTTGTACTATTATTGTGATGATGATGAACCTTGTTTTCCCAAAGTTGAGCTGAACTTTAATACCATTGAACAGTTTGAGTCGCAAATTTCTGAAGCTTCGAGTCAAGCTGAAGCGAAATGGAATTATGCCTATTGGTTACAAGAACCGTCTTGGGATATTGGTGGAGAGAATGATCAGCTTTTGGCACAATGGTTTGAGCAAACACCATTTTATTATTCTCAAAAACAGATGGAATATGCTGAACAAGAAGATGATGCACTATTTAATGAACTTTTAGAAAAAGGCGAGCAGTTTGCTCAATTGTTTATTACACAAATAATCAAAATGGTTCAGCAATTATTTTCTGAAAATATTCTTCAAGATACATTTGGGAAAAATCTTCCAGTCATTATTCATGAGCTTGAATATTATGAAGAACCCATTTCGTGGACCAAAAGAGCCAATCCAAGTGCATTAATCAATGAATTTATGGATGCCTGTGAAAGTGATTTCTCTTAACAAAATATGCTTATGATTCAATGCTGAGGGACGTGATGTGCCCCACAGCACTTATTGAGTGGAAGCAAGCACTTTAAACGTTATAGACGAGTAAAGACTTCTTCTTGGGTTAAACGAGACTTGGGCAATTTTGCATTAAAGTCAGTATCACTACGATAACCGAGTGTCATAATCACAGACGGGACCAAATTCTTTTCAATTAAGCCTAATTCTTCAGTCAGAATATCTTCGTCAAAACCACCGATTGGCGTTGCATCGATACCTTCAATACCTGCAGCTAATAGCATTTGACCCAGTGCGATAAAGGTTTGATTTTCCGCCCAGCGCTGAATATCACCTTTTTCATTGCGATAATAAGAGACATAGCCTGTACGACTGTCTTTTTGACCTTGCTTAGCCTTGTCATCTTTAAAGCGGCCACTGAGATCATCCTGCTGAAGTAAATTACTCAGGTGCTGTTCTGTAATATCTGCTTTGGTACAGAATAAAATCATATGTGATGAATCTAAAACCTTTGGTGCGTTATAGCTATATTTTCCGACTAAGGCTTTAGCAATACGTTGTTTAGCTGCATCATTGTCAGCAATAAAAAAATGCCAAGGCTGGATATTGATTGACGATGGGGTTAAACGCAGGATTTCAAGTAAACGTGCAAATTGTGCTTGAGGAATCTTTTTAGAAGAATCATAAGCTTTTGTGGTGTAACGTGTTTTTGAAACGGTTAATAAGTCCATCTTTAAACCTAATAGAAATATTTGAAAATAAAATTTATTATATTCTTATTATGTGAGTTTATAGCGAATAGAATTGTCATGAATTATAAAATTTTGTGCAATAAATATGCAAAATTGAGAAAGTTAAAAAAATTGAAATGCTAGTTTGAAATAAATATTAAATCGATAAAAGTGATTGTATAACAAGATGATAATTAAAAATTGGAGAGGGAAACATGACGGCATATTATATTCATTTACCGCAAGATTTTCATGATTACGAATGGGAATATGAAAAGAAAGGTTGGTTAATAGTGATGATCGATATTTCAGAAAAAAGTTATTTTTTTACTTTTTATGATCCTGTTCGTCTAGAGCAAACGATTAAAGATGATTTAAGTGAATATAATTATTTTTTTGAAGAAAATTTAGTTGTGATTGACAAAGTAAATTTAAAAAATATTCAAAATTTTATTGAAAATATTATTAATACTGAAAAAATAAAGTGTTTTATTGAAAAATAATATGCAAGGTTATATAGATTTTAACGGATTCGCCATTTTATAAATTGCCATTTTCCTATTTCATCCACTTCTAAAATCATTGCTTCAGATGTTTTTTCACGCCAATCCCCTAAAACAATTCTAGCTTTACCATTTACATCATGAATTTCAGGGCGATGGGTGTGACCATGAACCAACAGATCGACATTATTAACTGCTTTTTCAACAGCTTGCTGGTTAACATCCATAATTTCATAGGATTTATTTTGTTGAGATTCACGGCTTTTTTTACGAAAACCATTGGCAAGTTTTTGTCTAAAACCAAGTGGGGTGCTTTTTAAAAGTCCCAATACAATCGGATTGCGAATAATTTTTTTAAATCGTTGATAAGAAATATCATCGGTACATAAAGCATCGCCATGTTCAAGACGAAATTTTTTATTACCAATGTTAAATGTATAAAATTCAGGAAGTAATTTTCCATTAAACTGATTTAAAAATGTTTGCCCTAAGGCAAAATCACGGTTACCCACTTGAAAATAAATTTGATTACCAGCTTGCAAGGAAAATTGTTTTAGATGCTCAATAATTTCATCTAACCAAGGCGCAGTATAATCATCCCCAATCCAAGCATTAAACCAGTCACCGAGAATAAACAGTTGCGTATTTTGATATTTATAGTGTTCTAATAAATCAAAAAACCCTCGAACCAGTCGAGGGTGTTCTGGTGACAAATGTAAATCAGCGATAAACAGATAGGTCACTTATTTTTCCTATTTAATAACTCCTCCCAAGCTTGCTTTGTAAAGGGAACAGTATTCCTTTATTTAAAAGTCAGCTTCGGGAGGATTTATAAATTATTCAGAGATAATTTTTGCAGATTCAATCACAATGTTTTCTAAAGGAACATCAGCATGATAACCACGGTTACCCGTGCGAACACCTTTGATTGCTTCAACGATGTCTAAGCCTTCAGTCACTTTACCAAATACTGCATAACCCCAACCTTGAGCAGTTTTACCTGTATGGTTAAGGAAAGAGTTGTTTTTTACGTTGATAAAGAATTGTGCAGAAGCAGAGTGAGGTGCTTGAGTACGTGCCATCGCAATCGTACCTTCGTCATTGCTTAAACCATTGTCCGCTTCATTTTCAATTGAATCACGTGTGGTTTTTTCTTTGAAGTTTTCATCCATGCCACCGCCTTGGATCATGAAACCGTCAATAACACGATGGAAGATTACGCCATCATAAAAACCATCACGAACATATTCTAAAAAGTTAGCAACAGTTTTTGGTGCTTTTTCAGAGTTAAGTTCAAGAACAATGCGTCCTTTGTTGGTGTTTAATTCGACTTGAGGAAAACTCATTCTATAATCTCCTAATCATGACTAAAAATGTCATGGGTTTTTGGTTGAGAGAAGCATAAGCAAACTGTAAACTACATAGCAAGTAAAAATGTGAAATTCTTTTGTTAAAAAAGGATAAAATCACATTTTCTATATTCAATTTTAACTTTTAGAAGTGATTTATCAACTATGAAGCCAAATGATGTTGTTTCAGAACTGCCAAAAAACCCGACAAATAGTCCAAGCCCTGTCGATAATGCGCAGCAAGAACAACAAGCGGGCTTAGATTTTGTACGCCAAGTCATTACAGAGGATTTGGCAGCGGGCCGTACACAAAAAGTTGTTACACGTTTTCCACCTGAGCCAAATGGTTATCTCCATATTGGTCATGTAAAGGCTATTTGCTTAAATTTTGGCATCGCTCAAGAATACGATGGTTTGTGTAACTTGCGTTTTGATGACACCAACCCAGATGCTGAAGAACAAGAATATGTTGATGGTATTGCCAATGACGTAAAATGGTTAGGTTTTGAGTGGAATGGCGAACCTCGCTATGCATCAAGCTATTTTGACCAATTACATACTTGGGCAGTTCAGTTGATCAAACAGGGCGATGCTTATGTAGATCTACAAAGCCCAGAAGAAATTAGAATTAACCGTGGTAATTTTGTCGAGCCAGGTAAAAACTCACCTTATCGTGATGCATCTATTGAAGAAAATCTTGCTCGTTTTGAAAAAATGAACAATGGTGAATTGGCTGAGGGTGAAGCAGTATTACGTGCCAAAATTGATATGACCTCACCAAATGTACATATGCGTGATCCAATTCTATATCGTGTACTTCATTCAGAACATCACCAAACTGGTGATAAATGGAAAATGTACCCAATGTATGACTATGCTCATCCATTGTCAGATGCGATTGAAGGGATTACCCATTCATTATGTACCTTAGAGTTTCAAGACCATCGCCCATTTTATGATTGGGTGGTTGAGAAAGTACATTCACAATCAGTTCCACGTCAGTATGAATCTAGCCGTTTAAATATAGATTATACGATTACCTCTAAACGTAAATTACGTAAATTGGTAGAAGGTAACTATGTTCATGGCTGGGATGATCCACGGATGCCAACTGTGGTGGGCATGCGTCGTCGTGGTTTTACCCCTGAAGGGTTACGTGAGTTCTGTAAGCGTGTAGGCGTGTCTAAAACAGATGGTATCGTTGATGTGGCTATGCTTGAGTTCTGTATTCGTCAATCTCTTGAAAATACAGCAGCACGTGGTATGGCTGTTTTAAATCCATTAAAAGTGACTTTGACCAACTTGCCAGCAGATTTGGATTTAAGCCATGCACGTCATCCAAATGTAGATATGGGCGATCGTATTATTCCTTTAACCTCTGAAATCTTTATTGATCGTAAAGACTTTGAAGAAGTTCCACCAAAAGGTTTTAAACGTTTAGTTCCTGAGGGTGAAGTACGTTTACGTCATGCTTATGTGATCAAGTGTGATGAAGTGATTAAAGATGCCAATGGCGAAGTGATCGAGTTGAAATGTTCAATTGATCCTGAAACTTTAGGTAAAAACCCAGAAGGTCGTAAAGTGAAAGGTGTTGTTCATTGGGTTTCTGCGTCGAAAGGGATTCCTGCTGAGGTTCGTGTTTACGATCGTTTATTCACCGAAGCTGCACCAGATGCAGATGATGATTTCTTGGCAAATTTAAATCCAGAATCTTTAACGGTACTTCAAGCGGTGATCGAGCCTGCTTTGGCTCAAGCGCAATCAGAAGATCGGTTCCAGTTTGAGCGTGAGGGTTATTTTGTTGCGGATCAATATGATCATACAGCAGATAAACCTGTGTTTAACCGTGTCTTAGATTTGAAAGATAGCTTTAAACCGGGTAAATAATTTTATTCAATCCTGAATAAAATCATGATTTAAGACCTAGCTTCGGCTAGGTTTTTTTTATGCTATTGAAAATTGATTGAGGAATGCTATAGAAAAGCGATATAGTAAATGCACAAATAATAATCAGGACAAATATATGTCTTCCCAATTTGATTTTGTTACGGTCCATATTAAACCTAATATTCATTATAAAGGGCGATCAATCAGTTATCTTATCGAATGCAAAGATGGTTCGAAGAAAACATTGGGGGTAATTTTACCCACAGAGAAACCTTTAACTTTTGAAACTCATGTGACTGAGCGCATTGAGATTGTCTCTGGAAAATGCTTGGTTCGGATAGCAGATCAAGAAGAAATGGAAGTTTACAGTTCTGGAGAGTCTTTTACTGTTCCTGCAAATAGCCGTTTTAGTCTGCAATCCAGCGAAGTTGTAGATTATGTTTGTCATCTGGAATAACAGATAACGTTAGCCAAATCATCATTAGAATTCTTTAAAGTAATCCTGTAAATACTCAATAAAAACTTTTACTTTATCAGAGATTAATTTTTTATCTGGAATAACAGCATAAATAGCAGTGGGTTCTACCCTTAAATCAGGAAGCACATGAACCAGTTCTCCTGAATCTAAATCGTTTTTGACATGCCAAAGCGAGTGATTGGATATGCCGAGCCCTGCCAAAGATGCCTGACGAATCCCTTCGCCTGAGTTGGTAATAAAATAGCCATTTACCTGGATATCTAATCTTCTATTTTGGTTACTGTGATCCAGAAAGTTCCATGTATTGCTGATGCCTTGTTGATGACGCTGCACGATACAACGATGTTGTTGTAAATCTTCTAAACGTTTGGGGATACCAAATTTAGCGAGATATTCAGGTGCAGCACAAAGTAAGCGTTTATTGATAGATAATGGTTTTGCGATGAAAGAAGAATCTTGTAGTTTGCCAATGCGAATCGCAAGATCCATACCTTTGGTAATAAGATCTACATTTTGGTCATTTAAATCTAAATTGATTAATAATTCAGGGTGTTGTTTTAAAAACTCAGCAATAACCTGAACCAGTATCTGTGTACCAAAGGTTGCGGAAGCTGTGATATTGATGCTTCCTGAAAGTTTTTGATCTTGAAGCTTTAAATTTTCGGTTAATGTCTGGAAATTATCGAGAAGTGGTCGTCCTTGCTCAATCAATATTTTGGCTTCTTCGGTCAGACTTAGTTTCCGTGTCGTACGATAAAAGAGTTTAAGACTGAGCTGATTTTCAAGCCTTTGCACTCGTTGACTTGCCACTGAAACTGCAATATTGGCTTCTTTTGCCGCTTGGCTGATTGAACCTAAATCTGCGACACGTAAGAAGAATTGGAAGTCTTGTGTATTCATTTTCCATAAAATCGAAAAAGTAATTCCTCATTATCCTGATTTTTAAAATAATACCAAGTTGTTATTTTGTGATGAAACACATTATTCAATCAAGGTGAATGATCATGAAATATAATTTTTTAGGCAATTCTGGTTTAAAAGTATCTGAGTTGGGATTCGGTGCTGGAACCTTTGGAGGAAAAGGTCCTCTATTTTCTGCATGGGGACAAGCAGGGCAGAAAGAAGCCAATCAAATGATTACCACATGTATAGATGCAGGAATTAATTTCTTTGATACTGCCGATGTGTATTCAGGCGGTGAATCTGAAAAAATGCTTGGAATTGCATTAGCGCCTTATCGGCACAATGCGATTATTTCAACTAAAGTTGCGCTTCGTACCAATCAGCAAGTGAATCAGGTCGGATTGAGTCGTCATTATTTAATTCATGCAGTAGAACAATCGTTAAAACGCTTAAATACAGACTATATCGATGTTTTACAGTTACATCAGTTTGATAGCTTTACTTCGCTAGATCAGCTTATGAAAACTTTAGATGAATTGGTCCGAAGTGGAAAAGTTCGTTATATCGGGGCATCTAATTTTTCAGGCTGGCAATTGATGAAGGCGCAGTCGATTGCAGATCGTTATGGTTATGAAAAAATAGTGGCACATCAGGTGTATTATTCATTGATAGGTCGGGATTATGAATGGGAACTGATGCCTTTAAATCATGATCAGCATATAGGTGCTGTTGTGTGGAGTCCTTTGGGATGGGGACGTTTGACAGGTAAGTTTGATCGTGATCATCCTTTGCCTGAAAATAGTCGCTTACATGAAACAGCACAATTTGCGCCACCTGTAAACGAAGAATATCTCTATCAAGTGATAGACGCATTAAAACAGATTGCATTAGACACGGGATATTCAGTCCCACAAATTGCTTTAAAATGGCTGTTAACACGAGCTACAGTGTCTACTGTACTGATTGGTGCTCGAAATCGACAACAACTGCAAGATAATCTAATCGCAAAAGATCTAGTGCTTACGGATTCACAATTACAGCGTTTAAATCAAGTCAGTGCGGTTCATCCAGCATATCCATATTACCCGTATTGGAATGGTCAATTTTCAGAGCGCTATCAGAGCATTGTTGAATCATCACTTATTCAAAACTAATTCGTTAAATTTGTTAACAAAAACATGATACTGATTACATAGCACTTATGTTATCAGTATCACTTTGTTATCCATATAGTTCTATATAAGCTTAGAAGAGTAATAAGAATGAATCCAACCATTGAAACTCAAATGTTAATTCGTAAACCCGTCTCTGCGGTTTTTAATGCATTTATTGACCCTGAAATTACTTCAAAATTCTGGTTTAGTCGTTCTACAGGACCCCTAAAAGAAGGCAAAATTGTGCAATGGAGTTGGGATAAGTATCAAGTCAGCTCAAAGGTTATGGTATTTAACATTATTGAAAATAAATTGATTCAAATTACTTGGGGTGAACCCAAAACATCGGTAGATTTTATATTTGAAGAAATCAGCCCCGAGCACACCTATTTAAAAATTAGAAATTACGATATTTCGTTGCAAGGCTCTGAACTGATTCAATTTATTATAGATGCAACTGGGGGATTCACCACAGTGCTGGATGGTTTAAAAGCTTATTTGGAACACGGATTAGAACTCAAATTGGTTGAAGACAAATTTCCACCATTTTAATGGTGATTTAAAATCAGGGCTTTGCTTAACGTCATGTGAACAACCTAGTTGAGTATTTTACTTTTTAGGCTGTTGTTCTTTAAGTGATAAATAGGTTGGAAGTTTTAATTTTGACTGAGCCCTGAGTTTCATTTTTATATATAAAACCAAAGCAAAACAGGTGGTTGCAACTGTTAAAAATAAGCCATTCATATAGGTCATGATTGAACTGATATAGCCAATCGTGGTTAAACGGTTCATCATTTTTACCACTTGAGGGCTACTTTCAACCCCTGTAATTGCCCAACTACACAGATGTTCACAATTATTGATAATCAAATGATAGCTGTTTTCGTTCATGCGTGTACGCATACGTCGAACTACATGACGACCAGAAAACTTAGGTTGATCATAGTAACGGACACGGATCACTTTACCATGTGAAAATTTTTCAAGTGAAGTGATTTCGATTGGGCGTTTTTTTACAAAATGTGCCAGCCCAGAATAATGTATAACACGACCTTTTCCAGCATAGATTCCATGATGGCTATAGCCAAAATGTTTGACGATTAAATGCGCACCTAAAGGGTATTTAGCTATTTGTTTTGTCTGCATATTCCACTCAGTTCAAATAAAGTGTACACATGTATTTAATTGAAAGGATAGTTTGATTATAACCATGCAAAATGAATTTGATAGCCCTTAAAGTGATAATTAAGTAAAAAAATGCATTAAAAGTGCTAATTAGCCTTCATTATTCAATAGATCACACGATAAAATATAACACTTTGAATGGGGATGTTATGAATTTGAAAACTGGGGTATATGCGCTGATAAGCATGATGGGATTGAGTGCACTTTCCTTTCAAGTCAATGCCAATACTGACTATATCAAAATAATCAAAAACAAGAAGGTGATCGCAGATGCTGTTCGTATCGATGATCTAGATCAGCTACAACTATTTTTAAAAAACCAACAAGGGCAAATCTATAAAAAGTTCGCAGCTGTGCAAAAAGAGCGTAAAAAATGCCAGATCAGTTTTGCCATGAATGCAGGAATGTATCACCCTAATTTTGCACCAGTAGGCTTGTACATTGAACAAGGTAAACAACAGATAGAATTAAACCAACAAAAAAACAAATTCGGTAATTTTTTTATACAACCCAATGGTGTGGTTGCTTGGAACAATAAGCAAGCTGTGATTAAAACCACAGAGCAATATCTTAAATCTAATTTTAAAGCTCGCTATGCTACACAATCTGGTCCAATGTTATTGATCAATGGTGAGATCAATCCAATTTTCGTTAAAAACTCAGATTCATTAAAAGTTCGCAATGGGGTGGGAATTAAAAATAATCAACTGTATTTTGTGATAAGTCGTGGAAAAATTAATTTTTATAATTTTGCTGATATTTTTAAGACGCAGCTTAAAACAGATCAAGCTTTATATTTAGATGGTTCAATTTCAAGTGCATTCATTCCACAAGTGAAAAGGAATGATCAGACTTATGATTTAGGCCCAATGTTTATTTATAGTGAAGCAAAAAATTGTGACGATTAAAATGTAAAAATTAAAGTTTTGCTTATGATTTATAGGTTAAATCAAAATGGATGCCTGCAAATAGAAGCATCCATTTTTTGTAGATCAAGGATAAATTACTTAACCATACCAATGATTGAAGACTGCGCTTTACAGGCTTGAATAGCATCATCTTTAGATAACTTTTTAATTTCTTCTTCAAAGGCTTTCTTCTGTTCTTTTAGTGAATCTTCAGGAATGCCACTTTGTTTTGCCAAGTCTTCCATATGCTTCCAAGATTCTTCACATTCCTTTGGCATACCACCACATGCGGTTAAGATAGTGCCTAAAGCGAGAATTGGAATTAAACGTAATAATTTCATATTCTGATCCTTTAATTTAAGTTGGTTTTTTACTGAGGTTTATTCATATTGATCATTAAAATTTATAGCGTATACAAATGACGAAAAAATGAATTTGTCTTTGAATAAAAAGAAAAAGACTTCATTCTCAAGTATATACACTAGAATGAAGTCTACGCTAAAAAATAATTTTAACAAGATCATGCATTGAGCATTAGAAACGGTAACCTATTTTTAAACCATAGCCTATGGCATTGTTGTCTCGATAATCGCCTTGTTGGGCAATTTCTGAAGCACCAGGTACCGGAATGTAATAGGTACCATCTTGTGCTGTGGCATCACCAATCCAAATATATTTGATGCCTCCTGCGATAAAGTAATTGTCAGCAGGGTTGTATTGAACACCCAACCCTAAGCCCCAACCGCCTTTGGTAGGATTCAATACAGAAGCAGGATTTCCAGTACCAGAATCCCATGAAACATCAGCCGACGCAGCCCATTTTTGTGTAAATTGATGTCCTAAACCAACAGTGATGCTGTATTGGTCTTTCTGATAGTCATCCAGATTAAATCCACCAGCATATAGGCCTTGGCTTAACTCAGCTGTTGCCAGTTCAGTGAGTGCGCCAAACTGTGTTGGACGGATTTTAAAATCTTTCCAATTTACCCAACGCGCATTTAAATATGCCAGCGTATCTTTATAAACACCTGTTTGAAAATCTAAATTTACCGATTGTGGCGTGTTGATTTCTGTATCTTTATCAGGAGTGAATGCTAAAGGTTGTCCAAAAATGGTTTCTTGAGCATCTATTTTGTGCTTAATTTTAGAACGATAAGTCACGGCTGCCTTTAAAGCAATTTCAGGAATCTGAAAAGCAGCACCAGCAAGCCATCCAACAGCACTATCTTGTTTAAAGTTAGCATCATAGCCATTAAACACACTCATCGAATTACCACGTAAAGACACTTTGCCTTTGACTGTCTGGTATACGCCACCGCCGTAGAGGTTAAAATGAGCATCTGGCTGAAAACCAAATAGCATCGCAATATTTTGAGTATCAACATCCGCAAGGGTACCTTTCATACTGATTTCAGTATCAGAGAAGGTATTATTGCTACGTAAAGGATATTCGATTGCAGCACCATAAGGTTGATCATAGATGAGCCCAAAGGAAACTTTTGGCGCAATTTGCAGTTTTAATGCTGCATTATAGTATTGATATGATTGTGCCATATCACCTGTACTCAAATCATTGCTGCCTGCATTGATTAAATCAGGTCGATTTCGAACTTTACCTGATACTTTCGGGTCAACTGTGGCAATACCGGCTTCGAAATAATTCTTGTCTTCAAGAAACGCCAGTATCGATTGACCAGATTGATCCATCGCGGCTGCATGAGTATAAGCAGTGGGTAAAATGCTGAGGATACTGAGAATGAGTGATTGAGTTTTCATGCTTTTCTTTCCTTGAATGTTTTTTTTATTTCGCATATAAAATTCAGACAAAACTATAGTGAATAATAGAAGTTAAGCTATTAGTTTATTTAAGTTTTATCTGAAAGCTTTATGATTTTAGTGAATCATTTTTACTGGATTTAATAAAGGGGTGTAATGACCAATTTAAGGGGGGATTATCGGACAATTCATATGTGCATTGTCTTAAGAAGTTGCCTTAGATCATTGATGAATATTGAAGGATCAATCGCTGATTTAAAAAAGATTATTTTCCAACCGAATTAATTTAAAATGACTGCTTTGATTGATCAGGAATTGATAGATCAGCAATAGTACAAAATAACCTCAACAAGATAACTAAGTTGATCAATGATTTATTAAATATTGAATGAAGCGATCTGGGTAGATAGCTTATTGCTGCAAAATTTATTAGTATTTAATCTGAATTACCTTGTAGTACCAACAGGGTAAACTATTCGCTGCCAGTTTATTTGGAATGGAATTTACGTATCGCTATGAACTATAAAAGATCCTCTGTCATGGAAGAGAAAATGCAACAGAACCGCGAGATGATTTTATTGTCTGCACGAGAACTGGTTGCACAAGGAGGATTTAAAGATGCACAAATTCAAGCGATTGCGGATCGGGCAGGCGTATCAAGTGGTCTGGTCTACCGTTATTTTGAAAATAAAAATCAGGTACTGATTGAAGTTTTAAATGCGGCGATTCATATCGAAGTCAATATTCTCAATGATATTGCACATACCCAACTCAGCGCGCTAGAAAAACTAGATCGCGCCGTTACAACCTTTGTAAAAAGGGCAATGAACAGCCCTCGACTGTCTTATTCTTTATTATTTGAACCTGTCGATCCTCAATTTGAGTTAGAACGTTTTCAAAGTAAGCAATTGATTAAAGAAAGTATTATAAAAATTTTGATCGAAGGACGTCATTCAGGCGAGTTTATTTTTGAGGATCTAAACACCACCGCATTGTGCATCGTGGGTGCAATGACTTTTGTTGTGATTGAACCTTTAAGTATCGCCAAGACCAAGCGTTTTGATAAAAGTTATAAAGAGTATTTTGTAAAACAAATCGCTGATTTTTGTTTACAAGCAGTGAAAGTCAAACATCCTCAGGAATAATATTAATCATCATTGCAAGGCTTAAAGAAATGGCAAAGGACTTTAATAATCCAGTTGTAGTTGAAGGATATGATGTACATATTCGTAAATTAATTCCCGGTTATGAACTGATACATTTACAAGTCCATGCTGTATTAAAGAGCTATGTATCGACTCAAGCGAAGATTTTAGTTGTGGGATGTGGTACAGGTTATGAACTGCAATATTTGGCTGAGCAATTTCCTCATTGGAATTTTACAGCAATCGATCCTGCAGCAAATATGATTGATAAAGCCAAACAACATATAGCAGATTTAGGGCTTTGTTCTCGAATTCAGTTTGTGCAAGGTGATACATCTGTTCTTAAACAAGTCGATGAGAATTTTGATGTGGTTTTGGCTATCTTGGTTTCACATTTTGTTCCAGTTGATGCAAAAGCACAATTTTTAAAAGATATTGCAAATCACCTAAGCAGTACTGGTCTATGTTTAAGTTATGAATTGATGGAAATTTCGAATGCCAAACAATTACAAGCTTTAAAAAATCTGAGTTTAGCAACAGGATTAACAGAAAAACAGGCGCAACTTATGGCAGATCGTATTGAACAAGATTTTGCTTTAATTTCTGTTGATGAAATGAGCGCTTTGTATTTGCAAGCAGGTTTTAAGCGTGTGGAAAACTTTGCTCAAGTATTGAATTATCATGGTTTTATTGCATTTAAAACGGACTAAGAAAAACGTCTAAGTAATAACTAAAAATCATTTTTTGCTTTAAAGTAAATCAATTAGTCATATTTCTATGAGCTATATACGCTTATAAAAAAAGTTCCTTATCCAAATGGTTGAAGGAACTTTTTTATTGCGGATCACCGTCAAAGCTTAAAAGATTATTTCTCTTTGCTTTCTTTTTCAGGTTCTTTCACAACATTGACATCATACAAATGAGCAAAGGCTGAAAGTAAACGAATTTTAGGATCTGCATTTGAAATCTTAATGCTTTGATCTGCTTCAAGTGTGATTAATTTCTCAGCAACAAAATAATCAACAATTTGTGTGATTTCACTCTCAATCTCAGATTCATCCCATTTTAAAAAGAAGGCTTTTTGAATAAGTGGGTATTGTTCGATGACTTGGGTATATAAATCAGATTTTGAAATCTCAAACAGCTGCTGCTCTGTTTCAACGCGCAATACTTTAGCAATGAGTGCTGGCAGTATAAACGTGTGCAGAATGTTATTACTGAAATACTTAAGCAGGCCCACCTGTATATCACTGACTTTCACCCAACGTTCATTATCATGCTCAATCAATTCAACTTGTTTAAGCTTCATGGCATATTGAATGATTTCTGTGTTGGAAAGCTCAGTGATTTGCATACGCTCATCATAACGATGCTGTTTGAGTAGATTACGGAATTGTTCTAAACGTACCAATACTTCACGCTCTGCCAAAGCATGCGTTGGTGCATTTAACAAGACCAGAGAAATCAAACTAATAGGATTAATCACCACGGCTTTATTGATATTTTCCAAAATATCAAATGCAACATCATTGACCGTGGCTTTAACAGACTCAGGTATCTCTTCATGCAAAGCAACACGTTGTGGAGCATTGTTCTTTTTTAAGATCTCTTCAAGGAAAACCGGTTCACCTAAATTGACATGGACAACACCAAAGACTTTTTCAATTTTTTGAATAGATTTAAGTAGTCCAAATAGTGATTCAGCTTGTTTTTTCTGCCCACCCAGCTCTTTTATGTATGAACTGCCTTCGATCAGTTTTTCATATCCAAAGTAAGTCGGAATAAAGGCAATCGGTTTACTATTCCCACGCAAATAACTTTGGATGGTCATTGCGAGCATCCCTTTTTTAGGCGGCAATAAAAGTCCAGTACGAGAACGACCACCTTCAATAAAGTATTCCATCGGTGTATTTCGATTGAGCATACTGTAGATATATTCTTTAAAGACAGCGGTATAAAGCGCATTACCATTAAAGCTACGTCGAATAAAGTATGCACCTGCACCACGCATCAGTTGCCCAACCACAGGCATATTTAAATTAATGCCTGCTGCAATATGGGGAACCATCAAGCCACGGTTATAAATCACATAAGACAATAACAAATAGTCAATGTGGCTACGATGACAAGGGGTATAGACAATTTCATAATCTTTGGCAAGTTCACGAACCGTATCGAAATTATGTACTTCGATACCGTCATAGAGCTGGGTCCACAATTTAGTTAAAGCAATTTCAGCAAAGCGTAAGGTCGAATAAGAAAAATCAGAAACGATTTCATCGAGGTATTTATGCGCGAGTGCTTCGGCTTCATTGATGCTGATTTTTTTATGAATGCTTTCATTGAGAATGGCTTCTTTGACCGCATCACTCAGCATGAGTTTGTTAATCACATTGCGACGATCTGAAATATCAGGACCAAGAATTGCTTCTTTATAGCCATTAAATTGTTTATTGAGCTCAGTCACCACATAGTGTGCTGGTGAAAAATTGGGTGTGAGTTCAATGGCTGAGTTAATTAACTGGCGTAAAGAAACTGCTTGATGGAATTCAATATAATTATTACGGCCATACAGGGTAATGTTGAGTGCTTGTTTAATGCCCGTTGGTTTAGCCCAAGCATCGGTCATCAATGCTTTATACCAGCTATCTTCATTCTCTGGTGCACGTCCCCATAAAATCGTTGTTGGTACTAAAAGCACATCTTGCTCAGGATGTTTCAATAAATATTCGACTAAGCGAATAATTTTATCTGGGTAGTATGCAGAAGCATTGCTTTTGGTTGGTTCTAAAGTGATAAAACGATCATCTTCCTGATAATCTGCCCCTAGATTAAGTGGCGCAAAAGCAGGGCTGAGTTTTCTTTTTTCTGTTTCATTGTCGATCAAGACTTTATTTGAAGTTGAGTCATCTTGAATGACATAGCAAATCGGAAAATTAGCTGTGTTTGGATCATTAACTGTATTTTCAAGAGTTTTTGTATCGCCTAAAACTTGTGGGCTGACGATTTTATCTAAGATTTTTTTTGTAAATTGACGATAAAATTTTTGATAAGCATTGCTTGCCATAATATTCTCTAAATATGAGTCATATCGTTATTATGCTTGAAATAATATACAAATATATAGTTTGATTTGACGACAAATCGGTCAAACACTTTGCCTAAAAACTAAACTTATGATTTTTATCAATAAACTATTTCGATATTGGTATAATTAAATTCAGTTACTCAATATCAAAGTTTCATAGAAAAGCATTATGATAGATTAATATAAATTCATTTAAATTCAAGGAAAGGTCATGTCTACAGATCCAAATTTTCCAGCAACTGAAAACTTAGGTATTGCTGTTTATTCTAATAATGCTGAGGCAATTGGGAATACACCACTTATTCGTATCAATCGTCTTATTACAGGTGGCGCAACGGTCTTAGCAAAAATTGAAAGTCGTAATCCTGCTTTTTCTGTTAAAGATCGAATTGGTGCTGCACTTATTGCAGATGCAGAGGCGAAGGGGCTTTTGAAAAAAGGCATGCATATTGTAGAACCAACCAGCGGGAATACTGGTATTGCATTGGCATTTGTAGCAGCGGCAAAAGGTTATGCCATCACTTTAACTATGCCAGCAAGTATGAGTATAGAGCGCCGTAAAGTATTAAAAGCGTTGGGTGCAAATTTAATTTTAACTGAGCCCGCAAAAGGTATGAAAGGCGCAGTTGATGAGGCAGTACGTTTAGCAACTGAACAACCTGAAACATATTATTTACCGCAACAATTTGAAAACCCAGCCAATCCTAAAATACATGAGACAACAACTGGTCCGGAAATTTGGGCAGCCACTGGTGGTAAAGTCGATATCCTTGTTGCTGGTGTCGGAACTGGCGGTACCATTTCAGGTATTTCAAGTTATTTTGAAAAGGTCAAGCAGCAAGCGATTTACTCCGTTGCTGTAGAACCCGCAGATTCACCAATTATTGGACAAACCAAACGTGGTGAAACTTTAACGCCTGGGCCACATAAGATCCAAGGGATTGGTGCAAACTTTATTCCGAAAAACTTGGATTTAGATTTAGTTGATGAAGTTATTGCTATCGACAACCAAGAAGCGATTGATTTTGCCCGTCAAAGTGCCACTCAAGAAGGTATTTTTGTCGGTATTTCTAGTGGTGCGGCTTTAGCTGCTGCAGCACAATTAGCTGCTCGTCCTGAAAATGCAGGTAAAACCATTGTGGTGATTCTTCCAGATGCGGGTGAACGTTATTTGTCTTCCGTTTTGTTTGAAGATATTTCAGCAGATTAAGTTTAAATTAAATCGTCTATATCTATGCTGTGTATTATTGTCATAGACTAAAAAATAAACCCGCTCAAGTATCTGCAAGAGTGGGTTTATTTTATTGATATTCAGTTTCTATTCTTAAATCTCTATAAAGAAGACTTTAACTGTTTTTCATGTTGTTTGACTTGTTTCGCGTATCGTTTACCTTGACGTTTCATTTTACGGTTTGATTGGTAATTTGTGGGTCCAACATTGTAGTAGGCTAAAGCTTTTTTCCAGCTTCCTGCACTTTGATTGTATTTAGCCAAGATCATGGTGCCACAGCGCACATTGGTATATTCATCAAACAAATCACCAGGGCAGGCTTGTTGCCAATAACGCGGCATGATCTGGGTAAGCCCAACAGCACCAGATGGAGAGGTGACATAACTCCGATAGCTTGATTCTTGACGTATGGTCGCTGCAATCAGTAAAGGATCTACATCATACTGATCCGCACTTTGTACAATCATTGGGGATACACGATTGGCAACATCGGGAGAGACAGAATAGGCTTTTTGGATTCCAGTCGAAAGTTTAGCAGCACGTTTTTGCACAGAGCCACCACCCAAAGACGAACATGCTGTGATCGCAAGTGTTAAGCCCACTGTAAAAATTATTTTTAACTGATACTGAAAATTCAAAATAAAACCAATGCTATGTATCCAAGATTGCCCTGATGTTAAGTAGCTGATTTAAACCTGTCAATCTATGAAAATTGGTAGATTTATTCGTGATTTGTATCTTAAGCTTCTGGTTGCTTGCTATTTAGGCGTTATTTCGTCATTTTTGCTTGTTTTTTCTGTAACATTATTGCCAACATTAAATGCAATGGATTCTGAGCAGTATATTGGACTTCAAATTGTTGATTTCCATTGTGCTGGTACAGAGCATAAATTACTGGAATATTTAATTTATTTCCTTCAATCACATTTGAGTTTTCACCTGAAAGTTCTTTGGTCATATCAGCAAGTACATTGGTGCTAATCTCTTGTTGAATTACACCTTGGCAAATATATTGCGCACCTTCAAAGCGATCAGTAATCAAATCGATTAGATTTTGTGAATCCTGATTGTCTTTATCAGCCTGTAATTTTTCCAGATTTAATCGCTTTATTTTAGTTAAAGTGATTCCTTCTATAGAAGGTATGGTTTTTGTTGTTGTGTTTGCATTTGGATTAAATTGTTGAGTAAGTTGATTTAATTTTGATCCAAAATTGATATTTACCTGACTTGAGTAGAGTTTTTTTACACGATCAGTCACTTGTTGATTATTACATTCAGACTGATTAAATAAACTGCACCCTTGCAGACCAAAACCTACACAGAGCATTGTAAATATTATTTTGTAATTCATCTATATCTCTCACAATCATGTTTATTCACTAACTCCACCAATATCTTAAAATATGAAAGAAGATGGGTGCAGAAAAGCAGATAGAATCAATCCGATCTAACATTCCACCATGACCATGAATCAACTGTCCCCAATCTTTGACACCACGGTCACGTTTGATGGCAGACATTACCAAACCACCGAAAAAGCCAAAGATACACACAACCAGTCCTATCAATGCAGCTTGTAGATAGCTAAATGGAGTAAGCCATGCCATAGCAACACCTAAAGCTGTGGCTAAAACAATACCACCCACTAAGCCTTCAACTGTTTTTGATGGTGACAAGACCGGTGCAACCTTGTGCTTTCCAAAAAGCTTACCACAGACATATTGCAAAACATCGGATGCTTGAACAACCATAATCAGCCAGATTGCTAACCAAATCGGTTCACCTTTAAAACCATTTAGTTTTAAATTGAGTAATGCAGGAACATGGGAAATACAGAAAACACAGACCATGAGTCCCCATTGAATTTTAGAACTACGTTCAAGGAAGTGTTTGGTATCTTCTTGTTTTAGACTGGCTATTGGAATCAGTAAAAATACATAAAGTGGAATAAAAATTGAATATAAGCCGTACCAGTCGATATAGATCAAATAATATTGATAGGGAATAACAAAATAAAAGGCGATAAGTAAAGGGAAATAATCACCACGCCGTGTCGGCAATAGACTGGTAAATTCTCGTAGAGCAAACAGGGAAATAATCCCAAATAAGATAATAAATGCAGTTTGACCCAATAGGATTGCTGCGCCAATGACGATCAACATCACCCACCAAGCATTGATTCGTGCGTTTAAATTATCAATCACTGATGAGGGTTTTTGCCCAGCTTTTTGCTTGAGAATAAAGCCCACGCTAGATGCAAAAACTAAAATTCCCGCAAAAATACCAAATAAAAGATAGGTTTTATTTAGATTATCTAAAATCATTGATTCTCAACCTCTTTTAATTGTAATAGCTGCTTCTGTGCATAATCTATAAATGTGGCTTTATCCATTTCTAAATGTTGTTCTAAAGGAAAGCCAAAGCATACGGTAGACAGTAAAGGCAAAGGAACAAAAGAACCTTTTGGCATGACACGTCTTAGATTTGAAATCCAAACAGGGACAATCTCAATCTCAGGAAATTGTTTATGTAAGTTATAGAGGCCACTTTTAAAAGGCAATAGCTCAAGATCATCATCAAGATTTCGAGTACCTTCAGGAAAAAAAATAATGGAATAACCCTGAGCAAGAGCGTCTTTCACAGGTTGTAAAGGGTCTGCATTATCTTCGCGATTACGTTGAATGGTAACACCATTAAAGGTGTCTTTAATTAAAAATTGTCTAAAGCCATCTTTCAGCCAATAATCTGAAGCAGCAACAGGTTTAGTTTTACGACGCATCAGTTTGGGAAGTGAGGACCACAATAAGATAAAGTCGATATGACTATTGTGATTGGCATAGTAAATACGTTGTTTCATCTCAGGCTGACAACCAACCCACAAGCTACGAGCACCAGTTAAGAGTCGTGCGCCACGGCGTGTCAAAAATGCGATAAAGCGAGCAATAGAGTGTGATGCTAAATTTCCATTAGATGAATCTAAGTGTTGAGTCTTTTGCTCTAAAGACGGTTTATTGTATGACTCTTTATCTTGTTCGGAACGTTGTTCAGGTAGTTGATTCATTCTCTAAGCCGATTGATATTGAAGCATTTTATTGTGGGGCAAGCTGTATAATAGGGTGATTAAAGTACAAAATTCTACTTTTTAAGTGACTAAAATAAAAATATAACCAACCTTAGTTTTGAATAAAAAGTAAAAAGCTTGGTCTCCTTTTATAAATTTATCATTTCTTTTTTTTGAATCATAGAAGAATTTTATAGCATTTCAAGATCTTCACTGCTGAGAAGCTGAGAATTTCCTTGATTTAAGACGATTCAAACCATCATACGATACCAATTGAATATAGCAGCTAAAACTGTATCAGTTGAGGTTAAAATAGCTTTAAATAACTCTAGAAATCAAAATTATTAAAACCAGATATTGTATCAATAATAAAGCAATTTGAAGTTTTAAAAGTTTAAAGCATCCTGCAAAACGCTGTGACCAATCACGTTCTGCTTTAGATGCGGACATCAATTTCATACTCACTAGGGTTTGATCAAATTGCAGGGTTAAGTTTTCAATAGATTCAGTTTGTGATTCTCGTGCAATCATTTTAATGAGTTGAGTATCAAACTTAACTCGAAATGAGAGATAGTGATGAAACCCAGATAATAACAATGTAATGACAATGAACGTCCAAAACTCAATGGATTGCCAGCCTTTGAACAGGATGGCAAAAATAGATAACGCAAAAGCCAAATAACCTGAAAGCAATATAGCTGTGGTTGCTGATAACAGTTGCGCAACCACATAAAAATTCATTTTCATGGCGCTAAACCTTTCAGTTTTAGATGGTAAATTTCTAATTCTTCCAGTTGGGCTTGTTTTAATACCACCCAAGGGCGAGCTTTACGAATAATGCTTACCATTTCATCAATATTGGCATCTTGGTTTTGTTGAATCAGCCAAGCAGTGAGTACAGCGCTACTTCTTGAATAACCTAAGGCACAAAAAATCAGAATATTTTGGGTAGAGCTGTGTTCAAGCTTCGACATCAAATCATTTAATCGTGCTACGGCAAACTCAAGCTGATTGGCTTGTAATGGAATCAAATCTAGACTGAGATATTGCTGATATGCCGTTGCATGATTTAGGGGTAACTCAGCAACACAATCAAATATTGCATTGTATTGGTGGTGATCTTGTTGTACTGGAATTCTTCCAATATAGATTTTTTTAAGTTCATGTTGAATGATAAAAGAATCTTCGGGATGCTTTTTGGTCCAAATACGACTATTAAGCCAAGCAAAGATTAAATAAGGCGCAAGCAGTATTTGCGCAGCAACCGTCATTTTACCATTTTCTTGTTTTTGAAAAAAATGTGGACGTACAAAACTATAGCTATGTGCAACGATAAATAGACTCACAGCGGGGTAAATTAGCCACAATCCCCAAGGTCTAAACTCGTATGCTAAGATAAAGAAAATCACTGAGCCACAAAGGTAATAACTACCAAGCTTTAAATGCTTTGCTGTTAACAGTTGCAGTCCATCTTTTCTAAATGGGGATTTTACTGAAATTGGAAATAACCATAAGCATAAAGCGCCAACCAGTATTCCAGTGGGAAGGTCAATAAAATGATGCTGCCATGTCGTGAGTACAGAGATTCCAATCAGCACACACCAAAAATCGACCACATGTTTCCATGCCCCAAATACATGGCGACGATAGAAATCCCAAAGGATAATCAGCAAAACAATATGTAATGAGGGCGCTTGATTAAAGGGCTTATCAAAGCCCATGAGGATATCAAACCATAGACCGAAAAAACCATCTAAAGGTGGACGTTCAAAACTAAACTTTAAAGGAAACAGTAAGAAGCAACTAATCGAAATGACTTGCGCTAAAAATAGCCTAAGCGCTTGTTGTTTAAGCTCAAATTTGTTCCAACAAAGTAATAAGGAGAGGCCGTAAAACAGGTCAATTGACCAATACGGTACAATTGTCCAAGCCCAAAGTGGAATATGCTTTTCCCAAGCAAAGACAATACTTGGAACATCACTCAGACCTGATGCATATTGATTTGCAAAGCCATAAGTGAGGAAAAAGAAAGGCGCAAGAAAAACTAAACAAAGTATGCCCCATTTCCAAGTCCCTGTTTCTTTGATTAGATTATTGCTCATAAAAATTTTATTAGGTTGATAAGGTTGGAGATTTTTAGAATAATCAGAAACAATCTCTCTATCCGTAATATGTGATTCAGAATCAGATAGAGTATTCATTTCAGTTATCGAATGATTTGGTTTTAAAAGTCTTTCTTTAGGTAGAGGAACCTCTTGAGAAAGGATATTTTTAATTTCCAAAGCTAATTCTACGCTATCTGCTTGAATCCAAATTGTAGAAAATGCAAAATCATTTCCTATAGTTATTTTTTCATCGCCAATTAAATATGTAAGTTCAATAAAATCTTCATATGGTTCGAAAGGCGGTTCTGAAATGACCTTAATAGGATAAATTTTTTCTAATACATTTAAAATATGTGTTACACACTCACGCCATTCATAATTATCACCATCAAAATCTACATCATAATTCAGACGGAATTGGTTTTTAGGCCAAAGTGGAAATCTACGCATATCTTCAAGTGTGTACATATTCTTTAATCCATTTCTAAGTTAAGTGTGCATCCTTGCACATTTGATTGATCCTAACTTGATTACATGGTGTCAAAGTTTCTGTGCGACTGAGACGGTAAATATTCCAAACTCATCAATACATTGGTCGACCTTTTTAAAGCCAGCAGCTTCAACAAGTGCATCCATTTCCGCTTGTGAGCGTAAACGCATTACCCATGCATCACCTTCACGATGTGAGGTTAGTGCACGCGCAATAAATTCTTGCTGTGGGTGCCAAATTTGACCGGTATAAATCAAATAACCATCTTTAAGGATTGCTTTACTTAAGCCTTCAAGTGATTGACGTAGCAAATCATTGTCTGCAAATAACTCATATAAACCAGAAACTACAGCAAGTGATGGTTTTGGTTTAACAGAGGCCAAAGACTGTGTATCAAATGCATCTGCTTGAACAAATTCAGCAATGTCATTCAGTCCACGTGCTGCAATCATTTGCTGACCAGCTTGTACATTGATATCGCTATAATCACGCAATAAGATTGAATCTGGTCGTTTTGGTAATTGAACCACAGCATCTAAAATATAACGTCCATGACCAGATGCAATATCCATGATTTTCAATGGTTTGCGTTTTTTAATCAGAATATCTGCATATTTCTGAACCAAATGTTCAATGTTTTGTTTACGAACACGGATTCCACGCCAACCAATCGCATTTAAATACTGGCGGTCAATGATTTTGCCAATAGGATTGCTACTTTCAGATTGGTTACGATAGACAAAATCTAAAGTACTTCCAGAGTCATAGCCTGTGTCTTCACCAATTTTTAAGCCTTTAGATAAATGGCTACCAATTTTTAGATTCTTTTTGGTGATTTCCCAAAATGCATTTTTAATTGATTTAGCGGGTAATGGCGAACTGAGATCTTCTGCTATAGCGCAACTTGGACCAATTTTGTCCGCATTTAAAACGTCTGGAGCTTGATATTCAACCGCAAAACATTGCTGGATAAATCGGCGTATTTTCTCTGTTGCTATATGGCGATCTTTTTCACCTAAAGTATCGTGAAAGAAGCCATCTAAAATATGTAATTCTTTTTTAGGATGCGGAAGCTTTTGGTAAAACTCACGTTGCGGTTTTTGAAAAACCACAAAATCTGAACCTGAGCATAACACTTGAGTTGGTAAAAAGATGTTTTGTGAATCGGCAACAATTCGCTTAGAAGCATCATAGAGCCCAAGCAACATTCTCACCGAAATGGCTTTAGCAATTTTAGGATCGGTATCATAGCTTTGGGCACGTTCTTCATCATGGGTCAGCATTTTGGCTTTAACATAACTTTGGATGAAAAAATTACCGCGAATTTTTTCCATAACTCTTAAACTAGGCTCGGCAAATGGCACATAAAGCTTAATATCAAAAGCAGGGGAAGCGAGACACAAGGCGCGAATTTTAGGCGCATAATCATGTACCCATGTTGCGGCTAATACCGCACCTACACTTTGTGCAACCACAGCAATATTCTTGGCGTCGATACCATAGTTTTCTTCAATATGTTGGACAAAATATTGAATATCTTTTACACATGCAGAGAAGCTAGGTGCATCACCACGTTCACCAGGGGAATCGCCGTGACCGCGGGCATCCCATGCAAAGAAATCAAAATCACTTAAATTGAGTTCCTTGACCAAATGCGCCATACGTCCTGAATGTTCATGTCCGCGATGAAATAGAAGAATGGCTTTTTTTGTTTCTCTTGGTGAGTTGGTTGCCCAATGTTGATAAAACAATTCTGTTCCATCATGACTCTTAAAGGTGTGATGACTGTTGTTATACATACGAATTTACCCTAAATATGAAACTGTTTTATAAAGCTGTTTTTAAGCTATTTTTAATTCGGTTATAGATGGTTAAACTAAGCAGCAGACCAATTAAAATGAGTATGCCATTACAGATTAAGCCGAGAAGTTGTAAATTTGTAGTGAATAATGGCACGGTGACAATCATGACTGTGATTAAACTAAACCAAAATGCACGGTCACTTTTTCCCATTGGGCCATCATAACGACGTTCTTGCCCAATCAGTGGCGCCATTACACCAGTGTATTCACTTAGAATTGCAAGGAAAGCAATCAATAACAGTAATTTTGCACTGATAAAGCCAAAAGCAATCAAGCATAGATAGAGGGTTGTGTCCGAAATAACATCACACAATTCATTGTAAAATGCACCTAAGTTGGATTGTTGTTTAAATTCACGAGCAAGCATTCCATCGATGGCGTTAAAAGCCATTCGTAGCAACATCCACAAGGGAAAGAGCAATAACCACCCATTTACAGCATGATTCAGATAATACTGGTATAGAAAAAAACTTAAACCGAGCGATATAAACATCGCTAACAAGGTGACTTGATTTGCCGTGATTCCGATATTAAAAAGCTTTTGAACAAAAGGGCGCAGTAAGTTTTGAAATGCTGGTTTTAATTGATAGATTGATGGCATTGTTCTAGTAATATAAGGTATATGACAGGATTTTAATCAAGTTATCCATGATTTTACAAGTATTAATTTTCACCATTTAAATTTGTATTGTTATTTTAAAATTTATATAAATAGTCATATAATTCAAAAGTCTTCTTAATTTTGATCTTGTTTATTCTATGACACCTGCTTGCAAAGTTTTAAAATCAAATAAAATTGAATTTTCAATTCATGAATATGAACATGATGTAAATGCAAAAAGTTTTGGCTTAGAGGCTGCTGAAAAATTAGGCTTAAATGTTGAAGAAGTGTTTAAAACGTTGATGGTGACAGATGATAAAAACTATTTTGTTGCGATACTTCCTGTAAATCATCAATTAAATTTAAAGAAAGTGGCGAGTGCCTTTGCTTGTAAAAAACTACATATGGCTGATCCTAAAGATGCAGAGCGTTTAACTGGATATTTAGTCGGTGGAATCAGTCCTGTAGGTCAAAAAAAGCGTTTAAAAACGGTGATTGATGCTAGCGCAACAGCATTAGCAATGATGTATGTTAGTGGTGGTAAACGTGGTTTAGACATTGGGGTGAAACCTCAAAATTTAGCCAAGGTGTTGGGTGCAAATTTTGTTGATATTGTTGATGAATGAGATGTGTTTTTAGCGTTAAATTTAAAAAAAACTGTTATTCACTATATTAGTCACAAAAATATTGACTCCACTAAGGCAATAGAACTGAAAATTAAAGACAAAGATTACAGTCATTAATTCAAGATATGAACCACCTTTGCGGTGGTTTTTATTGTATAGATGAAAGTGGAACAAAATTAAGTAAGCAAAACAGGTGGTAGTTTTAAAACCTAAATAATCTTTTCCATATTCATCAGATTTTGGACGAGCAAGCCAAGTTCTCATATTTTTAGCTAGCGACTACACACGTTATTTCAGTGTTATGCCTGATTGCTGGGTGGTAGCTGTGCGAATAATATCATCAGATTGGTCATAGTGAGATTGGCACACCTGAATGGTATCCATATTCTCGACGGTCCAGTCGTAGAGCGCGTTAAAAGGCAATTTGAGTGATTGACCAAGTGGCGTCAAGGCATATTCCACCCCTAGCGTTTTCCCATCTATAACGGTGCGTGTCAGCATACCATTGCGTTCTAACTTGCGAAGTGTCTGTGTCAATACACGTTGGGTAATACCATCAAGACGCCGTTTGATGGCGTTGAAGCGGCGTGGTTCATGTAACACCATCAAAACCAGCATTGACCATTTATCTGCGATTTGATCGAGAATGGCACGGCTTGGGCAGTCGGCACGGTAGATTGGATCGTGATCAGGGTTCATAGGTATGCTCCAAGATACTTAGGATGCTTAAGGTGCGTAATTGACACTAAGTATACATAAGATACCATGATTGCACACAGCTAAAATCAAGGGTATATGATGACCATTCCAACTTATTCCACACTTCACATTGAGCATGATCGAGGTGTGGCGACTGTCAGCATTAACAATCCACCAGTTAATGTATTGGATGTTGCATTGATGAGTGATATTCGAGCTTTTCTCACTCAGGTACGTGATGACCCACAAACACGTGTAATCGTGTTCCAAAGCGCCGATCCTGAGTTTTTCATCGCTCATGTAGACATGACCTTAATTGATGAGCCAAACGCTTTTGACCAGTTCGCAAAAGATGTACCTAATGGATTGAATCCATTTCAGGCTTTGGGAGAGATGATTCAGGCACAGCCGCAAGTGACAATTGTTAAGCTCGAAGGCTTGGCGCGTGGTGGCGGTGCTGAATTTGTGGCAGCAGTGGACATGGCATTTGCTGCTATTGGGCGCGCTGGTCTCGCCCAATGTGAGGCATTGATGGGGATTATTCCTGGCGGTGGTGGTACTCAATATCTTTCACAGCGTATGACACGGGGGCGTGCATTAGAGGTAATTCTTGGTGCTGACCTTATTGAAGCTTTGCTAGCCGAACGATATGGTTGGGTAAATCGTGCGCTTCCGGCAAATGAGTTAGACGCTTTTGTTCATCGCATCGCCACAAATATTGCAGCTTTACCTGAAGGGGTCATCGCCGCTGCAAAGAAAGCAATCCCACCAGCGGATTTAAGTGAAGACTTCCTTCGAGAGCACAAGGCATGGGCTGGTCTGTTTGCGCGTCCGGCTGCTGAAAAACTCATTCGTGGCGGCTTGCAGGCAGGTGCTCAAACAAAAGTAGGCGAACAGGATTTGGAGCAACTACTCCGCGATTTGTCTGCATCCTGAGGTCTTGCTGCTGTCTAATATTCTGCTCTAGCTTATTCTTGAGATTTGAGACAGAGAAATACAGCAACCCATTTTCCTTAAGCCTAGCGCTATTTATGCAATTGAGAGGTAATGACAAAAGTTTGAAGCATTGACCCTCTATAGGGAATAAGCCATATTTTTGCTACAGTGAACCTAATTAAGATCATCTATTTACTAGGCCTCGCATTTGCGAGGTTTTTAATGCTGAATAAAAGGAAAACTTGATGGAATTGCCTAATATTATTCAACAATTTATTGGAAACAGCGTTTTAGAGCCAAATAAAATTGGTCAGTCGCCATCGGATGTTTATTCTTTTAATCGAAATAATGAAACTTTTTTTCTTAAGCGATCTAGCACTTTATATACAGAGACCACATACAGTGTCTCTCGTGAAGCGAAAATGTTGAGTTGGCTCTCTGATAAATTAAAGGTGCCTGAACTCATCATGACTTTTCAGGATGAGCAGTTTGAATTCATGATCACTAAAGCGATCAATGCAAAACCAATTTCAGCGCTTTTTTTAACAGAGCAAGAATTGCTTGCTATCTATAAGGAGACACTCAATCAGTTAAATGCAGTTGCTATTATTGATTGCCCATTTATTTCAAGCATTGATCATCGGTTAAAAGAGTCAAAATTTTTTATTGATAACCAACTCCTTGACGAGATAGATCAAGATGATTTTGAGGCTGAATTATGGGGAGACCATAAAACTTACATAAGTCTTTGGAATGAGTTAAATGAGACTCGTGTTGAAGAAAGATTGGTTTTTTCTCATGGCGATATCACGGATAGTAATATTTTTATAGATAAATCTGGTGAAATTTACTTTTTAGATCTTGGTCGTGCTGGATTAGCAGATGAATTTGTAGATATATCTTTTGTTGAACGTTGCCTAAGAGAGGATGTATCTGAGGAAACTGCTAAAATATTTTTAAAGCATTTAAAAAACGATATGCCTGACAAAAGGAATTATTTTTTAAAACTTGATGAATTGAATTAACTTCAAGCAATATCTAAAAAAACTTAGCTGTATTTTTAAGTTGCTAATTTTTAAATAAATAAGTGAAAAAAGTTAGTGGAACTACTGATTTAAAGTTTTATATAGCCAATAAATCTAAATTTTGGTTTTTAAAATGAACTTATTTAAAATAGCTAAAGCTGTTTATTAGCTTAACTTGTGATTTAAGTTTTTTTGAATATAAAATTGTTAATTTATTAGCTTTACAAGTTTATTTAAATTTCATCGTGCAACATTTTTAACCAATTTTATTATCGATGGTATTTTTTTGTCTGCTTTTCTTTTCCTAGTCTTTTATCAATCCGTCAACCATATAGTATTTTATTAAATTCTTATGGGAAATGACGAATGTTAAATTATCTTAAGAGCTTTAATAATATCAATACTTATTTGATTTTATCGATAATTCTGCTGTTAATCATAATATCTCTAGATTATTTCTAAACTGAATGAATGTTTATAATGAGTGATTCATATTGCTATTGAAATCGCCTTCTCACTTTGAAAGAAGGCGAGGATGAGGGGCTTTTATGTTGATTTATCATTTTAAAAATGTCTTATAAAAGAAGCCTAACGTGTTTTCTTATATAGGTTTAAACATAATTTTTGTATATCTTAAATCTAATTAATCTTATAATTTTCCTTTATTTTTTTGTATTGTTTTGCAGGTTTAAAAGTGAAAATTTCTAAAGGATTATTGAATATCATCAGCTACGCTTGTTTAATCATCAGTTTTCCAACGATTGCTAAAACCAGCACAAGTTTAGTTTCACCTTAAAAAGGTGTGATTTGTGATCAATATATTTGTGTAAATAAGAAAGGTGTATCAAAATCACTTACGGCTCAATATTTAGGAACCCAAAAAGCGAATAAAGTTTTCTCACAAGGTGATTTTGATCGTTCTGCATTTACTTTCTCAAATGGAGTATTCTGCGATACAAATACAAAACGATGCCATGTAGATCGATATTTTGACAATGGACATCGAAGTAAAGTTGATCAAAAGATAACAGATCAGCTTTTTAATCATAAGTAGTTCTTTGCCATAAATCGGCTAAAGAGTTCACCCGCAGATGGGCTTTTTGATTTATCTTCAAATTTTTAGAATGCTGTGTTCTATTAAATAAGATTGTATAAATCCATATACATGTTAATAATTAGGAATAGATTTATTAAATCATTCCTTCTTCCCCCTCTGAATTGGAATTTTAATTTGTCTAACAAGCCCTTCAATCGAAGGGTTTGTTCTATAAAAATTATAAATTTAGTCATTTCATCAATTACTTATGTTTTTTGTAAAATAATTCATATTTTTGTTTTAAAGTGTGACTTGTTTTGCTAAATTCCGGTTGGATTTATTGAACAGAAAAGTAATGAATATGAATAAATATTTTGCAGAATTTATTGGAACATTTTGGCTGGTCTTTGGAGGGTGTGGTAGTGCAGTACTTGCTGCAGCTTTTCCAGAATTGGGTATCGGTTTTGTCGGTGTTGCACTCGCGTTTGGTCTCACTGTACTGACTGGTGCTTACGCATTAGGTCATATTTCAGGTGGACATTTCAATCCCGCAGTAAGTATAGGTTTATGGGTTGGTGGTCGTTTTAATGCAAAAGACTTAGCACCATACATTATCGCTCAAGTCGTAGGTGGTATTTTCGCGGCATTTATATTGTATTTGATTGTACAAGGTCAAGTAGGGTTCACTGGTACGGGCGGATTTGCAACAAATGGTTTTGGTGATTTATCGCCTGGAAAATATTCTTTGGTTTCTGCATTATTAATTGAGATTGTCTTAACTGCTATTTTCTTAATTGTAATTCTCGGTTCTACAGATAAACGTGCACCAGCAGGTTTTGCGCCTATTGCTATTGGTTTGGCATTAACTTTGATCCATTTAATCAGTATTCCTGTCACCAATACTTCGGTCAATCCTGCACGTAGTACAGCAGTGGCTTTCTTTGCTGAAACAGCTGCACTGAGTCAATTATGGCTTTTCTGGGTTGCACCAATTGTTGGTGCTGTGATTGGCGCTTTAATTTATAAGTGTTTTGAGCAAAAAATAGCCAATAACATTAAAGATCTTTCATAAATCAAAAAATGATCATGTGGAGTGAATCATATTGGTATTGAAAGTTCCTTCTCCCTTTGGGAGAAGGCTAGGATGAGGGTACTTTTATGTTGATTAATGGTTTTAAAAAGGACTTATGAAAGAAGTCTATTATCAATGCGCCTAACACTAGACAACATTATAAAAACCTCCCTAGGGAGGTTTTTTCATGGCTGAGATTAGGCTTAAATAAGTGGTATTTCAGCTAATATTTTTTGAGCTGTTTCATCGCCATTTAAATATGCGCCATGAACAGTACCCGCATATTTCAAGCTACAATGTTCGCCAGAGAAGAAGATTCTTTCTTGAATTGGTTGATGCAGTACTTTAACAATATCTTCAGAGTGCTTTAGTGAGGGAAAACTAAAAGAACCATAACTATAAGGGTCGGAGCCCCAACGTGTCACGATGAGTTTTTTAGGTGTATGGGGAATATTGTTGAATTGTTTTTGCAAGCTACTAAAAATAAAGTTTGATATTTCATGATCCGCTGAATTATCGATAAACTCAGATTGCTTTCCTCCAAACAGCATTAAATAAATTGGTTTTTTATAAATTCCAGATAAGTCTAGGATATTAAAACAGCCAAGCTCATTCCAATAGAAATCACTTATCTTGTCTATCGGCATTTTTGATCTAAAAGAGAGTGGTTGTTCTAATTCGAAAAATACTTTATTGAAGGATCCAAATCCAATATCTTGAATAGATTGCGCATAGTGATGAGGTAATGCTGGATAAAATGCTATATGGTTTTTCTTTAAGATTCCGAGTGGGACAGTAACCACTACGCGGGAACCTATGTAAAAATTATCATTGGAATCAATGATTTTTACATAATCATTTTCACAGATGATTTTTTTTACATCTATATTGAATTGAATGTCTATTTTTTTTGAAAGCACGTCTATAACTTGAGCATAACCATTGGGAAAAATAACTTCATCGCCTTCAAAATAACCTTCGTAATTTTTATAATTCGATAAAAGTAGCTCAAGATTGGTCGCAAATGGATCATTTGCTATTCGGTTGAAAAAGTTAAATAATAATTTTTTAAGATAATCTTCTGAAAATGTATTACCTGAATAATGTAAAGAAGAAATTATTTCTTCAGTCGCGTTGAGGGCCGATAGCGTTTGTGTTTGAGAAAGTTGCTTTTCTATTTCTTCTACATAAGATTCAAATTCATGGACTTCTTTGTCAGAAAATAACAAGCCATTTTCATGAAAATATTGCGATTTGTCATAGTTAAATACAGTTGTTGCTATATGATTCTCTTGGGTAATTTCCCAGATAGGATTACCTTCAACGCCATGAATCCATGATGCACCTAAATCAAAAACATTAGCATCAGATTGCAATGAATCTATGCGCCCACCTATGCGAGACCTCGCTTCGAGTATGGTAACTTTTTTACCATTTTCTTGTAATTTTTTAGCGCATGCGATTCCTGCTATCCCAGCGCCAATAATAATAATCGGTAAATTAATATCGCTATGTTCCAACATAAAAATCTATAGCTCAGTTTTGTATCTAAAATTAAGATAATACACCTTATGCTTCTCAGATAAAATTATTTGATTTTTATTTTAAAAAATCAATATTTTATATTGTTTTTCTTGAGTTTATTACATTAATACTATTTTTAATGATAATTGTTGCAGTATAAAAAGGGTACGCATTTGACTTTTGTTCAAGCTCTAATCGATTAACTTCGACACCACGTAAGTACAAATCCCAATAAAATTAAGAATAATGAAGCTTTCAAGTGAAGTATTCACGAGATTACCCAAGCAAAACTACATTCTGAATAAACGTTACTACACTGAAGAAATACTAAAAAACAGCAAAACTGGTAAAGAGGAGTTATGATTTTAAAAAAAGGATACAATTCCCGTATGCTGTTAAATCTATTTTTTATTTTCCCATAAAAATATCACAATAAATCAATAAATAAGCTATAGATTAAAATCTACTAGTTAATTTATAGATCAATGAAATTTGTTAAATAATCCCTTAAAATGGAAATTTCGATGAAATTTCTCAATTCTAAATGAGAATATTATCATTTATTACAATTGAAAATTTTAACAGATAAACGATAAGAAAAAGACCAATTCATCATAAATATTCACAGAATCATAGTGTTAAATCTATACAAAGAAGCAGTGTATAAAATTGCATTAACAAATGAGAATGATTATCATTATTTTGTGTTAAGCAGAGCTACACGATCCAAGAAAAACATAAATCAAATTTCTAGATCTTTTTAGTGCAGTAAAAAGTCTTGTACAGAGGATATGGTCAGATGAAAGAGCTTGCCAGCCGATTGGCGATGCAGCACCTAATCAATGCATACTCACAAGAAACTGGGGGTAGAATTTTACTAGAAAAGTATCAGCAAAACTCTACTCAACTTGCGTTTAGCCAAGGCTTGACGTTGTTAATGATTCCACTGGAATCCATCCAATCCCAATTATTTGTACCACTTGCATATACGAGTCTTGTAGGGCGGCATCGAATAGAAAAACTGCCACAGATTTTTAATAAAGGACAAGTGCAAAGGTTTAGTCCAATTGCAATTGTGTGCTTACTTCTGGAAGAACTGGTACGAAACGCTGTTGAATCCTTAGATTCAGCATCATTGGTTGAAAAATGGATACAAAGTCGAGATGCTTTAGCTGAGTTTTTAAAGCAGCGTCAATATGATTTTGACCAATTAATTCAAGCCAAACAAGATTTCATTCAGACAGAGCAAGCACTGATTCTTGGGCATAGTATGCATCCAGCGCCTAAGAGCCGCACAGGTTTCGTTCATGAAGATTGGTTAAAGTTCTCACCAGAACATAAGGGTCAAACACAACTGTATTACTGGTTAGTTGCACCAGAATATCTGGCAGAAAGTGCGACATCAGATCAGCCAATTACTAGCCAACTCATAAAGCATATGCAATGGTATTTGAGCGAAGCAGAATTAGATTTAATTCATACACATTCAAGCTATAAATTATTGACATTGCATCCATGGCAAGCACGTTATTTACAGACTAAAGACTGGTATAAAGAATTAAAAGCTAAGAAAAAACTGATTGATTTTGGTGAAAAGGCTTGGCATTTTTCCGCAACAACATCCGTCAGAACATTGGTCAGCTATTCAGCACCTTGGATGGTGAAACCGTCACTATCCGTGATGATTACCAATTCCATCCGAGTCAATTTAGCCAAAGAATGTCATCGTGGAGAAATCACGCGTCAACTTTGGCAGGGGCGAATAGGTCAGTCGATTTTAAAATCTTGTCCTACATTGAAAGCAATAAATGACCCCGCATGGACTGCGTTAATCATCGATGGAACAATTGTCAATGAAACCATTTGCATTTTTAGAGATCAGCCATTTGATCGACATCAGCAAGTGTCATGTATTGCCTCCTTATGCCAAGATCATCCAGCAAAAAATTTAAATCGCTTTGATCATTTATTTGAACAAATTGCACAGGCAGAACCGCAACTAAGTATTGAAAAAATTGCTTTAAATTGGTTTGAGCGATTTTTAGAGATCAGCTTAGTTCCCTTGATGTATTTGTATCATCACTATGGGATGGCATTTGAGTCACATCAGCAGAATGTATTGGTAGAGTTGGAAAATGCGTATCCTAAGAATTTATGGCTCAGGGACAATCAGGGTTTTTTCTATATCGAAGAATATGCCAATGAAATATTAAAAGAATTCCCTGAGCTTGATGGGAAAGCGCAGGCTGTTGGTCACAAATCTTTGGTTGATGAACGGTTCAGTTATTATTTTTTTGGTAATACTTTATTTGGCATGATCAACGCAATTGGTGCAACAGGTAGTGTTTCTGAACAGCAACTCATTGATCTATTACAAGATAAATTGATGGAATTATATGTACAGTATTCTGACAGCAGTTTATTACAAGGCTTATTGTATCAACCAACTTTGCCATATAAAGGGAATTTACTCACGCGTTTATATGAGCTGGATGAACTGATTGCGCCAGTAGAACAGCAATCAATTTATATTCAGTTGCCAAATCCTTTATGTCTAAAACGGAAGGATGCAATTTATGCTTGATTTTATTGCTGTGGGTTTAGGACCGTTTAACTTAAGTTTAGCAAGTTTGTTACAACAAAAATCAAAGCTAAAATATTTGTTTTTTGAAAAACAAGCCCAGTTTGATTGGCATGCAGGAATGCAGCTTCCAAATAGTATGTTGCAAGTGCCTTTTATGGCTGATTTGGTCTCTATGGTAGATCCGACCAGCCCATTTAGTTTTCTAAATTATTTAAAAGCGCAACAGCGACTCTATAAGTTCTATTTTTTAGAACAGCCACATATCCCTCGTAAGGAATATAATCATTATTGTCAATGGGTTGCAGAACAAATTGAACATATTCAATATTTATCTGTGGTCACAGAAATTGTACCCAAATACTATGGCTTTGAAGTTTTAGTTATACAGGGAGGAATTCATCAACGCTATAGCTGTCGAAACATTGTATTGGGTGCGAGAAATGTGCCTTATATCCCACAATGCATGCAGACATTGATTCAAAGCTATCCTGAGCGATGTAAACATTCAGCACATTATTTAGAACATCAGCCAAAAAATTTACAAGGCAATGTTGTGGTACTGGGATCAGGGCAATCTGCGGCAGAAATCTTTTTAGATTTATTCGATCGTCAATATCAATTTGATCAGGTGTCTCAACCAAAATTCAATCTCAATTGGCTGACTCGAGCCAATGGTTTCTTCCCTATGGAATATACACCATTAGCTTTAGAACATTTTAGTCCAGACTATAGTCAACATTTTCATTGCTTTGATGACCTCAATAAAGATTTACAACTGAGTAAACAGTCACTTTTATATAAAGGAATCAGTGCGCAAACCATTCGTGAAATATATAAGAAACTTTACCATCGACATCTTGCTGGAAATGATTTAGCGACGCATTTACACAGTCAGTCCAACCTAATTGATGCTGTTTTAACGGAACAGGGGAAAATTAGACTGATTTTTCAAGATCGGGTGACATTAAATCAGTTCAGTCTAGACAGTGATTATGTGATCTGTGCTACAGGCTATCGCTGTCCTGAATTTAAATTTCTAAAGCAACTGAAGCCCTGGATTAAAACCAATCCACAAGGACATTGGAATATTTCAGCAAATTATGCTGTCGAATATGCTGGCATTGGTGAAATTTTTGTTCAGAACATGGATATGTATAGTCATGGTGTTGTCACCCCTGATTTGGGTTTAGGCGCTTATCGTGCGGCAACAATTGCAAATCAACTCATAGGTTATGCACTGTATGACTTAGCAACAGCCCCACAATGTTTCCAACATTTTGATCCTTTGCAAAATCCGCAAGTCCAAGTGATCCAGAAAAACATCACAACACAACATCATGTGCATGCTCAGCATGTTGAAGATTTGGTTAAAAATGTGAATTTTAAAGCCCAAAGCCTCAATACACAACATTCTCAGCATCAACAAAACCATCAACAATATTCGAATACTGAGAACAGCTTATGAGTTTTGCACAGTTACAAATTAATCAGAACCAATGGCGAAGTGCAGGCCAACGCTTGATTGAAATGGCAATCGCTGAGTTTTTATATGAAGAAATTATTCAGGCTGAAAGCTTGGATAATGATGTATTTCAATTGACATTGGATGACCGAATTTATCAGTTTAATGCACAACAATACTTATTGGGTCATTGGCAGATTCAAGAAGGTTCAGTACGTGATTTAAATTTGGATACCAGAATGCCCGCTTGGAATTTACATCAATTTATTGCCGCTTTTTCCAATCAGGTTGGGGTTAAACCCTTTACCAAAGCCTATTTGATTAAAGAGATGAACAATACATGGTTGGCCGAAGCTCATGTACTGGATGAAAATCGACTAACAAGTGCAGCAGCATTGACTGCACCGCATTATCAAATCGAAGCGATGTTGCGCGGTCATCCTTGGTTAATTATGAGTAAGGGCCGAATGGGTTTTGGTTATGATGATTATTTGAACTCAGCGCCTGAGATTTTACCTAGAGTCAAAGTGTTATGGCTGGCTGTGCATCGAGATTTGGCAGAGTTTCGTTCTACCACTGAATGGTATGCAGGGCAATTATATTGCCATGAGTTTGGCGAGCAGGAATTGCTAGAATTTCGCGAAAAAATGCAAAACCTTGCTTTAAATTCAGAGGATTATTATTTAGTTCCTGTACATGCTTGGCAATGGCACCAATGGATTGTGCCAACTTATGCCAATGAAATTGTAGATCAAAAAATTGTCGAACTTAAAATTGGACAGGATAATTATGTACCAATGCAGTCAATTCGCACTTTATGTAACACATCAGATGCACAACGTCATTACATTAAACTACCAGTGAGTATTTTAAATACCGCTGTTTATCGTGGATTGCCTACTCAGAGAAATTTAGCTGCACCTGCTGTTACAGCGTGGTTAAAAAATATTTTAAAACAAGATGTGGATTTACAAAAAACGGGTGTGGTGTTTTTAGGCGAGATTGCAACTTTGACCATTCAGCAACCTTGTTATGATCACATTGAAGGTGCACCTTATCAATTCAAAGAGTTATTTGGCTGTTTATGGCGTGAGAGCGTAGATCCATTTGTTGAATATCATCAGCAGGTTTTATCACAAGCTGCCTTATTACATCGTGATATTCAGGGGCTTTCCATTTTAACTGTGCTTATTCAAGCTTCAGCATTAGCACCATTAGATTGGCTCAAACAATTCATCACCGTCAGTATTCAGCCGCTCCTGATTTGCCTTTATAAATACGGACTTGCATTTTCACCACATGGTGAAAATACCATGTTAATTCATGAAAATGGGGTGCCTAAGGCCATGGTGCTCAAAGACTTTATCGATGATATGAATCTTGTCGATGAAGATTTTCCTGAGCTGGCGGATCTTCCTGATGAAGCTAAAATTTTATTGAGGCATTCAGCACATGACCTCAGTCATTTTATTTTTACTGGCTTATTTATGGTGCATTACCGCTATATCTGTAATGTATTTCTACAGGACTTTCCACAATATCATGAGATTGAATTTTGGCAAACCGTATCGAATGTGATTGCTGAGTTTCATCAGCAACATCCAGAGTTTTCAGCAAGAATTGAAAAGTTTGCGATATTTAGAAATCAATACAATAAGGTTTGCTTAAATCGTGTTCGTCTATTTACCACCAGTTATAACGATGAAGCAGAACGCCCAGTACCTGTAGTTCTAGATTTGATTGCAAACCCTGTAAGCCCAGAGACTTTAAAAAATTGGACAGCACAATTTTCACCTGCTCCTGCATGATAAACCGTGCCCGAGCAGAGTGTGTATCTATCTGCGTAGCACCTAGATTTAACACGAGTCAAAAGCTCAATAATCTAACAAATACAATAAAGGTGAAAGTGATGAAAACTTTATCACAGCAATTACCAGATTTTTATGAATATTATGAGAATGGCAATCAGTTTTATTTACGTCAAGTGGAATACCCTGATGATATGGCTTTATTACATAAATGGATGCATGAACCGCATGTGATTCCACAATGGCAACTGAATAAATCTGAACTCGAACTTAAGGTCTATTTTGAAAAACAGTTGGCTGATGATCATCATCGTTTATTCATTGTGGGTATGGATGGAAACGATGTGGGGTATACAGAAATCTATGAAGGTAAGCGAGATCGGTTAAGTCGTTATTATTCTGCTCATGAACTAGATTTAGGTTGGCATTTTCTATTTGGTGAAAAATCGGTACTTGGAAAAGGTTATCTTCGGGCAGTCGCGCGTTTAGTCATTTTTTATATTTTTGAACATGCAGCCTCTTTGAAAATCGTAGGCGAACCTGATTCAACAGTTAAACCATATGCCGCGGTTGTCGATGAAATGTGCTATGAAGCTCAGGGCACGCTTACAATGCCTGAGAAAAATGCGGTGTTATATTATTGTTTTAGAGATACTTTTTACCAAAAATTTGGTGAATATTTAATCCAATCTCAGCAATATTTAGCACAAAAAAACAAATACAAAACCCAGTAAGTTGAATTTGTCCTATGAGTTATCAATCTATACATATTCAGATCAAAGAGATGATCTTTTCCAAAGATGTCTCAATCGTTGAGTTTCAGTTCTGGTTGGCTGAAGTTGAAACATTTCTATGTCAGCAACAAAATTTTGTTTTGGTGGTGAGAAGTGTAGCAGGTACGACATTTCCACAAGAATACCGTCAAATTCAAGCCAATTGGTATAAAGAAAATAAAGCCAATTTTTTTAAGTACTGTGTAGGTTTAGTACGGATCGCGTTAGATCAAGCCGATCAAGAACGACTCAATACACCTGCGCTACATGTTGCATGGCAAGTTCCTTATTATGTGACATTAGATCGCGCTGATGCATTGCAATGGGCTGTACAGAGGTGGCTATTATGCAACGCATAAGTAATTTAACCAAACAATCTGTCACTCAACAGATTTCCGTACTTAGCTTAGGTGTTGTGGTTGTTTTATATTTGGCCCATGCCTTGCCTTTGTATTTTTATAATGTGGCATTGCCTGCGATTTTAAGGCACCAAGGGGTAGATCTACGCTGGATTGGGCTATTGTCACTGCTTTATATTCCATGGGCATTCAAATTCTTTTGGGCACCGCTTATTGACCGTTTTTATATTAAAAGATTAGGTAAACGTAAAACGTGGCTACTGTTCACTCAAATTGCTTTGGTTTTAGGGATTATTGCACTTGCTTTGACTCAGTTTTCTTATGGGCTGCTGGTCTTTGTCGTTATTGGTTTATGGATATCCAGTTTTGCAGCTACCCAAGATATTGCCATTGATGGATATACTGTTGAAGCGTTTTCACAACAAGATTACCGCTTTGGCAGTATGGCGCAAAGCATTGGCGTTGCACTTGGCAGTATGCTCGGTGGTGCTGCAACACTTTGGCTATATCAATATTATGGATGGCAAACAGCACTTATCTGTTTAGCAAGCTTAACCGCTTTGACGATGTTTGCAGTTTTTCAAATACAAGAAAAAACCACAGAACACATGATTAAACAACCTCCGAGTTTAATTCGAGCATTTAAACGACCTGAAATTCGTTGGGCATTACTTTTAATTGTTTGTTATCGCTTTGTAGAAGCCCCCGCAATGGCAATGCTCAATCCAATGCTGATTGATCAAAAATGGTCACTTTCACAAATTGGTGTGTTGATGTCTGTGGTAGGGGCTGGTGTTGGATTGCTTGCAGCCGTTTCTGCTGCATTGCTGCTCAAAAAGCGAAAGGCGACCCAATTACTGCTATGGGCTGGCTGGGTGAGAACACTGATATATGGACTCTTAGGAATCGCTATTCTGTTCGGATGGCTAAATCAGTGGCAGCTTTTGCTGGGGGTTTTTGTTATTGCATTCCTTGCAATTCGTTATATCGCAATGACTTCTTTATATGCATATTTCATGCAGAGTAGCTCAAAAGCGCAAGCAGGGACCGACTTTACAATTTTGGTGTGTTTTGAATTGCTGATCTATTTTATTGGTGGGGCTGGCTCAGGTTTTCTGGCCAAATTATTAGGTTATGGAAATTTTTATATTGTTTTAGCTATTGCATCTGTAGTGAGTTTGATTCTCTCACAACTCATTATTTCCAAATCACAAAAAACTCTAAGATCAGAGATGTTGTAAGGGATAAATCATGAAAAGAACATCAATTCAAATACAACTGACGTGTTTAAGTTTGGCTATTGCGACACAGATCTATGCACAAGAGCCTACGACTCAAAAAGTTGAAAATACTGGGGCAGAGGTAAAAAGCCTAGCGCCTATCGTGGTCACGGCAACACGTTCTGCAAAAAGTATTTCAGACATCGCAGGGACCGTCTATCGCATTGAGCGTAGCGAAATTGAAAAACAAGCCAATGCGGGTAAAAACATAGCAGATATTTTAGGGCTATTGGTTCCTTCACTCACGCCAAATACCGGTACAACCTCTAACTATGGTATGAGCATGCGTGGCCGTGTGGTGCAATATATGATTGATGGGATACCACAAACAGGTTCACGGGATGGATCGCGTCAGCTCAATAGCATTCTACCTTCAATGATTGACAGAATAGAAGTTGTGTCTGGGGCAACGAGTATTTATGGCTCAGGTGCAACTGGCGGTATTATCAATATCATTACTAAAAAAGGCGGTGACGAAGCTTTAAGTTTTGAAACTAAACTGGGGCTGACTTCAGGTAATAATTTTAAAGGCGATGCGTTGGCTTATGAAGCTTCACAAAATGTTTCGTTTAACCAAGATCGCATCAAAGGTAATTTGGGTGTTGGTTATGCCAAACGTGGTGAAATTCAAGACAGTCGTGGCGATCGTATTGGACCTGAAGTTGCGCAAACAGATCGTCAAGATACCCAAACCCTTGATGTCAATGGACAACTCACTTGGGACATTTCAGATCAACAGCACTTAACTGTTGGCGCACAATATTATAATGATGAACAAGACAGTGATTATGGACCTGATTATGGTCAGGGTTTAGCTGTTTTATTTAGAGGGGCTACACCCAGTTTAAAAGCATTGAAAGGCTTACAACTTGAAGACCAACCTAGAACAAAACGCTGGTCAACACATGCTCAATATAACCATAATGATGTATTGGGGCAAAGTTTAACCTTGGAAGCTTATTACCGTAAAGAGCAGGCAAGATGGTTTCCAACCGCAGTAAATTTACTACATCCGGAATTACCTGACGGACGCATTCCTGTTGTAATGCAGTCCAATACCGATATTAATATTTGGGGATCACGTTTAGCCTTACAGAAAGATTTTAAAATTGCAGATCGGGCTTTAGGGCTAAGTTACGGTTTAGATTTTGAAAATGAGAAAAATGGTCAAGAAGGGCAAATGTATGATACCAATAGCTTTATTGCAAGTAATGGTTTAAATCATAAAGCGACAAAAATCTATGCAATGGGACCAGATGTTCAAGTGGCAAAACTTGGTGCATTTGTTCAAGCGAATTATGCAGTTACGGATCGTATAAATATACAGGCAGGCGTGCGTCACGAACGAATTAATAGTGATGTCAGTGATTCTACCCCGTACCCTGAAAGTATTGTCGCTGACTTCGATCCTAGCTATACGGCGAAAAGTTTAAAAGGTGGAGAAGTTAAACATAATGCGACTTTATTTAATTTGGGTGGGGTTTATCACTTAAGCGATACGCAACAAATTTTTGCTAATTTTTCTCAAGGTTTTAGTATTCCAGATGTGCAACGGATGTTGCGTGATGTTCCAGCAAGTTTTGTTGTGACCAGTAATAATATTGATCCAGTTAAAGTGAATAATTATGAATTCGGCTGGCGTTTACAAGAGCAAAATGGACTCAATCTAGGGCTGACTGCTTTTTATAATGATTCTGATAAATCTGTAAGGTTTAACGCTGCCCCAAATTTTAATATTGAAGTGATTGATACCGATGAACGTATTTATGGTTTGGAAGCCAATGTAAAATATACAATTTCAGATATGTGGAATATGGGAGTAACCATTGCTTATACACGAGGTCAATTTAAAAATATTTTAGGTGATTGGCAAGAGTTAGATGCTGTACGGGTTGCCCCACTGAAAGGCACACTATTTTCAGAATGGCAATTTGCAGATGATATCAATTTACGCGTACAGACTTTAGCGATTGGAGGTACAGATAAAGCCGCTAAAGACTATGTCAATCCATTAAAAGACCGCAGTAGCCGAAAACCCGCAGAGATTAAGGGGTTTGCGATTATGGATGTGATCACCAGTGCAAAAGCAGGCCCAGGCAGATTAGGCTTTGGCGTTTATAATGTATGGAATACAGATTATAAATCAGTATTTAGCCAAGCAGTTGCGCCAACCTATGGTGCTATTTCAAGTTTGGCTGCGCAAGGTCGTACCTATGGTTTAACTTATACACTGAAGTATTAATCAATGATAAGTCTCTTTTACATGATGAAAGAGGCTTTTTTATTTAGCAATATCTAGATGAGATATAAGGAGTAGCGCTTAATAAGATTCAATAAATTTTCGTGATCAGGCCAAGACTGATATTCTAAGAGATTAAAATGGATAAAAATAATTATATTTGGATGATGGCAACGCTGCTCAATGGGATCAGCTTATCCATGATTTTACCTTTACTTGCACCTCTTATTCGTCTATTAAAAATCTCAGAGCTTCAAGCTGGTTTGATGGTCTCTGCCAGCGCATTGCTAATGAGTCTGACTGCAATGTGGATTTCTAAAAAAACCAAATTTCAAAATCATTATTATTTATTGAGTATCGGTTTTATTGGAATGAGCATAACTTGGGGACTATTTTCAGGGGTAATAAGTTATGGGCTAATGTATAGCATGCCAATTGGGCTACTTTTCGCTTTATTATTGCTTACACGAAGCAGTATTGGCTTTTTTATGGCAATGCCGCAAATCGCATTACAAAGTTATGTGATGACGCGATATTTAGATGAAACGATACGTAGTCAGAAGATGGCAACCTTTGGTGCCTTAAACAGTGGAGGATTAATTTTAGGGCCATTTTTAACCACATTACTTATTATTTGGGGAATATTGATTCCTTTGTGGCTCGCCGTATTGCTTTTGGCTGTCATGAGTATGCTGATTGTAGGTTTATATCAACACAAAGTGGAAAATGCTCAGCAGCAACAAACAACAAGTCATGATCCAAATCATAGGGATTTAATCCATCAGTTAGCTGTAGAAGAGCATGTTCAAGACGCACTTTTACAAAAAGAGATTTCACAGCAAGATTCTAATCATTCGAAATTGGTATGTCTGAGTGAGGATGATCTAAAAAAATCAATGATTTGGTTGATCCTTGGATTTAGTTTGTATATCGCGATTATTACCCTGAATTTAACTGCAGGTTTTTATATTCAAGATAAATTTCAATTTAACATTCAGCAAAGCGCCCTCTATTTTTCCCAATGCTTGTTGATTGTGGGGATTGTATCGGTTTTGATGCAAATTGCGATTTCTAAATGGCTAAAATGGTCTTTAACACAGCTTTTAATGGTTGGATTAAGCACAATGCTGGTTGGGCTGATCTTGTCAATCTATACGCAGCAGATCGTGATTTTTCAGTTGGCTTATGTTTTTTATGGTATCGCTGTGGCATGTTTAATGCCTGCATTTACAACAGGTGCATCACAATCAGTTTCGATAAATTTGCAAACTAAAATTGCTGCTTTATGTACCATGGCACAAGCGCTCAGTTTGATTGTTGCGCCATTAATGAGCACAGGGCTGTACCAACTTAACATTATCTTCCCATATTATTTACTGGTTAGTATTTTCTTAATGCTGTCTTTTTATTTTGTTGTTTTTAAATGGAATCAATAGAGGATGGTCATACCAGTGTCATGTTCTTTGATTAGTTTGCCTGCATTAAACCAAATATGACATTTCAATGATGAAACCATTTAAAATTAAACATTCGCTAATCATTTGTTTTGCTTCAGGACTATTTTTAACAGCCTGCAATAATGATCATGATGATAATTCAGCTGTTGTAGCGCCACCTAAAGCTGATGCATCGCTATATTTACAGACCAAACAACCGTATCAACCGCAACAGAAATTAAGCAGCTATGAAGCAATGCCTACAGGTTATCGCCCAGTTTTTACAGAGTTAGTCGCGCGACATGGTTCGCGAGGTTTATCAAGTATTAAATATGATTTAGCTTTATACAATATGTGGTTAAAAGCAAAACAGGAAAATGCTTTAACACCATTGGGTGAACAATTGGGTGCTGATTTAGAAGCCATGATGAAAGCCAATATTTTATTGGGTTATGGGGTGGAAGGTATACGCCAATATGGCTATGGCAACGAAACTTCTGTAGGTATTAAAGAGCATCAGGGTATTGCAGATCGCTTATTACAACGTTTACCACAATTGTTTAATCAAGCCAGTCAACAAGGTAAATCTGTACAGATCGTTAGCTCGGGTGTGGATCGAGCGGTGGACAGTGCTAAATTTTTTACCAATGAATTGTTGAAACAGCAACCAAGTTTAAAGACTGCAATTACACCAGCAAGCTATCAAAGTTTAAATAGTAACGCCGTACCAAGTATTGTCGATGGTGGGGTAAATCGCTTTCATCTGTATTTTCATAGTTTAAATGCGCAAGACGATTTGACCAATGTTAAAACGGATTTAGATAAAACAGTCTATGCGGCTAGCTTAAAATATCAAGACTTTGAAGAGAATGATCCAGACTTAAAACAAAAAATAAAAACGTTGAGTGAAGATTCTAATGCGAAAAAAATCGCAACAGAAGTATTAAGCCCAATTTTTAAAACAGCGTTTATTCAAAAAATTGGTCAAACAGGCTATAGCTTTAGTAATTCAGGATCATTCACTGTAACAAGTCCTAAAGGTGAACAGATTATTGAAAAAGGAAAGGGGAAAAATACCATTGCCAGCGCAGTAGATGCTGCTGCTTATCTGTACGAGTTGTATTCAATTACTGGCGGAATGCAAGACGAGCTTGGTGCGACAAACTTTAAAAAATATATGCCAACCGAAGCGGCTAAGTTCTATGCGCAATATAACGATGCCAATGATTTCTATAGTAAGGGTCCAAGCTTTGATACAGGCAAAGCTGTGACAACAGATATTGCCAAGTCACTCAAGCAGGATTTATTTAAACAAGTTGATGATGTTATGAGCAACACACAAAAGAATGCTGCTGTATTAAGGTTTGCTCATGCTGAAATCATTATCCCTTTAGCAACCAGCTTAGAGCTAAAGGGGATGATGCAATCTGTGCCATTGACGCAGACGTTTAATTATTCAAATAGTGCATGGCGTGGCGAAGATATCTCACCGATGGCAGCAAACTTACAGTGGGATATTTATCAAAATTCGCAAGGGCAAACTTTGTTAAAAATGCTCTATAACGAAAAAGAGATTGCTTTTAAAAAAGATTGTGATTATGCCCGCTATAAAGCAAATAGCTATTATTATGATTATTTAAAGTTGAAACAATGTTATAGTATTCAATAGATTGCTATAAAATTTGAGGGTGAACTGGTTTCTCCCTTTTAATCGGCTAATAAAAGGAACACTGTGAAATTCCAGCAACATACGATTCAAGCTGCTATTTTTGATATGGACGGTACGATGCTGGACACTGAACGGCTTAGGTTTGATGTGTTAAAACAAGCGTCTTTGGAAGTCATCGGTGTTGAATTCAGTTTAGATTATTTGATGCAATGTTTAGGGCTCAATGCGTTAAACTCAGAACACTTAGCACAAAAATTCTATGGTCAAGATATCCCTTACCAACAAATTCGGCAGCGTGCTGAACAAATTGAACTTGAGATGATTTTGTCGCAAGGCGTACCAGTAAAAGCTGGAATTTTAGAAATATTAGCTTATTCGCAATCTCAAAATATCCTATTGGCTGTAGCCACATCTAGCACCCGAAAAATTGCTGAAAAATATTTAAAACTTGCAGAAATTGATCATTATTTTACCTTGTTGGTCTGTGGTGATGAGGTGATACAAGGCAAACCACACCCAGAAATTTTTAATAAAGCCTGCACCTTATTAAATCTAAATCCGCAACACTGTTTGATGATTGAAGATTCTGAAAATGGAATTACTTCAGCACATTTGGCCGGGGGAGTAACGATTTTGATTGAGGATATTAAAGCGCCAAATCAGACCATGCTGGCGAGAGCAGATTACTACTTTGAATCTATGTTGGATTTTTATCAGGCAATCATAAAATCTGACTGAATAAAATTCATTTTCAATTGAACAACACTCAGTCAATTCAAGATTTAAACATGATGATTACATGCTTTAATAGAAGCATTAAAATTAATGTGAATTTGATGTGTTTTTAGGTTCTCAAAGTTTAACAACTCCAACTGAGACACATGATTATCCCGAGTGGCACAAAGGGAGAAAACACTACGCCTTATGGTATATCGAAATTCATCATCCTGAATTATTGGCATATTTAAGCGATTTAACAGAAAAATTCTCAAACTATTTATTGCACCCCAATACACGGCAATTTCATATCACATTGTATATTTGTGGCTTTCTAACAGAAGATAAAATTCAATTTGATGATGATTTTATCCAAAGTAAATTTCAACAGCAGCTTAAAACTTTAACCCAAAACCAGTTAAACAGTTTTAAATTAACAACTGGAAAAATAAATAGTTTTAGCAGTGCTTTATTTATAGAAATTCAAGATCATGAAAATAGCCTAAGCAATATTCGACAATTATTATCCTATCCAAGCCAAGAAATTGCTGCTTTAGATTATTGCCCGCATATCACCTTGGGTTTGTATTCAGCAGAATTTAAAGCCCAACAAATATTTAAAGCTATTGAAAAGATTGATCAAAAAAGTTTTGAAATTAGTATTGAGCAGCTTAATTTTGGTATATATCAGGCACAAGTCTTACAGGGGCCTTTAGCCGCGTTACATCAGCTTATACTCAATCCGAAAAAAACAGATGGATCTTGGGAGTCAAATTTATGTTGCAATTAATCCTAGGTGGCGCGCGCTCAGGCAAAAGTAAATTAGCTGAACAGATCGCAAAAGACTCAAATCTAGAGGTTATTTATATTGCTACTGCCCAAGCGTGGGATGATGAAATGCGACAACGTATTTCACACCATCAGTCACAACGACCTAATGAATGGCGGCTGATTGAAGAACCAATTTACCTAGTAGATTGTTTAAAACAAATAGATCAACAAGAACAAGTGATTTTGGTGGATTGTCTAACCCTATGGATGAGTAATTTATTGATGCATGATGACTCAAATCTTCAGCGAATCGAATGTGAAAAATTGCTAAAAATTCTACCTACATTAAAGTCTAAAATTGTTTTAGTCAGCAATGAAACAGGACTAGGTGTTATACCAATGGGTGAAATAACCCGAAAATTTGTTGATGAATCAGGACGTTTACATCAACTATTAGGTCAAATAGCTGATAAAGTAGTGTTTTGCGTCGCAGGTTTTCCGATGTTATTAAAAGGATAAATATTGTGATTTTTATCATATAAACTTGAGCATTTTAACGATTAACAATGAATTTTTAAAATACGAGATGGAGAGCAACAATGAATTGGTGGTTAGAAGCATGTAAAGTGCCAAACGCAGAAACAAAACAACAGGCTGAAGAACGTCAATTACAATTGACCAAGCCAACAGGCTCACTGTCTGTTTTGGAAAATGTCGCCGTGCAATTGGCTGCTTTGCAAAGTAACTCAAAACCCAATGTAGATAAACCTTGGATTGCAATTTTTGCAGGTGATCATGGGGTAATGGCTGAAAATATTTCAGCATATCCGCAAGCAGTAACGCGTCAAATGCTACAAAACTTTGCAACGGGTGGCGCGTGTATCAGTGTAATTGCTAAAGAATATGCCGCAACTTTACAAGTCATTGATTGTGGCACAGTGGGTGAGGCTTACCAATATCAAGGCGTTGAACGTCATAGTATCGCTCAAGGGACTGCCAATTTTGCTCAACAAGTGGCAATGACTGAGCAACAATGTCAGCAAGCCATGGCACTAGGTCACGAAAGTGTAGAAAAAGCCATTGCACAGGGTGCTTCAATTTACATTGCTGGAGAAATGGGGATTGGCAATACCTGTTCAGCTTCTGCGATTGCATGTTTCTTATTAAATGAACCCGCTGAGCAACTGACAGGTGTAGGCACGGGGATTCGTGCTGATCAGTTGATTCATAAAAAAAATATCATTCAGCATTCACTTGAATTACATAAAAATTATGTTGAAAATGATGCATTTAAAGCTTTGTGTGCTGTAGGTGGCTTAGAAATTGCTGCAATGACAGGAGCTTATATTCGCTGTGCTCAACTCGGGATAGCTGTAATTGTCGATGGTTTTATTAGTTCAGTAGCGGCATTAGTCGCGGTACGACTCAATCCAGAAGTTCGACAATGGATGTTGTTCGGTCATCAGTCTGCTGAATATGGGCACCAACGCCTATTACAAGAATTGAATGCTGAAGCAATATTAAAGCTTAATTTACGTTTGGGGGAAGGTAGTGGTGCGGGTGCTGCTTTAGGTGTGATTAAGCTGGCATGTAGTTTACATAACAATATGGCCACCTTTGCAGAAGCTGCGGTGATTGGCGAGAAAGTTTAAATTTATTCATAATTCAAAAAGAGCATATGCATGAAACTGAGGATTGATCTATTACGTCACGGGGAAACTACGCTGAATCATACTTTGCGTGGTTCGACTGATGATGAATTGACAGAATTGGGCTGGCAACAAATGCACCAGACCATTTCCTATGATCAATCCTCTGTGCAAACACAATGGGATTTTATGTTTAGCTCGCCTTTAAAGCGCTGTTTCTCATTTGCACAGAGACTTTCTGAACAAGTTCAAATACCACTGATGCAAGATCATCGATTACAAGAAATTCATTTCGGTGATTGGGAAGGTATTTCAACACAGCAGATTTATGCAAAAACGCCTGAGTTATTGGAAAATTTTTGGCAATCTCCGACACGTTATACTCCACCAAATGCTGAAAGATATTTAGATTTTCAGTATCGAATTAAGCAAGCATTACAAGCGATCAAAGAGCAGATGCTGGTTACACAAAGCCAAACAGCTTTGATTGTGACGCATGGCGGTGTGATCAAACTTTTAAAATGTATGGCGCTACAACAATCTCTTGATGATATTTTAAAAATGTCTGCTGAGCTTGGGCAATTAAATCGCTTTATGTTGGACAGCGAAACCATGCAGTTAGAGTTATTGGAGAGCAATAAATGACCCCATTTTTTATTGCATTGCAATTTTTAACGATTTTCCCTGTTTATTTAAAAAATATGCCTTCGCCAAAACAAAATGGTCAGTCACTGCTATTTTATCCAGTGATTGGGCTTTTGATTGGTTTGGTTCTGTTTGCCGTTGCCAGTTTTCTACATGTTTTGCCTGTAGTTTTACTCAGTACCATTATTCTGGTCATCTGGATTTTGCTCACGGGTGGCTTACATTTAGATGGTTTAGCGGATACTGCGGATGCTTGGGTCGGTGGCTTTGGTGATAAAGAAAATACCTTAAGAATTATGAAAGACCCAGCATGTGGACCGTTTGGTGTGCTGAGTTTAATTGTTATCTGTTTGATTAAATGGTCTGCACTGTATGTGTTATTACAAGAACAACACTATACTGCTTTGATTTTATTTCCTATTTTAGGGCGTTTAACACCATTATTTTTATTTCTGACCACTGAATATGTTCGTGAAAAGGGTTTAGGCTGGTCGATTGCTCAATATATCCCTAAAACTTGGGCAATGATCATTTTTGGTATCAGTTTATTGGGTGCGGGTTATTTTGTCTGGGTTGGTTTAGTGACCGCGACGATTTTTATTTTGACCTTGATTTATCTACGCTATAAGTTTATTCAACGAATCGATGGCATTACGGGTGACACCATTGGTGCCAGTATAGAAATCGCAGAAACCGTCTGTTTACTCTGTTTTATCATTTGTGGTTTTTATATTTAATCAGATTAAGAAAAAACCGAAGTTTTTAAATTTCGGTTTTTAAATTGATCACTTATTTACGTTTATCTACTCATTATTTATCAGTAAATAATTGATAAGATTTAGATTTATATACATCTATACTAATCAAGATTAGAATTTTTTCTCTACACTGAACAAGAAACTTGGAATAGCATCATTGACCCGAGCTTCATATAAAGCACCATCACTTTGATTATTTAAGCGCTCTTTATAATCTGTACTCAAAATATTACGAGCAGTCAGTGTCGTTGCCCAGCCTTTAGGGAAGCGTTTTGTCGCACTAATATCAACATTTACACGTTTGTTGCTTGTACGATCATAGGGAAGATTGTCTAAAGCGCGGGTAAATTCTGGCGTGTAGCTTAGATTAATACTGCTTGCCAATTGCCAAGGCTGGTAATTGTATGAAACGCCTGTACTTGCTGTATAAGGGGCAACATCGCTGGCTAAACGTGTATTGTGGTCTGAGTCTTCGATTTTGGCGCGTACTGTCGATAATTGTCCATTCAGCATAAATGAATGACCATTATCAGTTTGTTTTAAGGCATAGCGACCAGAAACTTCGACACCATAGGTTGTTGCTTGATCTTGGTTATACGGACGTTCAACAAAGCGTGTGCCTTCTTGACGAATCACTTTTTCGATATAGTCATCAATATCTCGATGAAAAGCCGTAATATTTACGCCACCTGCAGTAGTGTTATAGCCCAAAGTCGTTTCCAGTGCGGTGATCTTTTCAGGTAGAAGATTGGGATTACCGCCACGGTCTGGGTTATTGATAGAGCCTGCATCAGCATCTGTTGAAACGGAAACAGTTGGCATGAGATTGTTACTATTTGGACTTTTAAAGGCGCGACTAATATTGGTTTGCAAAGACCATTGATCGCTAAAGTCAAAACGATGTGCAAGTACAGGGCTTAGGTTTTGATCACTATATTCAACCAAACCTGAACGCTCTAACCATTCCTGACGTGCACCCAAGGTAAGGGTTTGGTGTTTTGTAAACTTCCAACTGCTTTCTAAATAAAGTGCATAACGTTGCTCATCTAATGTATCAGCAATATTGCTTGCTAATTCATTGGCACGCGCATCAAGTCCAAATTTTACTTGTTTGCTTTCATCAAACTTGCGTACCCCATCATACGCTAAGCCGTATTCATTCACAGTTTCATCAATATAAGAACTATATTGATTGGAACGAGTGGATTCAGTTTCATTTTGTTTTTCGATAGACAAGCGGACTTTGTCTGAGTCACCTTTATCTTTACGCTCATATCGGGTGTTTAAACGAATACTGTCATTCTGATCATTTTGAACTTGATTACTGCTAGAGCCATCACTTTCATTCTTACGATAAAAAATTTCTGAAACCAGTTTTTGTTGATCATCAATTTGATATTCAACACGTGGTGCAAACATGGTATTTGTACGATTGGTAGTGCGTATTTGTTGGCGTGTACCATTTATATTTTCGATTTCTGTGCTTGATTTGCTGTCATTCCACATTTGATTGGCTGAAACACTGTAAATCCATGCACCATCACGCCCATCTGCTTGTACACTGATATTTTTACGCTGTTCTTCTTTTTGATCCGATTGGGTGATGCCATATCCTAATTTAACATTGCCACTGATTCGAGCATCGTCTAAGGGTTCTTTTAAAATGATATTGATCACTGCGGATGAGGCAACTGAGGCTTGAGCTACACTAGGCTGTTTGGTGATTTCAATTCGTTCAATCATTTCAGGCGTAATTGAGTCAACAATAGACATTCCACCACGTGGTCCACCTTGTACGGCTTCGCCATTAATCAAAAATACTGGTGCGCCACCACCACGAAAACGCATGCTGCCAGAACCGCTTGATCCACGTGGTCCTTGTCCAGGTGTTGGCATTTGAAAACCTGCTGCACGTCTTAAAGCATCATTGACCGATTGATCGCCGAATTGCAGCATTTCTTCACGTGTCACAATGGTTTTAGCGACAGCACTGATATCAGGATCTTTAGCAGGCGTTTGTTCCGCTGCAAAAACTAAGGTTTTTAATTGTTTTGGTGATTCATTTTCTTTAAGTTGAGTCGCTTCAGTAGTTTTATTTGTAGCTGTCGTTTCATCATTTGCAAGGCTTGCAGAGGTGATGGCGAATATAGCAAGGCTTAAAGTACTCAATGTACCCCAGTAAAGTTTTGTACGGTGCATGTTGCATCGTTCCATTTATGTAATTTCGCGTAAGATTAGCGCACAATTATGTAGAAATTTTGAGGAAAAGGGCATGGATAAAAAAAATTTAATGCTGAATTTATTTTATTTAAATCAAAAAAAAGCCTAATGATTGAAGCATTAGGCTGATGAAATTTCTAAAAATATAAACTGAAAAATAGAACAGGGGATTACCACATCAAGTCATCTGGAATAACATAAGCAGCATAAGGATCTTCTTCATCTGTCACTTGTTCATTCTTCTCAGAATTATTGACAATAATAAATCCAGTCATTTTTTCATTGATACGTTCACCCAAAGCTTTAGGCAAAATTGCATAGGCATCATTATTGTCATGTGCGATCACCAAACTGCCTGAAACTAGGGCATTATAAACTTGCTGATTGATATAGATTTTCTTAACCGAACCATCAATAAACTGATAGACCGCATCGCCATCTGTATCTTTGATTTTATGTTGACCAATCATTTGTATAATTGAAGCTTTTAAGGCTTTTTCATCTAAAATGCGTTGTTTCTCTTGATTCAGCGCTTGGTCTTTACTGATTTTCTCTTGTTTGTCTTGTTCAATTTTAGCTTTAAGCTCAGCTTCATTACTCTGACCTGTACGTTGCTCATGCTGTGCCTGCTTTGACAATTTCTTTGCTTTTTTATTATCCACTAAGCCAGCTTTGAGTAACTGTGCTTGCAATGCGTTTTTGACCATAACAATAACCAACCATTAAATGTGTTTCGAACCATGCCGAAAATAAATAAACCAATACGTTAAGCTGAGTATTAAACTTAATCCAGCAGGGATAAGGAATGAATTTAATTGTAAATAAGGATACACGATACTGGCAATCAGCCCACCCAGAATAAATCCGCAAAGAATCAAAAAATGCAATGTGACACGGCGCTTTTCAATACCGAGTCCCCGAAAAAGATAGCCTAAAGCCAAACCAAGATCGGTTAAAACCCCTGAAAGATGTGTAGTGCGGATAATTGTGCCTTTATAGTGGCTGACCATGGCATTTTGCATTCCCATTGCGGTACTTGCCCAGAGTAAAGCATATTTTGGATAATAAGGAATAAATAACCAGCAAAGCAAAATAAACACACTGACAAGGCTGAGTGGAACACCATATCTACGACCAAGTTTAAAATTGCTATTGCCTAAAATAAAGCCACTATAACTTGATCCAATCACATAGCTGAGCATGACCAAGAAAAGGTAAAGTACATGATCATATTGTTGATGAATTAATGCTTGCGCAAATAAACTGGCATTGCCCGTCATATGAGAGATGGATTGATGAAGGACGGTAATCAAACCAAGCACATTAATTATGCCTGCATTGACTGCAAGCATAAATGCACCTAGTTGAATCCAAACGGGCAAATACTGTAGAGGCATAATTCCTTCTTTTTATTCATATACCTTGTATATTACTTTTTAGAAAGATCAACTGCTGCTGTAAATAAGACATCAGTCGAGGAATTCAATGCTGTTTCTGTTGAGTCTTGAAGCACACTAATCACCATACCAATTGCAATCACTTGCATTGAGATTTCTGAAGGAATACCAAATAAACCACAAGCCACAGGAATTAACAACAAAGAACCACCAGCAACACCAGACGCACCACAAGCTGTTACCACAGAAACCACAGATAAGATCACCATAGTGACGATATCAACTTGAATACCAAGTGTATGCACAGCAGCAAGGGTGAGCACGGTAATTGTTACCGCTGCACCTGCCATATTAATTGTTGCACCTAATGGGATTGCAACGTTAGCAGTGGTGTCATTTACCCCTAAGCGTTTTGCCAAGTCAAGGTTTACTGGAATATTTGCCGCAGAACTACGGGTAAAGAATGCAGTGATTCCACTTTCTCTTAAGCATTTTAAAACCAAAGGATATGGGTTTTTACGCATCACAAAACCAACAATCAATGGATTGATGACGAGGGCTACAAAAAGCATGGTACCAATAAGTACAGCAATTAAGTGCGCGTAGTTTTTTAAGGTTTCTAAACCTGCTTGTGCAAATGTAGCAACAACTAAGCCAAAAATCCCTACAGGAGCAAATGCAATCACTACACGAATGATGGCATTAATTGCATCCGCAACATCTGTAATCACTTGTTGAGTGGTTTCTGAACCGTGACGAAGTGCTGCACCTAAGCCTACAGCCCAAGCTAAAATGCCAATGAAATTCGCTTCATGTAAGGCTGTTATTGGATTGGTAATAAAACTAAGGAGTAGATTTTTTAATACTTCTGCTACGCTACCTGGTGGCTGTAAAGTCACTTCGCTTGCATGTGCAAAAACCAAAGTACTTGGAAACATTGTGCTTATCGTAATTGCACTAATAGCAGCCAGTAACATTCCAATTGCATATAATCCAAGAATTGGTTTTAAGTTGCTCGCGCCTTCACCAACTTTAAAGTTAGCAATAGATGAGAGAACCAAGACAAATACAAGAATTGGTGCAATGGATTTTAATGCTTTAATAAAAAGCTCGCCTAAAATAATGAAATATTGGGCTGAATTGGGGAATAGATACGCAACTATAAAACCAAGAATAATGGCAATAAGAATACGAGTAACTAAACTTAAACGTGCTAGGACAGCAAACATGTTGAACCTTTATGCCTAAACTGGTCTAAAATCGATGAACAAGCCGCGTATTCTATACCTAAAAGCGAAAACTTAAATAATACAATTTCGCCATAAAAATTAAGATATTAAAAAATATATAGCTTTTTCAGCAATCATAATAAAAAATGTTGATAATTTAAACGATTATTTAACTAAAAGTTTGAGCATCCAATTGATGCATTGCTTGGTAATGCGTTAAATAAATATTTCCACTGAGCTGCCGAATTAAATTGGACTGTTTTAAACGATCCATGACTGGACCTTTGACTTCCGTGAGATGCATTTGAATTTTTAATTTATTTAAATCACTGTTGATTTCTTCCAAAGTTTCTAAAGCACTTGCATCTATATTACTAATACTTGAGCAATTGATCACCACATGATGTAGCTCTGGATGTTTGCTGACTTCTAAAATGATAAATTCTTTTAAAGTATTGGCATTTAAAAAACTTAGATTTTCATCTATACGAATAGACACAATATTGGTACTGGTCAAAACATCATGTCTTGAAATATTGCGGAAATGTTGCGTGCCTTCAACTAAGCCAATGACGGCAATATGGGGGCGGCTAATACGCCATAACAGCAATAAAAATGTAGAAACAATACCAATAATCAAACCTGTTGAAATATCGATACACAACACCCCAAAGAATGTGACCCACATGGCAATCCCATCGGCTTTGGAATAACGCCATGTTTCAATGAAGGGTTTAAAATCAACCAATTTCCAAATTGAGACCATAATGGTGACAGCGAGAATCGCCAAAGGAAGCTCTTTAAATAAACCAGTAAAATATAAACTCACAATCACGATAAAAATTGAAGATAAAACACCAGCCATAGGCGTTTTTGCGCCTGCATCTGCATTAACCACTGTACGTGATAAACTGCCAGTCACAGGAAATGCTGACGTGACACCTGCGCTAAAGTTGGCTAAACCCAGTGCAATCAGCTCTTGATTACTATTGAGCTCACTACGTTGCTGAAACGCTGTGGTCTGTGCAATAGAAATAGATTCGACAAAACTCACCATGGTAATCATGGCTGCACCGGGTAAAAGCTGGATCACCAAATCCCAACGCCAGTAAGGCATGGCAATTGGTGGAAATCCCGAAGGAATCTCACCTACGGTTTTGATACCAAATTGGTCTATATGCAGGAAATGTATTAACCCAATCGAAATAAACACAAGAACCAAGGGCAGTGCTTTCACCCAGAATTGAAGAGAATGTGCAAAAGATTGGCATAACTTAGATTTAAAAAAAACCGGGATGTAAATCAAAAACAGAATGGCACAGACACCAAAAATCAAAGTCTCAATACTGGTAAAGCTAATGTATAGCCATAGGCTTTGAATAAACTCGATAATATTGCCAGATTTTAAGGGTACATCGAGCATAAATTTAACTTGGCTGAGTGCAATCAATACTGCGGATGCGATGATAAAACTCTTAATCACAGGATGGCTGATTAAACGGATTAAAAATCCAAATCTAAAAATTCCCAGTAAACTTGAAAGTATGCCGACGAGAAGTGCCAATAAACATGCTGCTTGAATATATACAGGTGAACCCACCTCATAGAGAGGCTCAAGTGTAGCAAAGGTCATCATGGAAATCAGTGCAACAGGACCAATAGAAAGCGTTGGACTACCACCAACAATGGCATAGATGATCATGGGTAAAATACTGGCATATAAGCCTGTCACTGGAGGTAACCCAGCAACCATGGCATAAGCCATACCTTGTGGTACAAGCATTGCAATGACGATTAAAGCAGCAAGTAGATCAGCCCTAAATTTAGGGACATTATAGTCTTGCAGCCATTGCCATGCAGGGAGTATTTTACTGAGTTGAACTTTAGGAGCAGCCATTGGAACTTCATTAGCATATTTTCATATATATTATGCAGAAAAAATGCTAAGAAAAATAGCGACAGCTAACTTATATAATGAATTGTTTGTTTTTATTTTAAATTTATCTAGATGCTAAGATGTGTATTAAACCTGCGGGCAATACAAATCATATAAGGTTGTTAATACCACCGTCAGTTTTTGATCTTTAATAGAATAATAAATTTGCTTCCCATCACGACGTGTTGAAACAACATCACTTTTACGTAACATCATCAATTGTTGAGAAAGCGTCGGTTGATTAATCTGAGTTTTTTCTTCTATTTGCGAAACATTTAACTCTTCTTGAGCAAGATGGCATAAAATTAGTAAGCGATCTGTATTGGCTAAAGATTTTAAAATAGTCACGACTGATGCAGCTGATTCACGCATTACATCAATTTCAAGATCACTAGACATCGGTAGCTTCCATCCATTATTTAGCACAGTATAACTGTGTCAGGGCTTGTCGTATGGCTTTTAGCATATGTTTTTTGATGAATTTCTAAATCAATTTTGTGAATATATCTTCACATTCTGTTTTAACTTTCTACAGAACTAGATTTCCTCTGCTTACAGTTGAATAAATAGACAAAAATAAGTGATATGTTAAGATGTAACTACAGCTAAAAATCAAGCTGAGGATATTTGACATGACGACATTTACAGCAATGAAGACGACATTACGTGAGGAAGCAACAATTCCAGTGCTTGCTATAAATGCGTTTAGTGCGGCATTTAATCATGCAAGTCAGTCAAACGCTACAATCACTTATGTAAAAGATCAACAGCTGGTACAACAACACAATGGTGTGATCAAAGTTGTTGAAGATTTATCTTCTGCCTATGTGGTTCCCAAGCTTAAACACAGTGTGTTAAAACGTAAAAAGAAACAAGAGGTGATGGCATAACTTTATATGCGACAGCCGAGAATAAGAATGTTTGCTGGTCCAAATGGATCAGGTAAAAGCACAATTAAAGACTATTTAGCACCCCATCAGATTGGGGCATATTTAAATGCAGATGAGCTTGAGAAACAATTATCTGCGACTCAAAGTTTGTGCTTAGATGATTATCATCATGATTTATCAAACGTAGCGCTACTCAAATTTTTAAAACAAAAAAAGCGTAAAAAGAATGAGCAAGTTGTTCCGCTATTATCGTTAAAACCACAAATTGTTGATGGACTCATTGTATTTGACCAGGATGAAATCGACTCCTATCTTTGCGCACGCATTATCGATTTTATTCGGATGGAATTTTTAAGGTTAAAAATAAGTTTCACTTTTGAAACTGTTATGTCGCATATCAGCAAAGTTGAGTTTCTACGTGAAGCACAGAAACAAGGCTTTAAAACGTATCTGTACTATGTGGCAACTGTTGACCCAAAAATTAATATTGGACGTGTGCAATATCGGGTCGCTACAGGTGGTCATGCTGTACCTGTGCAGAAAATCTGTGAGCGCTATTATCGCAGTTTAGATTTATTGATGCTGGCAATTGAAGCTTCAGATCGTGCATATATTTTTGATAATTCAAGTCACGGTGAAAAAGCAGCTTTTATTGCAGAGATCGAAAAGGCTGAAGTGCTAAAACTAAATCCTGTTGTAGAGTATTTCCCTAAATGGTTTGTAGACAAAGTATTGAATGAATTTAATTAATCTGATGATTAGATCTGTTTTATAAAGCAAAAAAGATCATGTTGAGTGAAATATATTAATATTGAAAGTTCCTTCTTACTTTGGAGTAAGGCTAGCATGAAGGGGATTTTATCTTGATTTATCGTTTTAAAAAGGACTGATGAAAGAAGTCTATTGGCAAAGCATTAAAAATCAAAATAAATTATAAGTTTTTGATTATTATTAATAAATATGATTAAAGCCATTCAGTGATTTAAATCAAAACTAAAAAATAAGCTGTGCAATTCTCTAGCAAAGCATATAGGTATTATATTTGCAGTTATGCCTTTGATTTGCATATTTCTATATATCATTATCTGAAGATGAGGTTGATTAATTTAAATAATTATATATTATAAAAACATATATTGTATGGGTTTAAAGCAATGCATGATTTTATACTCGCCTTTTTGGGTGGAGTTCTACTTGGGCTGGCTGTAGTTGGCTACTTATTTGTAAATGGTCGTGTTGCTGGGGTAAGTGGTCTAATTGCACAAGTCCTCAATCCACACAGAATTTTTAAAACACCTGCTTTGTGGTTTTTATTGGGCTTATTCAGCACACCATTTATCTATGGACAGATTTTTAATCCTGAAATCGTGATGCTAACGACAAGCCCAATTTTACTTGTCATCGCAGGTCTATTGGTTGGCCTTGGTACACGATTAGGATCAGGCTGTACCAGTGGTCATGGAATTTGTGGGATAAGTCGTTTGTCTAAACGCTCAATTGTCGCAACCTGTACCTTTATGCTGGCTGGATTTATCACTGTTTATGTGATGCGCCATATGATTGGAGCATAATCATGAAAAATATCTTTGCATTTATCTTTGGCGGGCTATTTTCTGTAGGATTAATGCTTTCGGGTATGTCGAATCCAGCAAAAGTCATCGGTTTCTTAGATATATTCGGGCAGTGGGATCCAAGTCTGGCTTTTGTGATGATCGGCGCAATTTTAGTCGCATTTATTCCTTTTCAAAAAGCGATACGCAAACCCGTGACTGTGTTTAATGAAGTGATCGAATTACCAAAAAATACCCAACTCGATACAAAGTTAGTTGCAGGCGCTTTCATTTTTGGTATAGGTTGGGGAATTGCTGGAATTTGTCCAGCACCAGCATTTACATTGATTGGTTTAGGTCATTATCAAGCCCTATATTTTATTGTTGCCATGCTATTTGGCGTATTGATTCATCGCAAAGTGACAGGAGCATAATTTTTTATGAATCCATTTGTACAAGATTTTTTTGATGAAGCCAGTAATACCTTTAGTTATGTGGTGGTTGATCCTGCAACTCAATACTGTGCCATTATTGACAGTGTATTGGATTATGATGCGGCATCTGCAACAACATCGACAACACATGTAGACCATATTATTGAGTATATTCAAAAGCATCATTTTACAGTGCAGTGGATTCTTGAAACACATGTACATGCAGATCATTTAACAGCTTCGCAATATTTAAAAGCACATTTAGGCGGTCAAATCGCCATGAGTGAAAAAATTGTGACTGTTCAAGATATTTTTAGTCAAATTTATCATCTTGATTATGAGGCTTTAAAAGCACAGCATTCATTTGATTATTTATTTAAGGATCATGAAATTTTTAAAATTGGCGAGTTAGAGGCATATAATCTCCCTACACCTGGTCATACTCCAGCTTGTTTGACCTATGTGATTGGTGATGCAGCCTTTGTAGGTGATACTTTATTTATGCCTGATTATGGCACAGCGCGTTGTGATTTTCCAAAGGGCAGTGCGGCACAACTTTATGATTCTGTAATGAAAATTTTTAACTTACCCGAGCATACTCGGTTGTATTTATGCCATGATTACTTGTCAGAATCACGCCAAGATTTTCATTGTCAAACAGACATCAAGACCCAACGTGAAGAAAACATCCACATCCATATAGGAGTGACTAAACAAGCCTTTATTGCTATGCGGGAACAACGTGATGCTACATTGTCTATGCCGAAACTGATCCTTCCAGCTATTCAAATTAATATGAACGCTGGTAAATTTCCTGAGCCTGAAATGAATGGTGTTCGTTATTTAAAATTACCTTTAAATTATTTTAATTAAATTGCTTGGAGTAAAATTTACTTATTAAATGATAATGATTTCAATTTTTATTCAACAACATTCGATTTATTAATAATGGATGTTTATTTAGTTTTTTAGAATAATACATATTTAAGATGATTAAAAACCATTCATTAGTTGATTTTTTTACAATTATTGTTAAGGTTGTTGTTAATAAGTTTAGAATCGAAACATGGAATTAAGTTTCTCTAGAAAAAACCAAAAGAGGGAGCAGGGTTGCTGATATTACAAAAGATAAAATTTATTTATCAAGTTGATATTTAAGGATAATTTAAACAAACATAGGTTTGTCATAAATTTGAAACATACCTGAAAACTTAAAAGAATAGATTTTATAAACGTTATTGTATACAATTTAAACTTATTGGTTAAAGTGTGACTTATATCACATGGTTTTTTTAAAAAAATAACGACTCGACACTTGGGTTATACAAGAATCTGTGGTTATTTAAAATACATATAAGTTTGAACATTGGTTTATCTTAATTTTTGCGTTGATAGATAGGATTATTTTATGGCAGGCATTTATTTACCTTTGCATTCGAGTTTGAATCAGGTGGGTTCATTTCCAAAGTCTATAACTCCTCGATCTGCACAAATTTTGAATGAAGTCAAAGAAGTTTTAGATCTGATACCGCACCTTATTTGGGTGACAAAATTGGGGATTGGCTATTGTAATACCCCATTAAAAGAATTTATTGGTGTAGATACACATAATATTTGCGATTCCGATTGGATTAAATGCTTACATCCTGATGATGCAGAACATATCTATAATATTTGGATAACCGCGCAAAAAACCGGTCAACGTTTTGAAAAAGAATGTCGTATTCGCCATGTGAACGGCGACTATCAATGGTTTTTACTGATTGCTCAAAGTACGGTTTATAAACAACAGTTTTATGATTGGACCATAACCTGTACCAATATCCATGATCGTGCAACGTTATTACGCGAAACCAGCGAGTCGTTAAAAGCCAATACAGACATGCTTGATGTAAGTGTCGACTGTATCAAAATTATTACACCAGATGGTTATGTGTCACATATGAATAAATCTGGCTGTATTGCACTGCTTGGACAAGAAAAAGTAAAAACTTTTGGTATGGAATGGCTCGGACTATTGCCACCAGAAGTTCGTGAGCAGGGTAAAAAAGCCATTAAAGAAGCGGCAAAAGGGAAAAATGCTAGATTTGCAGGTAAAAGTATCTTTGGTAATCTAACCATGTATTGGGACAATATCTTAACCCCTGTTGTTAATGAAAATGGTCAAACCACCAGTATTTTATGTGTTTCACGAGATATAACCAAACAACGTATTGCAGAAGAAAAACTCAGAGTGATCTGTGAATTTGATGAAATGACGAGTTTGATGAATCGTCGTGCATTTAAAAGAAGATTAAAGGCATCAATCTCTAAAGCCAGAGAGAACCGAAGCAAAATTGGATTATTACTGATTGACTTAGATCATTTTAAGCATATCAATGACACATTAGGTCATTCTGCTGGTGATCATTTGCTTAAGGTCTTGTCTAAACGTCTCGCGCATTGTTTAGATGAGAATGCCTATATCTCAAGACTTGGTGGTGATGAGTTTGCAGTGGTGATTGACCATGTTGAAAGTCATGAACAGATCGAGGCTGTTTCCAAAAAATTATTACAACAACTTGATGCGCCTATTACTTATAGCGGTAAATTGTTGAATGGTGGCATGAGTATCGGTGGTTCAATTTATCCGCATGATGCCAAAGATGGTTCAGGATTGTTGAAATGTGCAGATGCTGCTTTAAATGACCTTAAAGAACGGGGTCGTGGCGGTATTCGTATGTTTGGTGTAGACATGTTTGAAATTGCCCAAAGTAAAGCCAAACAATTAAATACAGCACGTCAAATTATCCGTAACAATCAAGTTGAACCATTTTACCAACCTAAAGTGAAACTGGATGATTGCTCAATTATTGGTTTTGAAGCATTACTCAGATGGCGTGATGTAGAGGGCAATGTTTATTTACCCGCAACAGTTGCTGAAGCATTTAATGATTTTGAGTTAGCGACCAAAATCAGCGAAACCATGCACGATAAAATATTTACAGATATTTCTCATTGGATCAAGCAAGGTTTTAACGTTGTACCGATTTCAATCAACGCTTCACCTGTAGAGTTTATGCGGGATAATTATGCGGAAATTTTATTAAAGCGCTTGACCCAGTATGCTATTCCACATCATCTTGTTGAAGTCGAGATTACTGAACATGTTTTGGCTGATCGTGGCTATGAATATGTTATCCGTGCATTGAAAAAACTTAAACAAGAAGGTGTCCGAATTGCCTTAGATGATTTTGGAACAGGGCATTCATCGATGACGCATATTCGTGATTACCCTGTAGATAGTTTAAAAATTGACTACAACTTTGTAAATCGTATGCATGAAGAAAAGTCAATTAAAGCGATCGTGGAAGGTATTGCAAAATTAGGCCCAATTCTCTCTTTAGATATTATTGCAGAAGGGATTGAAACGATTCAGCAGCTGGAAAATTTAAGAGCCGTGGGCTGTAAATTTGGCCAAGGTTTCTTATTTAGCCAAGCAATTTGTGCAGAACAAGTGCAAGAAATGTTGCAGTAAGGGGCTTGGGATTAACCACAATGATTGGGTTAAATTGTGCCTTAACTCAATCATTTGTATTCCATACATAAAATATAGAAAAACTTTAAAAAAGGGCTTGAAAAGTCTACAGACTACAGGTATTGTAAATTCAATATAGATTTTTATGAACGACATAAAGATGAAAAAGCAACCTGTAATCGCTACTTCTTATTATTTCTGGCAATTCTTTAGATAATTGCCTGAAGTCGTTCGGGCAATGAATTGGTTGCCCATCAAAGTTAATACCTGATCGGCAACACCGATCAGGTTTTTTTATATCTGAATGTTAAAAATATTTTGAATCAATTAAGTGTGAAGATTTTGGAGAATGTCATGATGAAATTTAACTACGTATACTTTAGCAACTTTTATTGGACTTACTTTGGTCAAGTGAAAAACCTGATCGCCCATTTGAATAGATCCCATACGCTCAAATAAAAGTTCGGACTTTGTAGAGTCCTAAGGAATACATCATGAATGCACTAAATATTGCTTTACAACAAAATCAAACCATAGAAACTCAACTCAGTTTGCCTTATGAGTTAAAAGAAAAATTTGCATTAAAACATACGCTCGCTTTACAGATCGCCGAGCAACGCCAAACAATTGAAAATATTCTCGATGGTACAGATGATCGTCTGCTGGTGATTACTGGCCCATGTTCTATTCATGATGAAAAATCCGCATTGGAATACGCAGATCGCTTAATACAATTACAAGAAAAATTGTCAGATCAGATCTTTCTAGTGATGCGTGCATATATTGAAAAGCCACGTACAACAGTAGGCTGGAAAGGATTTTTATACGATCCAAATTTAGATGGGTCTGCCAATATGCAATTGGGTTTAGAAAAATCACGCCAATTGTATTTACAAATTATTGAAAAAGGCTTGCCAATCGCCAGCGAAATTCTAAGCCCTATGGCAACCGCATATTTTGATGATTTATTGGCTTGGGGGGCAATTGGTGCACGTACCAGCGAATCACAAATTCATCGTGAGATTTCAAGCCATATGCCTTTTAGTATTGGTTTTAAAAATGGTACAGATGGCTCGATTCAAATCGCTTTAGATGCAATTCAATCTGCAAGTCATCCTCATCAATTTCTTGCTATGGGTCAAAAGGGATTACCTTGTATTGTACATAGTCATGGTAATCCTTTAGCACACATCATTTTACGTGGTTCAAATAAGGGCACAAACTATGATGCAGAATCGATTCAGCAGATCCGCCAGCAGCATCAAGGGAAATTACCCGCATTGCTGATTGATTGTAGTCACGGTAACAGCAGTAAAGATCCTTTAAAGCAACCGTTGGTTTTGCAGCAAATTATTGAAGAAAGACATGTGACCCATGTACGTGGTGTAATGCTAGAAAGTCATTTGGTAGATGGTAATCAAAAAATCTCTTGTGATATGACTTATGGTCAATCTGTTACTGATGGTTGTTTGGGTTGGAATAAGACTGAGCAATTGTTGTTGGATGTTGCGGAGCAGCTTTCTGAAAAGACTTTAGCGTTTTCGGCGTAAATACAGTGTGTAATTTATTTTTATAAAGGCTGTACTAGATTAGCAATATGTTAATCTAGTAGCTATATAAGCAGTAATTGAACAGTCTTTTTTTGACTAGTAAAAAAAAACCGAGTAAACTTACTTATTGAAAAAGCTTCAAATTTAGTTTGTATCGAAATTTATATTAAGTTGATTAAGCAAAAAAGAACTTAATAACTGATGTTACGCATTTGGTATGAATTAAATTTATCTATGGTGAAAATATAGACTTACGCGGCGGAGTCTTTCATCAAAAGTTTAAATTTAGAGAATAACCTTCGGTTCGACCTACTTTTGTTTCGGCAAAAGTAGGCAAAACCATTGTCATCCGCAGAACTCGACCACTTCTGTCAAAATATTCTAAGTATCGCAGATACTTTATAAATTAGCAGTAGTCCTACCTCAGACAATTGCGGATGACGTTTTCGCGTAGCCACTTTATTCGAGGTACAAGTATGACTTTAGAGTTGTTGCGTAACATCAGTTAATAAAATAACTTTAATATGGAAATTAATTTTTAACTTTGATGGTCAATTTGTTTAATGGTGCAAAAAGACGCACTTCCTTGATTTTCATCGGCATATAGAGTTACTTGAGGTTTTTTTCTAGCCCAATTCATTAAGAATGCTGCTAGAATTGTTTTTCTGGCTTGTGGGATGATTAAGTAACCCCAAGGATTTCTATTTTCGCAAATTCTTGGAACCTCTCTAGTTTCTAAACGGACTAACAATCCATCAGTGGTACTTGTAATATCAGAAACTCTTCCAGACACATATGTTTCAGCTGCAAAAACTTGCTGGGTAAGTAGAATTGCCAGTAATAATATTATCTTCATTGCTGTATTTCCTTGATTTAAAAATTATTGTTAAATTTTAGAATCTATCGATAGTCAATTAATCATTTAAAATATAATGATAAAACCCTTGAGCTAAAATCCATGGTCTAAAATCTGAACAACTCTGAACTCCAGAAAAATATAAAGTTACAGATTTCTTTGTAATTTGAGCAGTAAGTAATACAGCGAATAATTTACTGCAATTCGCTGGAGAGATTTCATTCCAAGTTGCTGATGTACTACATAATAAAGGGCTGTTCAAGCTTCCTACAGTATTGGCAAAAAGAGCACCAGAACGTGGATTTATTGATACACCACTTACTTTTCCTGTACACATAATATCGGCAGCAAAAACTGATTGGCTCAATAATATTGATAATAATAAAAATTTTCTCATCACCTAGCCCTCATTAAAATTTATTTTACATGGTAGTAGGTAATTGTTGGACTACCAGTTTCATAGCAACCATCTATATAAACTTCTACATTTTTTTTTGCTAAGAATGCACCATAAAAGCTAGCATAAGCTCTACGTCCGTGAACTGTAGTGCTATTAAATCTGAATACATTTGTTATTTTGCTGGGGCAATTTTCGTATGCACCGAATGGCTCACCAGATAATGTTACATAACATGTACCATCAGTTAAATGACATCCTATATCCGTTATTTTTCTGTTGGAGACAGTCTCGCCAGCAAATGAAATTGAAGTCATTGGTAAAATCAAAGTAGATACGAATATAACTTTTTTAATCATGTTGAGTGTTCCTTTTAAACTAAGAAATTCTTAGCATCCATGGTACGGTTACATAATCAGTTTCTTCACAATTATAATTGTCCTGTATATAACGCAAAGTTATATTCTTTTTCATTGCATAAGCTTGCATTAAGATACCTAAGTATGGCTTCGTTGATGGTTTTGACCATGAGCCAATCTGTTTCCAAGATTCTCGACCGTTTTGAGATTTAAGTAGTGCTAATAAATCTGTATCTTGTGTTTGAATTTGCATTACTTTATAAGGGCCACAATCTACCTGAGCAAAAGAGATATTGCAGAAAAATAAACTAACTATTAAAACAATAATTTTTTTCATTATCAGCCTCTATTTTTCAACGGATATGAAAATATGCAAGAGTTGGCCATCCACCTGGGCCACAACCACTTATATAAATATCAACAGTTTTTTTTGCAAGAAAAGCAGAAAGTAAAGATGCATACGTTCTTTTTCCATTTGTAGTTGAGCTTGAAAATCGAAATTCATTAATAGGTTTATAAGTACAATTTTCATTAGCTCCAAATGGAGCACCTGATAAGGATACAAAACAAGTGTCATCCCATGTGTGGCATCCAATATCAATAATTTTTCTGTTAGATACATTCTCATCCGCAAATAAAGAAGTATTTGCTGTCATTAAAATAAGAACAATTGTGATTTTTCTTAACATTTTTCTCCACTCTTATGATGAATTGTGAATATTTTGTGTTGAACTTGTATTTTTTCTTAAAAATATGTATTTTTTATATATGACTTATGAAAAAAAGTAAACAGGTTAAAAATGAAAAAAGTATTGTTCTATGTTTTTTTGATATTTCAATTGATTCCTATTGGAAGTGCTTTCGCAAGTGATCATCTTGGAAAAGTTTCAAGGCTTCATGTAAGAGATGAAGATGGATTAATTTGGGTAATTCTAGAAGGAGAACGAACTGCTAATAGACCAAATTGCGCTACTAATGTTTATTTCGTTATAAAAAATGAAAATAGTCCAGCAGGAAAAAGATAGTTGGCAATGTTGATGATGGCTCAAGCAAGTAATAAATTAGTTTTTATAGAAGGAGCTAATACATGTAATCGCTGGGGTGACGGAGAAGATATAAGTATAGTGTCTATAAGAAAAAATTAATTAAAAATATTTAGATGATAAAAATAAGGATACTACTAATGAAAATAATACTAAGTTTTGTTTTAAGTCTATTGAGTTCAATGCTTTATGCAGGTCCTATAGACTGGTCTGTTGCAATGACATCTTTTCCATCAGATCAAAGTGTAGGCGATACAGGACAAGAAAAAACACCCAATGGTTATGTCGATTTAATGAGTGGTAACCTTGTTTATGATGTACCTGAAGTCACTTTAAAAGGCGAGAGAGGACTGAATTTCACCTTGTCTCGTTCTTATGGAAAGGTAAATAATGGTTTTCGCTCTATGGGGAACTGGGAGCTAGAGTCACCAAGATTGGTGATGATGACGGGACCTTCAACTAAACTCCAAGGTGATAGTGGCGCTGGTATATGTGAAGCAAATGGTGATGCAACTAATAATAGTTCAGGAAGGCCAAGTTACAGTGCGGCTTTATTAGATACAAGTTTTAAAAATGTTCTAGAAAAAAGTTATATTAACCAAGTAAGTATTGATGCATCTATTAAAATATTAAATTCAATTATTAGTTTAACATCAGTAATTTTAAGCTTATCTAATACCCCAACTAATGTGATTAATGATAAAAATAAAGCACAAGCAGCGAAAGATGCACTGTTAAATAAAGTAATTTCAGAGTTTCAAAAGAATATTAATTTTTCGATGAGTGAAGATCAAGCTTTTATTCAAAGAATGAACCATAAACAAGCTGTTTTTAACTTATATAATAATAGTGTTTTTACACCAATTGCTTATATTGAGCATATTGAATACAGAGAGCCTTGGTTCCCAAATATAGTTTCTTATGTGGAATTAAAAGGGTCGAATTTTGATCGTTATTTAGAAGATAAGACAATTGATAATCTAAAATTAACGAATAGCCGTGGAGGACCCTATAGTGATGGATTAGTTGGTAATATGGTAACTAATAATATTCTTGCTTATGTCTACTATAATAATATATATAAGGCAAGGAAAACTAAAGTAAATGAATTTTATACATCAACTTCAACTTTTAATACGACTAGTGATGTAGATTCAAGAAAAAGGCCAATAAGTTTATATTTACCAGGTCAAAAAAATATAACTTTCTATCCTATTAAAACAGGTGTTGCTGGATACCCTCAATCTGCAAAATATATTTCTCAAGATAATTGGTATATTAGCTGTACAAATTCTGGAAAAGATTTTGTTGTAAGATCAAACAATGGTACTACTTATCATTTTCCAAGCGATAACCGAGAAAACCAAACTGGATTCACTTCATTCTTTGGAAGTCAATATATTCCAGGGCGTGTGTCAATCTACGCTTCAAAAATAGAAAATCAATTTAATGAAGCTTATCAGCTTAATTATTTTAATAAAAAAACCAATACTTTGATTTACAATAATTTTAATTATACAAATAAGTTTTTTCTAAAGTCAGTACAGCATCTGCTTGATGGAAAAATTGTTAATGAAAATGCTCCTGAGCTTGTGCTTAATTATGTAAAAAGCAGAAATGGGTCTGAGAATACTGATGAAAGCCAATTTGATAATATTTCAGGAGATATAACCCTTAAGAAAATTCTTAGGTATATCAATGGAGGTTATAAGGAATGGACTTCTTATAACTACACAAGCCAAAAAAATCTTTCAAATTATAAATTGACCGACACAATACCAACAGGCGGCACTATAGGCGATTTTCATGACAACAATTCTGCATTTATCTATTTACAAACAGCGGGTTATATTACAGGAGATGCTATAAATTATAGTTATGGTGGTCCTTATCGAATTGTTGGTAATGCTACACCAGCATCGACGAGTATGACTACGCAAGATTTTCTCTGGTTCTACAGTGATTTAACTGGTATTAAATATTATAAGAGTTCTTCAAATGGTTTAGTCAATACAAAATCAGTAAGTTGGACATATTCTCTAATTAATGAATCTCGCCCAGGATTTACTGAAACTAAATCCTATAAAGTTAGCACTTCGGGTTATTCAGGTGCTGATGTCAATCCATTGCAAATTAGCTACGCATATAGCCGTGATAAAGATGCTAAAGAACAAACTACAACAGTAACAACCAAGGATGTAACTACAGGTCTGACAAAGGCATATGCTTATGTGATGAATGCTTACGAAGGTGGGATTGCAGAAAGCTTCTTACATGGATTACTTAAAAAGGTAACGATTGATGCTCGTACAGAAGTTTATGAATGGGTGACATTAAATCTTATTGGTCAAAAACCAAAAACAACCAATGGCAACTATGCTGATAATGAAGATGTTTTACTGGTTCGAATGTCTAAAAAAACAGTTAATCATTACGGTGCTTATGGTACAACTTATCGAGATTTTGACCAATATGGTAATGCTCAAACGATTGAATCTACAGGTCTAAAAGGTACAAGTTCAACTTCATTACCAAGTGTTAGTATTGCTTATTTTAATGCTGACCCTGCAAATGCTTCAGTCAATGATGGTAATTTGCCTTGGATTACAGGTTTACCTCGTCAAAAGACATCAGCTGGGTATACAACACAATCTATTGAATATGATGTTCAAGGTGCGATCAAAACAGAAAGTAAAGAAGGACGTATCACCAACTTTAAATATGAAACTGTTTCATTTAGTTCATGCTTAGGTAACCTAGCTGATTTTGCTTGGTCAAAATTTGCAAGTTGTTTCTCCGATTATGTTGCTGGAGATAAACATACTGGTTTACCAATGGAAGTTGATGTGGGTAATGGTCAACAAATTACTCAATACTCTGCCTATAAAAAAGGTGTACCCGCCAATATTCGTTTAGCCAATGGTGGCCTAGAAACCAATGTGATCGATGACTTTGGTAATATTATTTTCCATACTGATGCAGATGGTGTTCGTTCACAAAACCAATATGACGATGCAGGTCGTTTAAAAATCGAAACACCAGTTATTGGTTTAAGCTATACAATTATTGATTACAATGGTTTAAACATTGTAAGAACCATGCAAAATGGTGCAAGTTATAACAAAACTGAAAAATATAATGGTGATGGTTTACTGATTTATTCTGCTGCAAATACATCAAATAAGACGGTTGTAAATTCAAGTAAATATGATGCTTTTGGAAATGTAATCTTTAGTTCAAATCCATCTGCTGGTGGTACAAGTGAGGGGATTTCTACAAGTTATGATGTCTTTGACCGACCAAAAACTGTAATTGATAATGGCGTATCCGTAAACTACTGCTATCAATCATGTGGTGGGCGTAACGGTGCTATTGCATTAACAACAGATGCTTATGGTGTCACTGAAACTGATTATTTGGCTGTTGGTGATTTTAGTGCAAATCTAAAAACACTGGTCAGTCGTAAAGGCGGTGATGGTTCGGCATTCACAACCTCAACTGAATATAATTTAGGTCTGTTAAAACCAACAATTGCAACTTCAGGCGCTTCAACACAAAGCTATAGTTATAACAGTAATGGCACATTGGCGACTGAAAAAGACAATAGTATTAATGGTCAAAAGAGTTATGGTTATGATGCGACTGGACGAATTAAGACCATTAGCCATCAAGATGGTTCAGTTGAAACAATTGAATATTATCCAATTAATGATTTGATTCGTTCTCGTGCTTGGCGTGGTATAACCACCAATTATGGGTATAGCTTAGCAGGGCGTTTAAATTCAACCAATAATGCCAATACTTCGCAAGGCTATGGTCGTGATGGTTTTGGTCGTGTTGTAACACTGACACAAAATATTAATTCCAATAATGCTAATTATGGTTATACCACCACATTTGGTTATAACAATCTAAACCAAGTGGTTTCGATTATTTATCCAAATGGCAAATCTGTGAATTTGTTAGATCAAAATGCTTTGGGTGAAGTTTATTCAATACCTAGTGTGATTCAAGGGCTTAACTACAATATATTGAGTCAACTTACATCTGTACAAGCAAATGCTGATGTAGCTTGGACATATTCGTACTCAAACAATGGCTTGCCTACAGGCGTAAGTTCTAACAGTTTGAATAAATGTGTACTGAATATTGGATATGGTTATGATGCATTAAATCGTATCAATAGAATGAGTGATCATTGTGGTGCGACCTATAACGCCACAATTGACCGTTTTGGTACAGGCTTGATGAAACAGGTTGAACTTGATCAGGCACGTTATCAGTATTTATATAACAATGATGATATTAGTTCAGTCAATATTACTTCTAAGAGTCAAATCGTTGCGCCTGCTTCCTACACTTATAACTATGTGAATGGCACATCACGCTTAGCTAATGTTAGTGGTTCAGCATATAACTTTAGCTATGATGCGATGGGGAATGTCACTAATGATGGTATCCGTGCCTTAGATTATGATGCTTATTACCGTATCAGTAAAAATGGTAATGAAAGTTATATCTACAATACAGATGGTTTGCGTGTTCGTGCAGTTCGTGATGATGGTATTACTGACTATATTTATGATTCAGCAGGTAATCTGGTTTATGACATTAACCATCAATCAGGTTATAGCAAAGCCTATGTTTATGTTACTGGGAAATTAGTTGCAACTTTAGAACGTTATCCAGATGCCAACAGTAAAGGCTTTGATTTGATGAATGATTTTGAAGGAGCCGAGTTTGGTATCAATAGCTTGTTAGAGAGTTATGTGGACAGTGATGATGATGGTTTACCTGATTATATCGAACGCTTTATCGGTTCTGATCCAAATAATCCTGACTCAGATGGTGATGGTCATAAAGATGGTTATGAATACAAATTATTGGGTGCGAAAGGTGTTTTAGACCCGCTGATTCAACCAAGTGAGCCTGATCCTGATGAAGATATGGCAGCATGGTTGCCTGCAATCTTAGATATGATCTTGGAAGATGACTAAGGGGATAAATCATGAAAACAAAAATGAAAGACCTAATGAAAAATAACAATATGCAGCCAAATAAGATCTGGTTGATAACAGCTCAATTGATTGTATTAAGTCTCTTCCTCGTTCTTAGTCAGCTCACGCTGGCTAAGGATCGGATTCAATATCATGTCCAGAACTTTGATGGTTCAACCTTAAAAGTGATCAATGAACAGGGCGTGGTCAGTCAGTCTTATCAATACGCGCCTTTTGGTCAACAACTGCAATATAAGAAACCAAGCAATTTAAAGAATCCCAATGCTTTTGTTGGTGGGGTTCAAGATGCTGATGATTTGGTTTATTTAAAGCAACGTCACTATAACCCAGTATTAGGAAGATTTTATCAGCCTGATCCTGTGACTTTTATTATGAAAGGTCATGGACAGACCAATCGTTATCAATATGGAATGAATGATACTTATACTTTTAGTGATTTAAGTGGGACGTGGGCTGAGGTAATAAATGGGAAATGGGTTGAAAATGGCAAAAGTTTTTATTCTGCATCAGGTGGCGAATTTACTGATCGGTTAGCCTGGAATATGCCAAATGATGTTGCGACACTAAGTGGGGGAGTTGAGTTAGTGATTCTAGGATCAAGTTTTAAATTATTAACACGATTGCCTACCTTAAGTTTTACAGATGATGCAGGACGGATATTTGGATGGACAAATAGTTATTCAAAAATCGGATCAACAGGTGTGATTGGTGAAAATTATTTGAAGATGCTTGGGGGAACTTCTCAAATTTATTACAAGACACCAACAGGCGGGAGGTATGTTGATCAGTTAGTTGGTACGATTGCTAATGAATCGAAAGTTGGGTATACAACATTAACAAGTAGTATCCAAAAGCAGATTAATAAAGATGCTTATTTACTAAAATCGAAGCAGGTGACAGAAGTTAGGTGGAATTTTTTTGAAAGCCCATCAGGTTATACTAGAGGGCCGTCACAGCCTTTACGAGAAGCACTAAATAAAGCTGGAATTAAGATTGTGGAGCACTATAAATGATATATGATTTTGTTAATCCACCATTTTCTTTAAATTTTAAAGATATGACTAAAGTAGAATTAAAAAACTATTATGATTGGTTTTTAGAAAATATACCAATAAGGGTACAGAAATTAGAAAGTCTAGTTAATCTATCCTATGGTTTCGAAAATTGGCGAGCAAATTATGAACCTTCTTCTTTATCTTTACTAGGAAAATGGTTTAGTCAAGAAATTGAGGTTAGAGAAAGAACTATTAATGAATATAAACAATTACAGGATATTAGTCGATATCCTGTAGATGTTAATAGTTTTATTCCTACAGATAAAACTTATTCTATTGCATTTGATATAGGAATGTATTTTGGAGAAGTTTATGTTAAAAATCACTCCAAATTAAGTTGGGGGCTATTTACTACTAATAAAAAAAGTATTGATTATGGGCAGCCAGTTATAAAAGGTTTTGGTAAAGTTACTTTCAATCCCATCTATATGCTAATAGTACAAACTATGAACTTAATTGGCGAGAAAGATGAGCAGTGTTTAATTGAGTTGTATAATATTTGGGAAGAATATATACCTAATTAAGATAGATAAATACTATAATTAATTTTATGTGAAATAATTTATTGGATCATATTTATTTAATAAGTATAGAATTTTTTTCAACTGGAAAATTATTAATATTTTTATTTAAAAATGGAAAAGGATTTTTAGCCTATGATTTATGATAGATTTTAATCCAAAAATTATCTAAGAGGGCGCTACCATAAGAGATCTCTACATGAAAGGTAGAGTATACACAAGTATAGATTTTTTAGCTCCATACTTGCTATTCTATTCATTACATACACTTTATATTGTTATATTGATAGTCAATTTTTTTAAAACTTGAAAATGACTGGGTTTTAGGGTTGGTGATTTGGATTTTTTATTTTGACTGGGCTTATTGATCTGCTCTCTTATTTAATTAAAGTAGTATTTTTAAGGGGTAAGTTATTTATTTTGAAAAAATACATAAAATTTGTTAATTATTATAGTTTTGTTGTTTATATATTCTTTTTTTTTACCAATTACAGATAAGTTATTGGATAAGGTAATTTAAAGAGGGAAAAATGATGAAGATTAATTTTCCAAAAGGTTATTATTGGTTGTTAGAGAGAAATTTGATTTCGTATGAAACATTTGGTGCATTACAGCCATGGTTGTATTTGCCAAAAGAACATCAATTTAATTTAAACGATAAGTGGGGCACTACTGATTGTTTTAACAGAATAGCTTTCGCAAAAAGGCAAGATAATGATGAATTAGCATGCTTTGTCTATAATTTAGAAGGAGAGGTATTAGGTGTAGATCTCATACAAGGATGGACAAATGATGGATATACTATATTGAAATCATTTAATTCATTTTGGGAATGGCTTAAGCACGTTATTGATGATATGGCTGAGTGGTTAGAATATGATATTTAAGGATAAGTAATGATATCTTACTCATAATGAGATTCATACAATGAATTTTGGATAAATGGTAATGAAGACAATTAATATTGATTTTATGAATGAATCTACATTTTAAATTACTGTAATTGTTGAGCCTCTTGCCCATGAGTTTTTATTAAAACCTTAAGATATAATTAAAGTTGTACGCGAGTCTTTGGAGGAAATTACTACAATTCATTCTGATTTAATGGACAAAAAACTGTTGTTATTTGGTTACCTAGAGGTAATATAAAGTGGATATATTATATTAATGATAGCTTGGTTGAACCACTATAAAGAATAATTTATCTAAAGTTATAAGTTAAAGTAATGGTCGGGTATAAAAAGCATGTTTAAATTTCAATTACTATCTGATACTGACTCTGAATCAGGAATTTTAATAGCAAAGCAACAAATTACTTCAAATGGATTTAATAAATATATTACATCTGAGAGTTATGGTAGTGATTTAAATGGAATAGTAATTATATTAATGTGTCGTAAACCTGAAATTGTTTTTAAAAAACGATTACGATTATCAAAAAAAGAAAAAGTCTTGTACATGGATATTATGTTGGATTATGATCTATTTAATAATATGGCATTCGAACAAAGAATCACTCAAATTTGTAAAACGCTTTTAGTAGAGTTATCACAGGTACTAAAAAAATATAAATTTCAAGATTTTAAATCGGATGAACTAATAAAAAAATCAGAAAATTGGTTTGTGAATTATGGTTTTATTTAAGTAGTTAATTTTATTATGAGCCTAATAATCAAGAAAGCTCATCAAAAGAGACTGCAATTAGCAGGATATCTTTATAGACAAGGCTTAAGATAATATGATCTTTTTCTTAACTGAAAATTTCAGATTTATTTTTTAGTTCTAAGGTTATCTAACAGAGTACTTTAATAGGAAAAATTTAGATGAAGAAGAAGATAGTATTTGCTAGTGTAGATTTTTTTAAATCTACACTAGCTTTATCTTAATAAAATATCCTTTATATTGCTATATTAAAAGTCAGTTTATTTTAAAACTTGAAAATGATTGGTTTTTAGGAGTGATTATTTGGATTTTCTTAATTTTAACTTGTCTTGTTTATTTATTTTCATTTATTATAAAAATAATATTTTTTAGAAATGAAATATTTATTTCGAAGAGGTATGTTGAATTTATTAATTATTATGTTTTTTTGTTTCTTTGTTTTTATTTTTTTTACCAATTATAAATTTAATCTTGAAGAAGATAAAGTAAATGGTGTTTGGTATGTATCTCATATTAATATTTTTATCTATTATATTAAGTGGATGTGGGTTAATGAAAAATAATAATAATTTTTTATATAGTAGCATGGAGTATAAAAATGTAAAAGATATATTATCAATTTTCAATGATGGAAAAGTTTATTTTATTGGTGAACCACCATGTGCATTGTCAAAAATAAGAATATTATCTGAGAAGAAAATGGTGTTGCTTAGTTTGAGAATTAGTGAATTACCAATTGATTTGAGAGAAAGATTGGAAACATGTAACTGGAAAATTGAAGAGTTTTATAATTACATACCTACTGAAATAAAAATTGATAAGATAGATCAAGAATATATAAGAAGGAGTAAAATACATCCATAATTTAAATTTTAATTATTTAATAAGGAATATAGAGATAAAGTAACTTTATATTTTATTCTAAACTATGTAGGTGGAATAAGGTTCCTTTGAAATTGATTAATTATTTAATTTACACTTATTAATAGGATAATATATGAATAATTTAAAAGAGAAAATTCAAGAAAATTTTATTAGTTATCATAAGGAATTATTACAGTGTTTTTCTGAATTTATAGACTCTATTAGTATAGAAGATGAGTTTAATTTTAGTTATTTAAATTTTTACTTATTATTTAAAAATTATAAGGAGAAGTTTTACAAAAAGTTAATGAAAGAAAGTTATAATTTTTGGTTTTATGAAGATTTTTTTAATAAATCATCTAAAGGGGTATTTGGTCAATTAGGGCTGGATAAAAATGAAATTAATAATTTAGAAATACAGAGCGATAGAGAGTTTTCTTTGAGGCATAAAAACTGGTTGTTGAGTATTGAATATGAATATTTAGATTTTGTAAAGGATTGTAATTTTAATTTAATTATAACTGATTATGATATAAATAAAATTAAAGGTAAAAAGTACAAAAATATAGCTATGGCTTATGATGGTATTTTTAATACTTTAGGGTGGAGAAATTACTTATACAGAATATTTAAAAATGAACTTTTAGAATTTGAGATAGAAATTAAAGATAATGATATTTATGCATTTAAGAAAGTTGGGGATTACTATTTTAAAATACTCATAGAACCAAATGATATATTAGATGTTAATAAATTGCTAGGAAGTTATGGGATTTTTTATTTTGGTTTGATTTTTTCAATTGAAAATGAAAGTCATTCTTTATACCCACCTGAGTTATCAGCACTTTTATCAGAGTCGCTATTCAGGAAATATAGCGTTGAATATAAAAATGCATCCTATGAAGAAGCTAAAATTAGGGTATATGCGAATATAAAAGCATATTGTAAATTAATTAATAAATTGTTGCCATGTATTGAAAAAATTTTGATTACGAATAATTAAGATCTATTCAATACAAGAATAATGGTTTATCCCTCATTGAGGACAGTACTACCATAAATGAAATAATGCATACTGCTTTTGTTATGAACCTAATAATCAAATAGGGTCATCAACGGGGGCTACAATTAGCAGAATATCTTTACAAGCAAGGTTTAAGATAAATGAATCGAATTTTCAGTATATTGAATATGCTAATATCAATAATTATTTTTTTAATATTATTATTCCCTGTATCTATCTATGTATATAGTCAATATATTATAAGGGTTGAGAATGATTGGGTAACTGGAATTTTAATTTGGACTAGCATATTTTTTTCTATTTTTTTAAAAATATTATGGGTGGTTGTGTGTGATTATTTTTCTTACGTTGAAGACAGGGGGGTGGTAAAAAAAATTAATTATTCTTCTGTTTTTATTTTATTTTTTTTAGTGCTTTTACCGTTTATTGAGTCAATATTAAAAAAATAATTTAAGAAGATCAAATAAAAGTGGCTAGAAATTGGATTCCTGTATTTGTTAATTCGTGGGTTAAGTAATATGGATTACAATCAATTAATTGATAAAATTGAAAAGTTTGTTAACAAAGATGATATCTCACTTAAGAACACTCAAGAGATTGAAGTTCTTTTGGAAAATTTAATTATTAAAGATGAATTAATTACTGAAACAATTTTATTTTTAGCATCATATAGACCTGGAGGTGGTGAATATATGATGAAAGTCAAATTACTCAACAATTAAACAAAGTTCTAGTACTTTTAAAAAGTGAATATTGAACACGTAGTTAATATAATTTTTAAGAATAGGCTTAGGGTGATTATTATGGAATATAATGTTTTTTCTTACACAAACAATTCCAAGGGTAATATTGTCTTGGTAATTGAGCCATGGATATTGATTTACGATATACCTTCTAAATCTAAGATAAAATTTTATTATTCCAGTGCAAGTAAGTTGATTGAGATATCGGGTTTTAAAGATAGTTATCTCAATGTATATTTTGATTTTGATAAAATAAGAGTCGAATTAGATGAAATTGATATTACCAATCAATATCCATTGGATAAACTATTAAAATAATTAATTTTTTATTAATATGTATGTAGTGGATTTTGAAATATTGGTTTTATTAAAAAATAGTTAGGTTCTAAATTAATATTTTTATTTGGACGGTAAAAGAATGAAAAAAATAATCATAGCATTCTGCTTTAATCTACTATTTTGCAGTTCTGTATTTGCAAATAGTGGTTTCTATAACACAAAAATTAGTGCAATCACAATCCATGATTATTGGAATGTACTTGTTATTGAATTAAAGAGCCCAGTTGCAACTGGGGAAGGCTGTGCCGTATCAAATGCAGTAGTCTTACAAAAGAATCATTACATGTTTAAAGAAATGTATGCAGCACTACTTTCAGCTTTCCATGCACAGACGATGATTAGTGGCTGGGCAAATGGTTGTTTTAGAGAGTATCCAGTACTAACTAGATTAGACTTAAGGAAATAACAAATTAAGTAATTAAAATTTGGAAAACAAAAAGACCAGAACATTCTGGTCTTTTTAATGAAGCTTTTAAAACTTAAAGCCCAGCTTCATATTCACTATTGCTGAGTAACTTTTCAACATCTACAATATTGTTTGGTTTAATTTTATAAATCCAGCCTTTGCCATACGGGTCGTCATTAACAAAATCTGGGTCATCTTCAAGGGCAGTATTCACTTCTACAACTTCACCAGAAACAGGCGCATGAATGTCAGATGCTGTTTTAACGGATTCAACTACACCAGCCTGAGCGCCAGCAACCACATGGCTACCTACTTCAGGCGCTTCAACGTAGACTAAGTCGCCTAAAGCATCTTGAGCATGGTCTGAAATACCAGTAATCACAAGATCACCTTCAATTTTTACCCATTCATGTGTAGCTGCATATTTCAAATCTGAAGGATGATTCATAATGACTCCATTAATCAATTTATTTTTGGCACGAGTTATACAGGTTTTTTAAACAAAACAGAAAGCAGAGATACTGATAAACTTATTCATCGAAACAAATAATCGTGATAAATCACATTATAAGTATGGGTCTTTGCGCCAACTGCTTGGGCTACGGCCACTCCAGCGTTTAAATGCACGACTAAAGTTTGCAACATCACTATAACCGAGTTCATCTGCAATTTGTTCCAGTGTATAGTCAGTACGGGAAAGTAACGATGTAGCATGGCGATAACGTACTTCATCTACCAGTGTAGAGAAAGAAGTACCTTCGGCAGCCAACTGACGCTTTAATGTACGGTCTGACATATGCAGACGATCTGCAACATTTTCAATACTTAAATAATGCTGTTCCGAATGAGTCAAGATATCACGTACACGCATCGCCAAGCGGCGTCTTTCACCCAAAGCTGAAAGTTCTGCTTCACATTGATTAATTGCAATTTGACTGGCAATCGGGTCAGCATTGACCATTTTTAAGCCCAAGTAGGATTTGTCAAAACTTGCAATGAGATGTGGCTGTTCAAAACGCATATTGTATTGCTTTGCCAGTTTCTCGATGTATTTGTCAAAACCATCAGGCTTGGGAAAATCAAAGTCGATATCGCCATGCAAATAATCAATACCAGTCAAAGCTTTTGCCATGGTCATAATACCAAAGGTTAGCCCCATCACAATTTCTGTGCGCAAAGGTTCGATTTCGATATCACATTGCAATTGAAGTGTGGCTTTTTCACCAAAAGTAGAAAAATACAATTGTAGAAAGGGCATACGCAACTGGATAAAGCGGTTGGCTAAGACAAGCGCATCGGTAATATCGTGTGCTGTCATGATGGCATAACCAATAAAGCCATGGATTGAAATACGCATTTGTGTACCAAGATGAAAGCCTAAGGTGCTTTCACCTGTAAGTTTTAATGCGTGTTTAATCAATTCATTGGCAAGTGGTGTCGGAATCCGACACTCAGGATCTGCTAACTGTTCGCTGGTAAAATTAAAGGGTGCGAACAGTGTTTCTGCGCTATATCCCCAACGAGAAACAATATCTAATAATAATAGTCCATAAACACCAGGAATTCCCTGATCTTGGCGAGCTGAGACTGTTTTCATGTGCTTTCCATTGCTCTGAACATTGTTTTTACTTGTTTAATCATATTGTCATGATATGGAAAAACCCTTAAATATTGTAAGACAAATTTAGGATTAATGTGCATCAAAATTGCGTTTAAATACCACAATTTTAGTGGTTGAAATCAGCAATACATCATCATCTTGATTTTTTGCTTGTGTTACATAGGTCACAATTGCACGATCATTTTTGGTTTTAGAGGGCTGGATAGATACAATTTCGACATCAACATGTATTTTATCTCCCACACGCGTGGGTTTTGGCCATCTTAAACTTGATTCTGAACCAATTAAGCCATAAGCAACAGGGAAGCATTCTGTCCAAAGACGCATGGTGACTGCAGACGTATGCCATCCACTTGCAGCAAGTCCTTTAAAAATCGGGTGATCTTTGGCTTTTTCAGCATCAGTATGGAAAACTTGCGGATCATACTTATGTGCAAACTCTAAAACCTCATCCAAAGTCATTTCGTACTCACGACTTTTAAAATGATCACCAATATTTAAATCTTCCAAATACAACATTGTTTATACATTCCCTTAATTTCACACAATACTCATAAATGATGATGTTTTACGCATAAAAATTAAATTATCTAAACTTTTTCATTGTAAATCACCATTAAGCAATTTCAATGACTGTTTTACCAATCATCCATTTTTTTAAGTCGTATTGAAATATCACTCAAAATTTCGAGTGATTTAGACCATAATAACATTGTGTAATGTCCTGAAAGTAATGAAAATACGACCAAAGTGAATTGAGCAAGCTTATGACGCGTTAAAGCAATGTTTTAAGCATCCAAACTTCACAAACATGACTATGACCGGTATTACCTTTAGGTTGTGATAAATGCTCAAAACCTAACTTCTCATAGAGTTTAATGGCTTGCCAGAGATCTTGAGTGGTTTCTAAATAACAAGACTGAAAGCCTTGTTGTTGTGCAAATTCAAAACACTTTTCCAAAATTTTCTTAGCAAATCCTAAACCACGAAGTTCAGGCAAAAAATACATCTTTTGAATCTCTAAAACAGTTGCATCACCTTGTAATGGTGAAAGACCTCCGCCACCAACAACGTGACCATTTGCATCCTCAATGACCCAATATTGAGCATTGGGTTGAGCATATACCTGATATAAATCATCCAGGATCGGGTCGGCTACAGCAAAGCCTGATTCAGGTGCTAAGCCAAATTCTTTAGATACTTCACGAATGACTTGTGCGATCGACGGATTATCTTGTATTTGTATCGTTCTAATTTGGTACATAAGTAAATGAAAATAAAAAAGGTAGAATTTTTATAACAAAAATTCTACCTTTTGTGATCAGCTAAAAATTCAACTGATCAAAACTTTAGCAATTGAATAGTGATAAATAAGTAAATTTACAGGTTTTGCTGCAACACTATTTTAATTCACTTGAAGATTTACCCAATTCTCGACGGGCAATAATCAGCTGTTGAATCTGTTGCGTTCCCTCAAAAATATCTAGAATTTTTGAATCACGCGCCCATTTTTCTAACAATTCATCTTCGTTATAACCCACACTGGCAGCCAGCTCTACACATTTTAAAGTGATTTCATTACAAATACGTCCAGCTTTAGCTTTGGCGATAGAGGCCTCACGAGAGTTTGGTTTTTTGTTATCTGCCATCCATGTGGCTTTTATGGTGAGTAAGCGTGCAGCTTCCCATTCTGCCTCCATCCGATAGATTTGTGCAGCCAAATTAGATGTTTGCAAATATGGAGTTGCATAATCGGGATCTAGTTCATCTTTAAAGATGTCTTTAATCCGTTCTAAAGACGCTTTGGCACAGCCCACTGCCATGGCTGCAACAAGTGGACGGGTATTATCAAAGGTTTCCATCACGCCTGCAAAACCTTTGGCTACATCAATTTCTGCATTGCCGAGTAAGTTTGCTCCAGGGACACGACAGTCAATAAAACTAATTGCCGCTGTATCGGATGCCTTAATACCAAGTTTATGTTCAAGGCGTTCAACTTTCATGCCGGGTGTACCTTTAGGTACAACAAAAGATTTAATTGCAGCACGGCCCAATTTCTTATCTAAAGTTGCCCAAACCACGACTGAGTCAGCACGTTCCCCAGAGGTGACAAATATTTTTTCACCGTTCAGAATGTAATCATCACCATCTTTGGTTGCGGTTGTGCGAATCGCAGCAGAGTCAGAACCACAACCAGGTTCAGTGATGGCCATTGCAGCCCATGTCCCCTTAAAACGCTCAAGCTGTTCATCATTGGCGACTGCCGCAATCGCAGAATTGCCCAGCCCTTGACGGGGCATGGTCAGCAATAGGCCTGTATCGCCATAACACATTTCGATTACACCCAAGGCAGTCGACATATTGGTGCCATTTTTATTATTACTGTCGATATCGCCACGTTTATTAATTGCAGCGCCTGCATTGAGCCCATCACCACCGTCGTTCATACCATCCAGTAAAGAAGCCAGCATATCGAGTTCTTTAGGATAGGCATGTTCTGCTTTGTCGTATTTACGAGAAATTGGGCGTAAAACATTCAATGCAGTTTCGTGTGCTTGATCTAAAAGCATTTGGAATTTTTTTGGATTTTGTAAATTCATGATTTTTATCCTTTATCTTCTAAGTTAAGCGTGTAAGCCAGAATGTAGAACGGCAGTTGCACGTAAGTCGCGATACCAACGCTCAGCCGGATGTTCCTTAGTAAAACCATGTCCACCTAAAATTTGCACACCATCTGTACCAATTTTCATAGATTTTTCTGCACAAAGTAGACGGGCTAAATACGCTTCTCTATGGAAGGGTTGTCCTGCTTCTGCAAGACTGGCAGCATTTAAAATCAGCATACGCATTGCATCAATTTCAATCGCCATATCTGCGATCATAAATGCCACACTTTGACGGTGTGAGATAGGTTCACCAAATGCAGTACGTTCATTGGCATATTTGATACTGTAATCTTTAACCGCTTCACAGCTACCAACAGCCATTGCACACCACATTAGATTGCCTAAATCTAAAAATGCAGGGTAATTAAAATCGTCGTCACCTAGACGTTGGGCAGGGGTATTGTCAAATTTCAAAGTTACCGTTTCAGTTGCTTTTAAACCCATTGCCGGTGATTTTTTCACTGTAATACTTGGATCTCGCTTTACAACGAAAACGTCCGCTTGACCCTTAAAGTCTGCACTAACAAGGAATAAATCTGCTGTTGCACCCAATAGCACTAAGGTTTTTTCTCCAGTAATGCTGAATTGTCCATTGTTGGCAGTCGCTTTGGTTTTTAAGCGTAAGGGATTAAATGCAGGGGTTGCTTCTTGCACCGCAAAAGTGGCTTGAATATCAGTATCATTGGCAAAATTTGCTAAATAAACAGATTGAACTTTTTCAGAACCCCATTGCGTGATTGCATTGATGACACTAAAAGTAGAGAGCAAACCTGCAGCAAGTGAGAAATCACCTTTAGCCAAGCGTTCAGCAATTAAAATATTACTCACAATATTTTTTTCAGATGCAACACCGCCTAAAGCTTCAGGCAGTGCATAGTAATTTAGTCCTAAATCGGTACTGTGTTGCCAAAGTTCAGCTGGAAACTTTTCGTCGTGATCCGCTTGATGGGCCAACTGATAAAGTACTTCGGAAGCAAATTGATCCATAGCATCCACTGTCATTTGCTGTTCTTCAGTCAAACTCAGATCAAATAGGGACTTTTGCTGATTGGGTAGACGTTGTTTGGTTACATTTGAATCTGATTTAAATGCTTTTTGTGTTGCACTTAAGGTTTTAAAACCGGCTTTAGAACCTTGATAAAGTGATCTTTCGATAAATTTGCGCAATTTAAACTGATCAAGTAAATCACTACCTGCAATTTTTGTAATTAGATTTAAACCCAAACCTTGAGCTTTATTTACCATATTGGTCATGCCGAAGTCCCTGTATTTTAGTGTCGGTATACAACAATCCTGACATGCATAAAAATAAAAAACTATGTCAAAGCTGACAAAGTGATTGACCTTAGATGAGTGGTAGAGTGAATGAGATATTTGTTATTAATATTTTGATTTTTATTGTTTATTTAAAAATAAAAAAACCCAACATTTGTTGGGTATTGGTAAAAGTGACATTTTTAAAACTTTTACAATCTCGTTTAGCCTTTATGAAAACTAAAAAGATTAAACAAAAGGTACAATCATTTTACGGACATTGGTCTTTGCTTCAATCACCGTCATAAATGTATAAGCACCAATAAATTTACGACTGATAAACATAAATTCTTTTGGTGGAATACTGAAATAACGTGAAGCCATTGATTTTGAAGCACGTTGCATCACACGGCTATGTAGCTGGCTTTTTTTCCAGTCATAGCGGTTATGTTGATCCATCACCCCAGCAGGTAAATCTGGATTATTTAAAGGTGTACTAAATGCTTCTGTTGCCAATAAAAATACTTTTGCCATATCGGGTTTAATGCTTAAAGGCATTGCATCAAAGAACTCATAGCCCGACATCGCATTAACCATTGCTTCAGCATCGTGGTTATAACCCGCTTTGATTAAATTACAAGCAACGCGAAGTAATTGGTCATCAAACTGGCGTATAGCGCCAAAATCTAACAAAATAATTTTATCTTTTATTTCTTCACCATTGCCCAAACGAACAAGGTAATTGCCAAAGTTAGGGTCGGTTTGCATTTCGCCCCATTCAAACAATTCACGAACTGCGATTTCAAGTGATGCTTCACCTAAAAGATTACGTCGCTCTTGTGGTAAAGACAGCATGACAGGGCTGTTGATGGGTACACCACGTTCAAAGGTCATACACAGGACTTGATTGGTACAATAGTCATCAATAATTTGTGGTACGCCATAACGTGGATCTTCTTTAAGTCGCTGGCCAAAACGACGGGTTGTTGCCGCTTCAACTTTATAATCAACTTCACGATGCATCATTTCACGTACTTCATCAAACCACTGATCGAACTCACGGGTTTGTGGCACCATACGTGTCAATTTAAGCATATTTCGAAATAGGCTCATATCTGAGTCTATGGCATCGGCTACACCTGGATATTGGATTTTAAGAACTAGCTCTAATCCATCTGACTTACGTGTTGCGCGGTGAACCTGAGCCAGCGAAGCCGTACCAATCGGCTCATGATCAATGGTGAGATCGTTGAGTTTTGAACCCAATTGGCTGACCAGTTGCTCTTTAATCGCAGGCCATGCAAGGGCAACTGTTTGATTATTGAGGGTGTTTAATGCTTGAGTAATTTCTTCAGGTAAAAAATGCTCGCCATAAAGCGCCATCATTTGACCGATTTTAACAATTGAGCCTTTTAGCTTGCCAATTTCTTGAACAAGGTAATTGGCTTGTTCTTTCATAGCTTGTTTACGTTTTTTTTCTTTTTCTTCTTCACTTGAAAAGATTGAACTCGCACTTGAAGCTGCCCAGCGTGTACCTGCCAATAATGACGCTTTTGCAATTGATAAGCGACGATCCATTGATGAGGTTTTTAACTGTTTGAGCTTTTCGTTCTGATCTGACATGAAGATAAAATCCTTTATAAGAGATTCGAAAAGATAAAAAGATGACTAATTGTAAGGAATATTACATGGAATGACTGTATTTAAACAGTTCAATTCGCTGAATGGGGGAATTAAATTAATTCCATCAAAATAGCCTAAGCAATATTAAAATTTACATTCTAAATTGGATTTTAAGCTCTTTCCGGAGTATTAAACCTTGCTTATTTGAAGCAATGTAATTGATGATCAGATCTTTAACACTTTGATTGGTAAAGCCAAGCGCATAGCCCCTAACAATGATAATGCTGGGCAAGCTAAAGAAAAAATATTTTACATCGTCTAGAGAAGGCGCTTCGTAAACACCTTGTTCAGTGAGTGTTTGTTGAAAAAATTGCTTTTCAATTTTAACATTTGGAGTGGATTCATCATCCCACCATGACTGACGCATTGCCATGAGGTTATTATGTTTGTAGCTCATAAATTGACTAAATTCATAAATATTTAAAAACTTGTTGTATATATAAAGGTGAAATGACCCAATTTCAAGTTAAGCGCTCAATCTCAGCAATTTTGCCACAAATAAGTTTATATTTTACAACCAAGCACATTGATTTGTTTTAAAAATATACAATAATAGGCTTGAAAATAAATCTAAAAAATTAGGTGCATTGTGAAACAAATTTTAGGACTTTGGCTTTTATTTTATATCCCTACGACTTTAGCTGAAGTTTATACCTGTGTATATAAAGGAAATACCGTATATCAAGGTAAACCTTGTGCTGGTACAGTGGCTAAAAATAATATCAATTACTCTCAAAAATCGTTAACTGATTAGTCAAAAATATGAACAATGGAAATCCACACGTGAGCCGAAAGTCGGAATGTCTGGAGATCAAGTGATTAAAACGACCCGTTGGGGAGCTCCTGAAAAGAAACGTTCGTTTAGCTCAAATAGAGGTAAAGACGAGCTTTGGTATTATCCAGAACTAGGCTTAATTTCATTAAAAAATGGTGTAGTCACATCAATCAGTCAATAGCCGGCGAGATTTTTCACAGTGGTGATTGCTTTAAATCAAGTTTTAACAATAATTTATCTGCAATGATTGTATTTAGTTTCAAATCTTTTACACTCTTTTGCATAGGGGATTGTTGCTAATCAGTGCCTGAGTTCTTTGGATTAAAATAATGATTTTGGGATAGGGGAATTGAATGTATTTAAAGTATTGGGGTATCAGTTTAGTTGTATTATTGCCGATGCACACGCAGGCGATCGGTTATAGCTCAGATTATTTAAGCTGTATGAATTCGGCAGGTTCAAGCTCGGCAACACTTGCCAGCTGCATGAAAACTGAGTTGAGTAAGCAAGATGATCGTTTGAAATCATTATTTAAACAGACGTTGGATCTGTATACAGACAAGCAACAGAAAGCTCAAAAGAAATATCAGAAACAATGGTTTAAACTTCGAGATCAGCAGTGTGGTGAGTCGAATAAATCAGTTTCTGATGATTATAAAATGAAGTATTACAATTGTGCCCTCAAACAAACAGTCAATAGAGCCAATATGTTAGAGAAACAAAGCTATCGTTTATAATGCTTTATTGCGCTATAAAATAATTGCTAAGTAAATTGTCGTAAAGCATTATAAATGTCATGCAAAACAAGGTATCATAAGGCGTTTAAAAATATGACCTTGGAGAAACCTTAAGTGGATCGACCGACTATTAGCCCTGAACATTTACAGGAAGCTGCTGAAAACCTATCAACAATTCGTGATTTTATTCGTTTTGGGGTTACAGCTTTACGTCAATACGATGCACATTTGGGTCAAGGTACAGAAGATTATTTCGCAGAAAGTTCTGCCTTGGTTTTACAAACGCTTTCTTTGGAATGGAAGGCGGATGCTGAAATTTTAGATTCAAAATTATTGCCAAGTGAAAAAGCTGAGTTTTTAAATTTACTCGAACGTCGTGTAAATGAAAGAATTCCAACCTCTTATTTACTTAACCTCTCTTATTTCTTTGGTAAGCCATTCTATGTCGATGAGCGTGTGTTAATTCCTCGTTCACCGATTGCTGAATTGATCGAAAACCGTTTTGCACCTTATTGTTTAGATGAAAATGGGCAAACGCGTGCAGGCGTGAATAATTTACCTGAAAACCCAAATCCAAAAACACCACAGCGTATCTTAGATATGTGTACAGGTTCCGGTTGTATTGCGATCGCGTTGGCATATGCATTCCCTGATTCAGAAGTAGATGCGACTGATATTTCTAAAGAAGCATTAGAAGTGGCTTCTATTAATGCGGAGCATCACAATAAGCAATATCAGGTGGCTTTGCTTGAGTCTGATTTGTTTGCCAAAATTCCAGCTGAAAATCAATATGATTTGATCGTTTCAAATCCACCGTATGTGGATGCTGAAGATATGGCTGATCTTCCAGATGAATTCCATCATGAACCTGAACTTGCTTTAGCTGCGGGTCAAGATGGTTTGGATTTAGTTCGAAAAATGTTGGCTCAAGCTGCTGATTATTTAACTGAAGACGGTTTAATCGTGATTGAAGTAGGTAACTCAGAATGGGCAATGAAACAGAATTTTAATACGATTGATTTTTACTGGTTACAGTTCCAAAAAGGCGGTACAGGTATTTTTGCTTTGACTGCTGAACAATGTCGTACATTCCGTGATTTATTTATTCAATCTATTCAAGCTTAAGGAGTCGTAAGCATGGCAGGCAACAGTATTGGACAACTCTTCCGTGTAACGACTTGTGGTGAATCTCACGGCGTAGGCTTGATGGCAATTGTTGATGGTGTGCCACCGGGTCTTGAATTATCTGCTGAAGATTTACAAATTGATTTAGATCGTCGTAAACCGGGAACGTCTAAGTTTGCCACTCAGCGTAAAGAGCCAGATGAGGTTGAGATCATTTCTGGAGTTTTTGAAGGTAAAACGACAGGAACTTCAATTGGTTTATTGATCCGTAATACAGATCAAAAATCTAAAGATTATGGCAATATTGCGCAAACTTTCCGTCCAGGTCATGCAGATTACACCTATACGCAAAAGTATGGTTTCCGTGATTATCGTGGTGGTGGTCGTTCAAGTGCACGTGAAACGGCGATGCGTGTGGCAGCGGGTGCGATTGCAAAGAAATTTCTTTTTGAGAAATTTGCGATTGTGATTCGTGGGCATGTGACGCAAATTGGTACAGAAAAAGCACAAGCTTTAGATTGGAATGAAGTCCCGAATAATCCGTTTTTCTGTGGTGATGTCAATGCAGTTCCACGTTTTGAAGCGCTGGTGACATCATTACGTGAACAGGGGACCAGTTGTGGTGCAAAGCTTGAGATCCTTGCCGAAAAAGTACCTGTAGGTTGGGGTGAACCAGTATTTGATCGTTTAGATGCTGATATTGCCCATGCCATGATGTCAATCAATGCGGTGAAAGGTGTTGAAATTGGTGATGGTTTTGCAGTTGCAGAACAATTTGGTCATGAAACGCGCGATGAACTTAGCACAGATGGGTTTTTAGCCAATCATGCTGGTGGTATTCTCGGTGGTATTTCTTCAGGCCAAACCATACGTGTAGCGATTGCGTTAAAACCAACCGCAAGTATTACCACACCAGGGAAATCCATTAATCTAGATCGTGAAGATACAGATGTACTCACAAAAGGTCGTCATGATCCATGTGTAGGTGTGCGTGCTACACCTATTGCTGAAGCCATGCTTGCCATCGTATTGATGGATCACTTTATGCGTCACCGTGCACAAAATGCTGATGTGGTTGCACCATTTGCCCCAATTGAACCTAAATAGCAAATATATTTGAGATAAGAGAGGGTATTGGGGTTTTGAAATACCTTTAATTATTAGAGTAAATTTCAAATGATTTGTTTTTTACTTAATAGTTGTTGCTCAACAAATTTAGCTGAATGATCTTGGATTCATTATTTTAAGTTAAAGATTTTGAGTTAAAAAAACCAGACATTTTGTCTGGTTTTTTTATATCTATGTTGCTCAGTCTTATTGAGTAACAATTTGACCTGTATAACCCTTTAAGAAAGTCAGGTACGCAGAAGACTGTTGACCATCTGCCTTTAAGATTGAACGTTCAACATCACCCTGGTTGGTTACCAATTTAAGTGAGATTTCTTTACCATTACGGAATGAGTTAAGAAAGCTGACAGGAACATTAATCGAGTTTGATGAAACTGTACCCGCGTATTGTGTCGTGTTAATGGTTGAATATGTATATGGCTGACCATCCACTAAGAAGACAAATTGGGTAATATCATATTTTGTTGGATTGTTAATTTCTGCTGTGATTTTAAAGCCATCACGGACTTCATCTTTCCAACGCATAGAAAGTTCAGGGCAAACTTCATTTGCTTCACAGATTAAAGGGCCTTTTGTAACAACTCTTTCTGGATAAGAGCCAGCACAACCCGCCAAAGTTAAACATGCTAAAGAAGAAATTATCGCAAATTGAAGTTTCATACCGCTTCCTAATAAGTTCATTTGTGTTATTGATATGTTGATAATCTATGTAAAATTTACCGCTTTTTAGTTAAAAAGTGAATTAAATATTTCAGTAATTTGTATTTCAGTTAAGGCATAGCATAAATCTTAAACAAAATTTAAGATTTTTAATATTTCCTTTGCTACATTTTCAGTTAATTGATTTAAACGAGTCAACGGCTCACCTTCAATAAAATATTTAAAATTCGACAATGTGTTTTGATAATGGATTGAGATAAAAAATGTACCTTCTGGTTTTTCAATACTAGCACTACCACCAGGTTTAAGTAAGCCGGTACAACTGACAACGATATCTGCAGCGCTAAAGAGCTTTTTCCCTTGAATTGCCATCGCTTTAGTGACTTCAACTGATTCAGCGCTATATTTTTCGATGAGGGATGGATCTATCTGTAAAATTGAAATTTTAATAGAAGGGTCGTAACTGACTAAGCCACCTAATAAAATATCTGCACCACTATTTTTATAGATCGAAAATTGGCTGGATAAATAACCAGAACTTGCACTTTCAATAAATGCGACTGTTAAATTCTTTCTTTCAAGCAGATCACAACATTGTTTTAAAAGCATTAGTATGACTCTAAATTAATTATTTATATTCAATAATTTAACTATAAGTGAATTGAGAAAATTTGCAAGAAAACCAAATAAAAAATAAGCATATCGAGTCGTGAATTTAATTATTTTTTTTAATATTTTTAAATATAAATCATGATGTTAGCTCTACATGGTTTATCAGAGACAAAATTAATCAAAAGAACGCTGAGTTGAAATAAGCTTGTCATATTTATTTGCCATAATGACGGCACAAACAACAAAAACCAAGAATAAGCATCAAATAACAACCACAGAAAGTTAAAAGAATAATCAGCGTAAAGTCTGTAAATATGCAGTCAACCCACTTCTCAACAGGTGGGTTTTCCTTTTTTAGGCCAATTGTAGAATTACTATGCAATATGATGAATTTTTATATTTCAAATGCGTCAAAAAGTGATATAAATAAAAATAAAGTGCATATGAAAATGGAGTGCGAATGATGAAAACGACTGTTAAGTATGTTGTCTTAAAAAGTAGAGAATATCAGCTTGGCACAGCCTTATTTGAAGAAAGTATTGAAGCCGAAGGAAATTATTTTGATCAAATACCTGAGATCATTCACTATCAAAATCATAATTTTAAAGTAAAGTCCAAAGAACTTAGCCGTAAGCAAATTTTTGATGATTTTGAAGAATCTCAAACCATTTTAGTCAAAGTTATCGCAGTTTAATAGTTTCCCAAGTTATCTCTGATATGGACATTGCATAAATAAAACCCAGCTAAACTGGGTTTTATTTATTTGGTAATTTAATCAATCACTGTTTGACAATCAATACAGGGAGTTTGGTTTGACCCAGTACATCTTGCGCAAAGCTGCCTAAGAAAAACTTTTGGAAGCCTTTACGCCCATGTGATCCCATGATAATTAAATCTGTATGTAATGATTCAGCAGTTTTAATGATGGTTTCAGCTGCAACCGAGTCTCTCACGACTTGTGTATCAATTTGAACACCTTGCTGTTCAGCCAATTGTTTGGCTTTGCTCAAACCTTCTTCCGCATTTTTAATTGCTTCTTGAATGTAATCTTTTAACATATCTGGCGAATAGTAAAAATCAGCAGCAGCAAAAGGGTCTTCAGCAACGACACTGATCGCAGTGACTTTACTTCCAAAGGCTTTTGCAATCGCAGCAGCATGTTTTAATGCAGAAAAAGAAATGTCAGAACCGTCAACTGGGACAAGAATATTTTGATAAGTCATAATCACACCTTTTTAATTAACATTTCAAATAAAAATTAAGCTTCTTCTTGGGTAGATTTAATAATCAACACAGGCAGTGGAGAAATAGACAACACTTCTTGTGCAACACTCCCTAAGAAGAATTTCTTCAGACCAGTACGTCCATGGGAACCCATCACAATAAGGTCCACATTGAGTTCATCTGCAACATCTAAAATTCCAGTAGCAGGAGGAACTTCACGCACCACTTTGGTATCTACTGTCGTTACACCATGGTGAACTAAAGTTTCTTGAATATCTTTTAAACGTGCTAAAGCATTTTTTTCAGCTTCAAATAAATATTGAGTTACAGCAGGCGCTATTTTATAAAAATCGACGCCTTTAAAAGGATCAACTGCGATCACACTCATCACAGTAATTTTACAGTTAAAAGCAAGTGCAATTTTCTCTGCATGTTCAAGTGCAGCATAAGAAATAGGAGAGTCATCTACAGCAAGCAGTATGTGTTGATAAGCCATTATAAGTTTCTCCCTTTTTTGTCTGATTATTTATTCATTGATAACACATTGCGCTGTTAGTCGCAAATTGTCGATGAGAATTTTAGTTGATCAAAAGTGTGTTATTTCAAGCTTTTGTGAAATACACATAATTTTATTATGGTTTTATTTTGTAACGTTTAATTGTCCTGATTTTTTATTGAAATCTCGCTCATGTAAATTTGATCTCAGGTTTTAGGCTAGCGTTCTAAATATGATGCATTTTGAATTCTTACGATTCTAAAAACTGGCATGATAAATGCTTTAATTTAATGCAAACCGATATTTATGAATAAAATTTTGGCATCAATTTGGAACATTTTAAATCAAGTGCCATAGATAAGTGGATCAGTATGAAAATTTATACGCAACGTCTAGACCATATAGAGTCAAACATTGAGGCTGAAAGTATTGAATTGACTTTTGATACTCGGCAAAAGAGCCGTTTTCGTGCAACTTTAAATAATGGGCGCGATATTGGTGCGGATTTACCACGTACAGGCATTTTGCGTAGTGGTTCTTATATTGCAACTGAACAAGGTGAAGTGTTACGTGTAGATGCCAAAGCTGAAAAATTAATGCAAGTTTCGGCACTGCATAGTTTTGACTTACTTAAAGCTGCATATCATCTGGGAAATCGCCATGTCCCATTAATGCTTACTCCAACAGCACTTTATTTTGAACCTGATCATGTCCTTGCAGAAATGATTCAAGGTTTAGGGCTGACAGTAGATGAAGTTGAACATCCATTTGAACCTGAAAGTGGGGCATATGCACAACATCAGCATGATCATCGTTTAAGCCCGATTAAGGCTTTACATCATGTCCATCACTAACGCATCTCAACTATTAAGTCTATTGACCCTGTCATCGACAGCCTTACCCATCGGTGCATATTGCTATTCGCAAGGGGTAGAAAGTGCGATTGATCAGGGTTTGATTCATGATGAAGCAAGCAGTATTGCTTATTTTGAAGAAGTGCTGGAAATGTTGCTGGTTAGGTTTGAACTCCCCGTTTTAAAACGTCTGATGCAACATTATTTAGACGAAGCTGAATTTTTAAATTGGGCTAACTTTTATAAAGCGAGCCGTGAGTCGAAAGAATTACGGGCTGAATCTCAGCAGTTGGCATTTTCTATGAATGCTTGGATTCGTGATGTTTTAAAACAGCAACCTGAGATTAAAAAGCAGTTTGGTTTTGTACCAGTTTACGCACATTTATGTGGGACATTAAAACTTAATCTGGTGGATGTACTGACGGCATATAGCTTTACTGTTTTAGAGAACCAAGTGCTAGGTGCGGTTAAAACTGTCCCTTTAGGGCAAATGAGCGGTCAAAGAATTTTGTGGCACTTACATGGCTTAATTCCTCAAGCCGTAGTGCGTGCCTTGGCCTTAGAAGATGATGAGTTAAGTAGTGCTTTGCCCAATTATGCGATGTTAAGTATGTCGCATGAAACTTTATATTCACGATTATTCAGATCATAAATGACACGTTTCATTCGCTATTTTTTATTGAGAATGAAGCATAGAAAAGGAAAAAATGATGACAGAACGTAGCCCTTTACGTGTTGGAATAGGTGGTCCTGTTGGTTCAGGTAAAACAGCATTAACCTTGAATTTATGCCTTGCTTTACGCAACAAATATAATATGGCGGTTGTGACCAACGATATCTATACCAAAGAAGATTCTAATTTTTTAACTCGTCATGAAGCGATGTCACCAGAACGTATTGTTGGTGTTGAGACAGGTGGTTGTCCACATACTGCAATTCGTGAAGATGCTTCAATTAACTTGGCTGCAATTGATGATCTTTGTGAAAAATTTGATGGTTTAGAGCTGATTATTATCGAAAGTGGTGGAGATAATCTAGCCGCTACCTTTAGTCCCGAATTATCTGATTTAACCCTTTATGTGATTGATGTTGCGGGTGGTGAAAAGATCCCACGTAAAGGTGGTCCCGGCATTACCAAGTCGGATTTATTGATTATAAACAAAACAGATTTAGCCCCAATGGTCGGTGCAAATCTCGATGTAATGGATCAAGATGCAAAACGCATGCGTGGTGACAAACCTTTTCTATTTTCAAATATGAAAACTCAAGATGGTTTAAAGCAAATTATTGAGTTTATTGAAAAACAAGGTTTATTTAAAGCTTAGCTAGCGTAGAGATTAAAGCTTATTCGCGATATTAAAAATAATTGTAATTATTTGAATTGAAAAATAATCAAAGGAGAATTTGAATGCGTTTTTTAAAACACAGTCTGATGGCATGTGCTGCATATTTACCTGTATTGGCTTTAGCTCACCCTGGACATGATCACCATACCGGTTTTTGGGCAGGCTTTATTCATCCATTTACAGGTTTAGATCATTTGATGATGGCAATCGCATTTGGTGTATTGATGTGGACGGCAAATCAACGCTGGAAGCTTTTCGGCTTGATTGGATTAGCTGTAGCGATGGTGATTGGCTTTATGATCGGTAGCCAAGGATTTATTCCAGCAGCAGTTGCTGAGTACGGCATTATTGCGTCATTGGTTTTATTGGCTATAGCACTTTGGACAAAATCAAATCAAGTTTTACCTATTACAGCAGTTCTATTGGCAAGTTTTCACGGTGTTGCACATGGCGCTGAATTAGGCCAATCAGGTCATGCCAGCTTACTGATTTTAGGTATGGTGACAGCAATGACATTGATCTATGCGGGTGGATTAGGCATTGGTGCTTTTATCAAAAAGTACGTTCCATATGGCAAGAAAATTATTGGTACTTTGGCTGCAATCGTTGCGGTTATTGGTTTGGCTTAATGTTTAAGCGCTTAATTGCGAATATCAATTTATAAAGGCGGCCATGATAAGTTTAGTGGAATATCTTCCTGATCAGCGCCTTTGGTATGCCAAACTCGAATTGGGTTTTCAGGCTCAAACTGAGCGAACGATATTGGCGCATCGTAGACATTTTGGACCTGTACGTGTGCAAAAGATGCTGTGGCCAGAAAAAACTGGAATTTGTCATGCGATTATTGTCCATCCGCCTGCGGGTATTGCAGGTGGCGATCATTTAACATTTGAGATCAGTGTAGATGATGCTGCCCATGCCTTAGTCACAACCCCAGGTGCTGGTAAATGGTATCGAACCAATGGCAAACAAGCTTATCAACATATCCATATCTCAGTTAAACACAATGCTGTATTTGAATGGCTTCCTCAAGAAACCATGTTATTTGATGGTGCCAATGCTCACTCAGAAACCTTGATTCAGCTTGATCAGACAGCAAGCTTTATAGGTTGGGATATGTTGGTAATTGGTCGTCAAGCTCGAGATGAAAAATTTCAATCTGGTGCTTATCACAGTCATTTTAAATTATGGCGAAATCAGCAGTTACTGGTGGCAGACACACTGAGTTTTAAAGGCAATGATCGTTGGCTAAGTTCTTGTCTAGGCATGAATAATCATGCCGTTATGGGGAGTTTATGGGCAGTTCCTCCCGAAAAATTTCGAGCAAACATTTATTTTGAGGCACATATCGATTTAATTCGTGAGTTGATGATGCGAATGGATATGCCTGTAAGGTTAACCTTATTGGGGGATGTCATCAGTGCACGTTTTTTAGGCGATGATGTTCGACATTGTCATGATGCTTTTGCAGCAATTCGCGCCAGATTAAGGCGATATTGGTTTGATTTGGATGAAGCATTTCCACGCATTTGGCGAACTTGATTCATTTAAAGATCACCTTTTAGAAATAAAATCTGCGTGTTTAATTTAAAACTGAGCACATATTTTGCATAAAAAAATGTGAGAACTTTAGGAAATACATATGGAACTCAATCCTACTGAAAAAGACAAACTGCTGATTTTTACAGCGGGTTTGGTTGCAGAACGTCGCAAAGCACGTGGATTAAAACTCAATTATCCTGAATCTATTGCATTTATTTCCGCAGCACTGCTTGAAGGTGCGCGAGATGGAATGACTGTCAGTGAGTTGATGCATTTTGGCACTACCTTACTCAGTCGTGATGATGTGATGGAGGGTGTGCCTGAGATGATTGCCGAAGTGCAAGTAGAGGCTACTTTTCCAGATGGCTCGAAGCTCGTCACAGTCCATCAACCGATTGTATAGAACACTTCTTCAAAATTAGGATAAGCATATGATCCCTGGTGAAATTATTACACCTGATTGTGATATTGAAATGAATGTCGGTCGTGACGTACTGAAAATTTCAGTGTCAAATATAGGTGATCGACCGATTCAAGTGGGTTCACATTTTCATTTTTATGAAGCCAACGATGCTTTGCAATTTGATCGTGAACGTGCCAAAGGTTTTCGTTTAAATATTGCGGCTGGTACAGCGGTTCGGTTTGAACCGGGGCAGCGACGTGATGTAGAAATCGTTGCACTGGTCGGAAAACGTGAAGTCTATGGTTTCGCAGGGCGTGTGATGGGTAAGTTGGACTAAAAGGATAATCAAAATGAAAATGTCACGTCGAGCTTATGCTGAAATGTTTGGTCCTACCGTTGGGGATCGAGTACGTTTAGCAGATACCGAACTTTTTATAGAAGTTGAACAAGACCTCACGACCTATGGTGAAGAAGTTAAATTTGGTGGTGGCAAAGTTATTCGCGATGGGATGGGACAATCTCAATTACTTGCAGCAGATGTTGCAGATACGGTGATTACCAACGCATTGATTGTCGATTGGTGGGGAATTATTAAAGCCGATGTGGGATTAAAAAATGGGCGAATTTGGAAAATAGGTAAAGCCGGCAATCCAGATATTCAACCCGATATTACCATTCCACTGGGTGCGGCAACTGAGGTGATTGCAGGTGAAGGGCAAATACTTACAGCAGGTGGAATAGATACCCATATTCACTGGATTTGCCCCCAACAAGTTGAAACAGCGTTAATGTCGGGGACAACGACCATGATTGGTGGTGGTACTGGTCCTGCTGCAGGAACATCGGCAACAACAGTAACACCGGGGCCATGGCATATTTCAACCATGCTGCAAGCCATTGATGATTTACCTATGAATATTGGCTTATTGGGCAAAGGTAATTTGAGTCAACCTGAACCGATTGCGGAGCAGATTAAAGCGGGTGTGGTGGGGCTGAAATTGCATGAAGATTGGGGTTCTACCCCTGCTGCAATTGATAATTGTCTAACTGTGGCAGATGAATATGATGTACAAGTTGCGATTCATACTGATACTTTAAATGAAAGTGGTTTCCTTGAAGAAACACTGGGGGCATTTAAAAATCGTACTATTCACACTTATCATACTGAGGGTGCGGGTGGTGGTCATGCACCTGATATTTTAAAAGCCATTGGTCAGGCAAATGTTTTACCATCTTCAACCAATCCAACCCGTCCATATACCATCAATACCATTGATGAACACTTAGACATGCTCATGGTCTGCCACCATTTAGATCCAGCGATAGCTGAAGATGTCGCATTTGCTGAGAGTCGTATTCGTCGCGAAACGATTGCAGCAGAAGATATTTTGCAAGATCTCGGCGCAATTTCAATGATGTCTTCTGACTCTCAAGCAATGGGGCGTGTGGGTGAGGTGATTTTACGTACTTGGCAAACAGCGCATAAAATGAAAGTGCAACGTGGGCCATTAGAAGGTGATAATCAGTACCATGATAATAATCGGGTGAAGCGTTATATTGCAAAATATACAATAAATCCCGCCATTACTCATGGTTTAAGCCATGAAATTGGTTCTATAGAAGAAGGGAAACTTGCTGATTTGGTGTTGTGGAAACCTGCGTTTTTTGGAGTAAAACCATCGATGATCATTAAAGGTGGTATGATTGCGGCAGCGCCAATGGGGGATATTAATGCCTCAATTCCAACACCTCAGCCGGTACATTACCGTCCAATGTTTGGGGCATATCCAAGAGGCGTACATAATACCTGTATTACTTTCTTGTCACAGGCCGCAATTGAACTTGGTGTTGCTGAAAAATTACAATTAAAGAAGTTAATTTCACCTTGTAAAAATACCAGAAACATCACTAAGCAAGACATGAAACATAATAACTATTGTCCTGTGATGGATGTGCATCCTGAAACCTATGAAGTTCGTGCAGATGGTGTACATCTAACTTGTGAAGCTGCTGAAGTATTACCAATGGCACAGCGTTATTTCTTGTTTTAATTCTATGTATATCAACAGCAACAAGAAGATAAAACTCCTTTCTTATGATAAGAGCGGAGTTTTTCTATTTAAAATCAATAGATCTATACCCAATGCAACCAAAGACAACTTTATTTATTCAAAAAGCTATGTTTAATATTGGGTGGTATAGGTACAGCGATATAACCTTTTTCTTTTTTTTTTGAGTTTTATTGATGACGCAATTTTGGTCTAAATTTTTTTCCAAGTTATTTTCAAAACCATTGAATAAACATCATCAAGCTTATTCTGGTTCAGACATTGCAGTGGCCGTGGATACAGATGCTGAGATTGGCTTTGCACAAGATCAAATTACTCATGTAAGTCCTCAAGGTGTGAATTTGATTTGTGGTTTTGAGGGATTAGAGCTTAAAGCCTATGATGATGGTGTTGGTGTGTGTACCATCGGTTATGGAACGACGATTTACCCGCATGGAAAAGCTGTTCAGTATGGTGATACTTGTACCATTGAACAAGCAAAAAACTATATGCAATATGACCTTAGGCGTTTTGAACAAGCAGTAAGTGCTGCTGTAAATGTGCCGTTAAATCAAAATCAGTTTGATGCGTTGGTTTCATTGAGCTATAACATTGGTATCGGTGCTTTTAAAAACTCAACTTTATTAAAATTATTGAATGCCTCTGATTATCAAGCTGCCAGTCATCAATTTGATGTTTGGATCAAAGCAGGTGGCAAAACAGTACAAGGTTTAGTAAACCGAAGAGCAGTAGAGAAACTCTTATTTAACTCATAATTTTAAAGCTCTTTGCTAAATTAAAAAATGCTCATCTGAAGTGAATCATATAGCTATAGAAGGTTCCTTCTCCCTTGGGGGAGAAGGCTAGGATGAGGGGGCTTTTATGTTAATTTATGATTTAAAAAAGAGCTGATGAAAGAAGCCTTTTGAAAATGAAGATGATTTTTAAAATATCAAAAAAGAGAAAAATATAAGGGCCAATTTGATGATTAGAGTATTAAAAATAGCAATTTTTATTGCTTTTATAGGGATGAATAAATTTGCGTATGCTGATGTGCGGTCTGAATTAAATTTAATAAGCCAAGATTTATTAATAGCATGTAAAAATGAAGATGATTATAGACCAATAAAAAATTTGAATAACTTCTTAAATGACTCAAAAGGAAGTGATATTCATGTATATGATCTTATGTTTATATTTAATTCAGATTTTTTACTTTTTATAAAAGATAAAAATTGTGCTTTGGCAGCAAGTAAATTTTCAGCTAATGGTATTTCAATTAAAGAAAAATATTTTAAATATAAATATGATATAGAGAGAATGTTGGATAATGAAGTTTATAGGCAAGCAGGTTATGCTAATTTAATTGAGTATTCTTGGACGATGGATAACCAAAAATTACAACAAGCTCAAGAAAATTTTAATATTTATTTAAATAGAAATATTATTTCAAAAAATGAGAAAAGCCGATGTGGAGAGTTATGTAAAGATTATGTATATCTAAAAGAAGATCATGGATTTTATCTTCCTCTTCATTATGTGGGTATTTTAATGGCATATCATGATCTATTTCAACATCATTATAAAAATTTTAAAAAAACAGAACAGCAGATCACACAACTTCAAGAAATATTTGATTTAACTAATGATTTTGAAATCAAATATATAAAAAAAACAGGTTTAAATTCTTTCCCCTTCGAAGTTGCATCAATTGAAAACTTTAAATTCATTTTTAAAATTGATGACCGAAACATTAAAAATATTTTCTATGCAAAACTAGATGCTTATATAAAATATCGTATTGAAAACAATCTTCTTGATGATCGCATGATAGAAAATATATATGAGATTTTAAGCAAAGAAAGCAGATACTTGTACACAAAGGTTGAATATCTAGGTACACATGAGACTAAAAGCAAAAGTGTAACAAGTTATCAATTAGGTCAGCACATTTATAGTTTTATAGTTTCAGACAATAAGTTAAAACTAATTATGGAGCCGATAAATTTTTCTAACCAAAATTCTGGATGATTAATCTTCAAAAATGATGATTGAAATATGAGTTGTAAATTGATTGACTAAAAATTATTGATTATTTTCAAAATAAAGGTGAGGTAAGAGAATTTTATGAGTATTTATTTAATTCGTCATGCGCAAAGTTTAGGTAATGTAAACGGTAAAACTGAGTCACATGCAAGTATTCCCTTAACCGAATATGGACATGAACAGGCGCAAAAACTTGTTGATGTTCTACCACCAGCAAAGCAGATTTTTATCTCTCCATTCCTCCGTACACGTCTAACAGCTGAACCAATTTTATTACGAGATCAGATTACACCTCAAGTTTTGGATATTCAGGAGTTTTCTTACTTATCCGATATGCGATGCAAAAATACCACTTTACAAGAACGAAAACCTTGGGTTGATGATTATTGGAACCAAGCAGATGTGAATCTAGTGACAAGTGAAGGTGCTGAATCTTTTGCCAATTTTTATCAACGCGTTACGGACTTTATTTCACACTTGGATTCATTAAAAGTACACTATCAACATGATCATTTACTGGTATTTAGTCATGGTCAGTTTTTACAGTTATTGAAAATGCTGGTTGAGCAAAAGCGAGAATTATCATCACAATTAATGCGTGATTTTCGTTATGCATTGTTAAATCATCAATTAGACAATACAGAGTTTTTTATTTTTAAATAAAATGAGATTAACAGCATGAATTTTATAATAAGAAAAATTGCTCTATTGACGGTTTTTATGTTTATACCTGTATCTACATATGCAGATATTGTGGCTTTAAAGTCAGATTTAACTCAATTTGCGCAACCTCTTGAAACACAATGTAAGGGGCTTGAAAGCTATATGCCTCTTAACATGTTGCATAAATTTTTAAATCGTTCAAATTCTGAAAAAATAGATGTGTATTCGATGGATGTTATTTTTGTTTCAGATTTTTTGGGTTATTTAGACGATAAAAATTGTGCTTTAGCGGCTTCTGATTTCACCATATCGGGCGTTAAAATTTTAAATCAATATCGTGACTTATGGGAGAAAGATTTACCAAAAGAGAGAAAAATCCTGAGATATGAAACTTACCTTGCAGCAGGTGATGCAAGTTTGGTGAAATATAAATGGACGCATAAGATTCAATATCTAGATGATGCGCATCAATTTTATACACAGTACTTAGTGACCAATGCAATCAGTCAACAACAAAAACAACAATGTGGGAAAAAATGTGCTGAATACTTAGCTGATGTAAGTAAGGTGCAATACTTTAACCTGTATGATTACGCGTCTATATCCTATGAATATCAAAAACTTTTTCGTGATATCTATGAACAATATTCACAACAAGATGCAAATTTTTCAGACAATCTCGAAAGTCTGAATCTGGTTTTTGAACGTACTGATCAATTTGAAGTGAGTGCAATTAAAACCACAGGATTAAGCTCAGTAAATAAAGAGGTGACTTCTTTAAATAATTTTGATCGCATTTTTAGTTCTGGTGATAAAAAACTTATAGAACTTTATACAAAACGTTTAGATCAATATCTACAAAATAGAATCCAGCATAAATTATTAGATGCAGAGATGACGGATAAAATTTATCAATTCTTGTTAAAAGAATCGGATGAAAATAATACGATGATTGTACGTACTCAGCAGGAAAGTGCTCTTCAACCTAATCAAAGTTTTCAAATTGGAAAACACCACTATATTTTCAAGGGAAAAAGTCATCAGGTGCAGTTAACTTTCCAACCCGTTGACTAAAGCATGAGTGAGATTGGCATAAAAACTGCTTGATCATTCACACTAAAAAATGGTGATTGAAAAGTTTAAAGGCGGTTTGAGTGAATAAAACTTATTTACGTGGGCAAGACTTAATAGACCAAATCCAAAATACTCCCTATTCACGAGATCTCATTGGCTATCACGGTGAAGTACCCAAAGTAGCATGGCCAAATCAAGCCCAAATAGCGGTACAGTTTGTTCTTAACTATGAAGAAGGTGCTGAAAACCATATCGAACATGGTGATGCCGGTTCTGAGCAGTTTTTATCTGATATCGTGGGAGCAGCAAGTTTTCCTGACAAGCATATGTCGATGGATTCGATGTATGAATATGGCGCTCGTGCAGGATTCTGGCGTATTCATCATGAGTTTAAAAAGCGTAACTTACCCATGACCATATTTGGAGTGGGTATGGCGCTGGCACGTAATCCATATATTGTGGAAGCCATTCAACAAGCTCATTACGATGTGGTTTCACATGGACAGCGTTGGCTAAATTACCAAAATATAGATATTGAAACGGAACGTCAGCATATTGATCAAGCAATCAGTATTCAAGAAACCTTATTTGGCACTAAACCAATGGGTTGGTATACAGGGCGAGATAGCCCAAATACTCGTAAATTATTGGCTGAATTTCCACAGATCAAATATGACTGCGATTACTATGGTGATGATTTGCCATTTTGGACAAGCTTAACCAATTTACAAGGCCAAAGCCGCCCGCACCTGATCATTCCATATACTTTAGAAAGTAATGATATGAAGTTCTGCGCGCCTGCTGGTTTTAACAGTGGCGAGCAATTTTACCAATATTTAAAAGATGCCTTTGATGTGCTTTATGCAGAAGGTGAAAATGAGCCGAAAATGCTATCGATTGGAATGCATTGTCGTATTCTGGGACGTCCCGGTCGTTTTAAAGCATTACAGCGTTTTTTAGATTATATACAGGCACATGAAAAAGTCTGGATCTGTCGTCGCGGTGATATCGCTGAACATTGGTTTAAACACCATCCAGCCGCATAATTGTCGCTATGAGGATGTGGCTTTTAAGGTAAGCACTTTATTTTTAATTGAATGCAGTAAAGCGCGCAGCAAAGTTTATATAAAAGTGTTTGAAAATTTTAGCGAACTCAAGCATAGGTATTATTCGTGAAAATAGAAGAATTTAATCAAGCATCATCAGAAGAGCTTACAACCTTGCTTAAGCATTGTGTGCACATTCAACGTTGGTCAGATGAAATTTTGTCACAACGTCCATTTGTCAACACTCAAGCGTTGATGGATTTTGCAAAAGCACAAGCCTCAACTTGGACATGGTTAGAAATTGCAAATGCATTAGCGACACACCCACGGATCGGTGAAAAAAAGGCTCAGGCAGTGCTGAGTGAAAAAGAGCAAGCATTTTCTCATCAAGAGCAATCAGCAATAAAACAGAGCACTGAAACACAACATGCTTTATTGCAAGGCAATATTGCTTATGAAAAGAAATTTGGTCATATTTTTTTAATTCGTGCTATGGGCTTAGATCAGACTGAAATTCTACAAGCACTGAAATATCGTTTATTAAATGATCCTGAAACAGAACAGCGTATTGTTAAACAACAACTTGGTGAAATTGCAATGTTAAGACTCAATCATGAACTGAGTGAAAATGAAAGCTTAAATGATTGATTACATTAAAATAATGTTTAGAAAGGAAATAACATGATCAGTACCCATATCTTAGACACGCATCTTGGCAAGCCTGCCGTAAATGTTCTGATAAAATTATTGGATAGCCAAGACAATATTGTTGCAGAATCAAGGACCAATGAAGATGGACGGGTTGCAGATTTTAATTTAAGTGGAATTAAAACAGGGGATTATAGTTTGGTTTTTTATACTGCTGAATATTTTGACCGTTTAGCCTTAGCAACGTTTTTCCCAAAAGTTGTGATTCATTTTTCAGTTCTTGATATTGCACAACATTATCATATTCCTTTATTAATCAGCCCTTTTGCTTATTCCACATATCGTGGTAGCTAGCTTTTATAGAATTAGATTTTATCATCATGATTTTAAAGCCCATTGATTTGGGCTTTTTTTATGAAATTTTGACCAAGTGTAAAAAATTGGCTTTGTTTTTGCTTATTCACGCAGGTGTTTACCGCTATTTCTGATGGGGAATTTATACAATGAAATTAACACAATTTGCTGCGCTTTCAACTTTCGTTTGCACCGCTTTTAGCACCCATGCTGCGCCTATTTGGCAAGACTTTAGCATTACTGGATTATATGGAAAAAATTATGAATTAATTGCTCGGGAAGATGATCAATCGACCATTACTTTTGAATATGCAGCCAAATTAAAATATGGGGACTTCTTTGCATTTGCGGATCGTACCAATAATGATGTTTCAGGCAATGAGACCTATTTTGAAGTTTCACCACGATTGAGCTTAGGCGCGATTTCAGGGCATAAGTTGGAAGCAGGGCCAATCAAAGACGTTCTCATTGCCACAACATGGGAAGGCGGTGAAGGGTTTAACAATTATCTGTATGGGATCGGGGTAGATTTGGCGATTCCATATTTCCAATATGCACAATTAAACTTTTATAAAGCAGACAATTACAAGAACACAAATGATGATTATCAGCTGACTTTTGTTTTTGGTGTGCCTTTTAAAATTGCATCAGAAGATTTTCTTGTTGATGGTTTTCTTGATTGGTCAACCGCTGAAGATGATCATGCCAGTGAGTTAAACTGGACCACCCAATGGAAATGGAATGCGGGTAAACATATTTCACCAGATACGAAATTGTATTTAGGTGTTGAATATTCCGTTTGGAATAATAAATATGGAATTTCTGGTAAAGATGAAAATAATGTCAGTGCCTTAATTAAATATCATTTTTAAATGAGCTTTATCTGATCATATTTTTAAATGCATGAATAGGATTGAGATAAGCTTAAGATCATTTTTCCAAACCAGCGCAACACTGAATAATGCTGCACTGGTTTTTTAACAACATAGGGTAAAATCTTATCTCAGTACTTCTCAGCACTTTTAGTGTGAATGTTTTGATCCATGCATTTTTTATTTGCTGTTATGAAATGGTGATTATAAGGTCAGGACAATATTTTCATTAAATTGAAAAACATCACAATTGTGACCCTCACCAATCCGATCGATTACAGCAAAGTCGCTGGGTGCTTCAAGCGTTAATAACGGATGATGCCAAGTGCCTGCACGATAGTTTACAGCCTGTTGGCCATTGCTTATAAAGGCATAAATATGATCAAGATCAGGTTGATCTTGATCTAAAGCCGCTGCAACAACAACCAAGAAGGATTGACCTTGCATCGGGATAAATGCCTGTGAACCGATTGGATGGCGTTCAAGCATTTGAATTTCGCAAGGCACTTGGGTTTTTTGAATATTACGAAAAATACTCAACCCGACTTCAGCATTAGCCGCTTGAGCCAAAGATAAAGCATGATAGCGTTCCGTATGCGTGCCATTGATATGGAAAAAGTCATTGCCAGCACAGGCAATGACCTCACCAAATGCTGCAAAAGCTTCAGCAGTTAATGGCTGAATTTGGATATATTTCATAAAATCACTCTGCAATTTTACCCCATAATCGGATACGGCTAATGCCACCGTCTGGAATCATATTGACACGAATATGTGAAATTTTTTCATGGTTTAAAATGTCTGCTACATAATCATGAATATGATCCATTTGCATATCCTGAGCATTGAGTAGAAATGGCCAAAACATACTTTGTGGAATCAATTGTGGATCAGTCGCATTTTCAATATATATCGCCTGAATCGATACTTGAGCGGGGAAATTGCCTTTGAAATGTGCGGTATCAATTTCAATTTTTTCAATTACACCACTTTGACCTAGGGCCAAAATACACCAGTCAAATCCAGGTGCACGGCGGCGTTTGGTTTCCCAACCATCACCCATATTGATCCCACGATTCGGATTGATCAAATTACGAGGATGGCCAAAGTGTGCATCACTATAGGCAATCACGCGTCCACCATTTTCAAGTGCCAGTAAATTTAATGTACGTTGGCGATCTTGGATCTGTATTTGCACTTCACCATAGACGCGAAAACGTGCAATACCACCATCAGGAAAAATATTTAAGCGTACATGGGTAAAGACTGCTGAGTTTTTAATGTCAAAAATATGATGTTGGCTGGGGCCAAGAACAGAATTATCTAGAATGGGCTGCCATAGTGCATTGCTTAAGTCCCCATTTGGTGCATAACAGGCTTCAATTGAAGCAGAAGCAGGGTAATTCCCCGTAAAAAAAGTGGTATCAATATCAAATGCTGTAATTTTTCCAGCAACACCTAATTTAACAATTGCCCAGTCATAGCCTGCATGGCGTTTACGGCGGGTTTCCCATCCATCCATCCATTTGCCGTGATCATCAAATTTATCTTCTACAAAAATGGGTGGATTAAATTGCAACATTCGTTGTGCTTCTGCAAAAAAATCATCTGAACATTCAAGTACTTTTGTACCAATTCGGGGATCTGCCAAATTGCTGTATTGTTGCAAATGTGCAGGAAGCTCAAAACTTGGTGCAAGTAAAGTTGCCATATTTATTTACCATTCATATTACGATTCATATCAGTTTATTGATTGATATCAGCACTTAAAGTTCAATAAGCACTCATAAAAACAATATCTTACCGTCCTCATCATGCATAGCCTATGCCAACTTTGCTTAAGGAATGTTGTGATTTTTATATAAATGGCACGTTTTTAGCATTTTAGTCATAAGTGTTAAAGAAACAGACAGAGGAGAAATAGATGGAGATTACTATTATCGGTGCAGGTATGGGGGGATTAACCGCAGGTATTGCACTAAAAAAATTCGGACATTCGGTCACCATCTATGAACAAACTGAACAAATTCTAGCTGTAGGTGCTGCTATTTCTTTATGGTCAAATGGTGTTAAGTGTTTAAATTATTTAGGCTTAACGGATCAAGTTTCCAAACTTGGTGGTCAAATGGATCATTTAGCCTATATCGATGGCCTAACTGGTGAGCACATGACCCAGTTTAGTTTAATGCCTTTGATTGAAGAGGTCGGGCAACGGCCTTATCCAGTTTCCCGCGCAGATTTACAAAACATGTTGATGGATGAATTTGGCCGTGACGATATTCATCTTGGGAAAAAAATGGTTGCACTAGAACAAGTAGATCAACACATAAAAGTTCAGTTTGCAGATGGCAGTGAAGTCACCACAGCATTGTTAATTGGTGCTGATGGAACACATTCACTGACCCGCCAATATGTACTGGGTGAACAGGTTGAACGTCGTTATGCAGGTTATGTCAATTGGAATGGCTTAGTCGAAATTTCAGATAAGTTTGCCCAAGCCGATCAATGGACAACCTTTGTTGGAGAGGGAAAACGTGTTTCGCTTATGCCAGTGGCAGACCAACGTTTTTACTTCTTCTTTGATGTGCCATTACCTGTAGGTTTAGAAAACAGTAAGGCCCAATATAAAACACTCTTTAAACAATATTTTAAGAACTGGTGCCAGCCCGTTCAAAACTTAATTGAAGCGATTGATGAGCAAAAAACCAATCGAGTAGAAATTCATGATATTGAACCTTTTACCCAGTTTTATAAAGGGCGAGTGGTGATTATGGGGGATGCGGCTCACAGTACCACACCTGATATTGGTCAGGGCGGTTGCCAAGCCATGGAAGATGCAATTTACTTAGCACGCGCTTTGCAAATCAATACATTAGGCTTAGAGGATGCGTTAAAACGTTATCAAAATAAACGTAATGAGCGTGCCAATGAGTTAGTATTACGTGCACGTAAGCGTTGTGATGTGACCCATATGAAAGATGAAGCTGTGACCGAAGCGTGGTATCAAGACTTACGTCAAGAACAAGGCCCACATATTATGCGTGGCATTATCAGTAATATTATTGGTAATCCTTTAGATTAAATGTTGCTAGGTCGATGCTGAATTTAAATTACTGAATCTAAATTCAGCATTGGAAATCTAACGTTTTTGATTCATATATATGTTTAGGGAGTTATTGCTAGTCATCACTCAGCCACACGTCATTGCTTTGTTGCTTAAGGGTTATTGTTCATACAACATAGCTAAAGCTGATTATTGATAAGGGATCAGCTTGAGCTTAAATGCTTCGATTTGTTCAATAAGATGCTTAATCATAATTTGCGATACACGTGAAAGTTGTCGTTTTGGCGCAACACATAAAGCCAGTGTTAATGGATATAAACCCTTTTCTCGAATCGGCTTAAAAACAAGTTCGTCACGTTCTAAATATGGATATGCATCAATAAATGACAATAAACCAATGCCTAAATTCTTTTGAATTAATGACATAATCATTCGAATGTCATTACAATCTAAGTGCTGCTGTGGGCTAAATTTATGGTGCTTATACAAGGTCTGCACATAATCATGAATAATTAACGGTGCACCAGGAATTAAGTGTTTATCGTTGACACTATCTGACAAATAAACTTTCTCCTTTTTTGTTAAAGGATGATCTTTAGGTAAAACAAAACCGATTGGGATTTCGACAAAAGATAAAACCTCTAATTGATGATGGCCTTTCGGGTTTAATAAAATTCCAAAGTCAATTTCAGCGTCCATAATCATATTTGACACAGTTTCACTATCTTGGATATGAAAATTAAAATTAATCCAAGGGTAGTTGTCATACATATATTGAATTGAATCTAAAACAAAGCCATCACTAAGTGCGGAAATCAATCCGCAGTCAATTGTTCCCCGAGAAAGCCCTTGGATTTCATCAAACCGATTACGGGTTAATTGAAATTCTTTTTGCCACTTAATCAAATCCGCATAGAGTAACTCTCCAGCAAGTGTCAGTTTTAAACCACTGGGTAAACGTTCAAACAGATCAATGCCAAACTCTTCCTCAGCAAGTGCGATTTGACGATGTACCGCTGATACTGAAATATAAAGTTGATCTGCTGCTTTTCTTAAGCTGCCTGTCTTGGCAACCGCAATAAAATAATCAGAAAATCGTGAAAATGTTGTATTCACAGGCATATGGGCTGTCCATTATTTATATTTCACGGACTTATTCCTAAGCAATGAAAATCAAGGAAATTTGAAACTCACTAAAATCACAGATCACTAAGCGATTTTTATGCCAATGATGAGTTTTTTCTAAAAATAATTTTCAGATAGGTGTTCTATTTTTTAGAATGAGATAAGTAAAACATTCTAATAGACAGAATTAGACAAAATTCGTAATGTAAAACTCAGCCATGATTTTAGCTGACCGTTATGCTGAAATCACAGCATAAGATCATGACATTAAATATATATTCTGTGAGTTTTGTATGAATGCAATTCCAGTTCTGAACTTGTTTAGTCAGCCACAATGTAGTGGTTTTGAACCTAAAGACTGGGAAATACTTGCTCAGCATTGGTATCCTGTCGCACGTGTGCAAGATGTCACAACAGACCCACAACAAGTACAACTCCTCGATGTGAAAATGGCGCTTTATCAAACGGCAAGTGGTGCGATTCAGTTGGTGCGTGATATTTGCCCGCACCGTGGTGTACCACTCAGCAAAGGTTGGGTGCAAGGTGAAGAGATTGTTTGTCCCTACCATGGATTGCATTACAACACAGCAGGTCAATGTACAAAAATTCCAGCGCAGCCAGACCTGACAAATATCTCAGAGCGCTTTAGTCTCACCAAATTTCCTGTAGTTTTAAAATATGGTTTGGTTTGGACAAGTTTATTTAGTCGTGATGCAAGCCATGCAAACTTTCCAATATTGGACACTTGGGATGATCCTGAGCATCAGCCCATACTGCCACCATTTGTTGACATTGCGGGTTCAAGCGGGCGGCAATTGGAAGGCTTTATTGATGTCGCACATTTTGCTTGGGTACATCAGCAGTCTTTTGCTGATGCTGAAAATCCTGTCGTACCCAAATACACCACCGAGCGTACAGACTATGGTTTACATACTGAATATGTCAGTAATGTGAGCAACTACCCGCATGGCTTACAGCATCTGGCACCAGAGGGTTTTTTATGGAAACGAATTTTTGATGTTTACCCACCATTTTCAGCGGTGTTAAAGGTTGAATTTCCACGCGAGGGTATATTGAAAATTTTAAATGCCTGTTGTCCTGTATCACATAACAAAACTCGATTATTTGTACCACTCACCCGTAATTTTGATACCACAGGCGATTTGCAGGCAGTTTACGATTTTAATGCACAAATTTTTGCAGAGGATCAGGACATGGTAGAGAGTCAAAAACCAGAAGAGCTTCCATTAGATATTACAATGGAAGCACATTTTGAAGCAGATCGTTCATCTACAACTTACCGTCGAATATTGGCAGAATGGGGGTTAAGCAAACGCTATATTGTGTAAATTTTCCTTATATCATCAGGAGCACTTTCAACCTTTCTTTTTGACTGATTGAGTGCTCTTTCGGGTTTACAATTTTAACTCAGCCAATCTAAACCATTTTGTACAATTACAGTTGAATCCATGTGGTTTTTAACTGTGTAAATTTATCAATTGCATGTAAAGATAAATCACGCCCATAACCAGACTGTTTATATCCTCCAAATGGTGTACTGACATCTAAAGCATCTACTGTATTAATAGAGACTGTGCCGACTAAAAGCTGTTTAGACAGAAGAATTGCTTTCTGAATATCTTTGGTCCAAATTGAGGCAGCTAATCCATAAATTGAGTCATTAGCAAGTTCAATCGCTTCATCTTGGGTTTCAAAAGTTGTGATTGAAACTACAGGACCAAAAACTTCGTCATGGAAGATTTTAAAATCAGGATTGACACCGATTAGAATGGTTGGTGCTACATAGGTTGCTGGATCTAAAGCAGCATCTAAATTTAACGGAATAATATGAGACTGCGCACCTTGAGCCTTGGCTTGATCAATAGCAGCTCTGACATTATCCGCATGTTGATGATCAATTAAACAGCCCATCGTGGTATTGGGATCTAGAGGATCTCCAATCTTAAGTGTTTTGGCTTTGGCTATAAATTTATCTATAAATTGTTGTGAAATGCTTTTTTCTAATAAAATCCGTGAATTTGCCGAACACACTTCACCTTGATTATAAAAAGCACCAAAAATCGCTTTATCGACAGCTTTATCTAAATCAGCATCAGCAAAAATTATATTGGCACTTTTCCCACCTGTTTCTGGCCAAACGGGTTTCATATTCGATTCAGCAGAATAAGCCAAAAACTTTTTTGCAGTTTCGGTCGATCCAGTAAAGACTAAACAATCGACATCTGGATGGCGTCCAAGTGCTTGACCTGTGATATGTCCTAAGCCAGTAACCACTTGCAATACACCATCTGGAATCCCAGCTTGTTTTGCGAATTCAGCAAGTTTTAATGCAGTAAAGGGCGATTGCTCTGCAGGTTTTAATACAACACAATTTCCAGTTGCTAAGGCAGGTGCAAGTTTCCAACTTGCCAAATCAAGCGGAAAGTTCCACGGGACCACTGCTGCGACAACACCTACAGGTTCACGACTGACTAAGGCCAGATGATCTACACTTGTGGGGGCAATTTCATCATAAATTTTATCAATACTTTCTGCATACCATTCAAAACAAGATGCTGCACCTGGAATATCAATATGCAGTGAATCCTGAATCGGTTTACCTACATTGAGGGTTTCGAGTAAGGCAAGCTCTTCAGCATTTTCACGAATAAGTTCAGCAAGTTTTTTGAGTATTTGCTTACGTTCACGCGGTGCTAACCGAGACCAGACACCATTGTTAAAGGTCCTTCTCGCATGTTGAACAGCTTGATCAACGTCATTGGCATCACATGCTGACATATCGACTAAAAACTCAGCGGTGGCTGGATTTGATACTTTATAGGTCTGCGTGGTATTTATAAATTGTCCGGCGATAAAGGCACAACTTGGCAGTGTTATCTGCGCGCGTTGTTCTAGCCAATCCTGTTTTAGTTTCATTCATCTTCCTTAAAATTTTAGCGATAGAGTAGGTTTAACCGTATTATTTTTCGCCAATTTTGTGAATTTGTTTTATACAAGCCTTGGGTTTAGAAAAAACAAATTAAAAGCGTTACTTATTTTTTTTAACTAACTTTTTAAATCCACAGTCACGTCTTAACGCTTAATATGATTGAGCAAACGTTCAAAAAATGCATCACATTGTTGCATCTGCGAGATTTCAATATATTCATCAGGTTTGTGCGCAACTTGAATAGAACCAGGACCACAAACCAATACCGCAGAATTTAATTGTTGATGAAATAATCCTCCTTCTGTACCAAATGAAATCTTCTGTAGTTCGGTTGCTGGATCAAGGAGGTTTTGTAAAAATTTGACTGCTTGAATAGTGGTTGAAGTATTCAGTCCAGGGTATTGGTTGATTTCTTGAAAACTGACAAATTTTGCATAAGGGCTTTGCTCGATATATTCAAAAATTTTCGCTTGAATTGACTCCGTATTCTGTTCTGCAACATTACGAATCTCATAATCTAGAACACATTCATTGGGAACGATATTTAAAGCTTTACCGCCTTGTATTTTCCCGACATGTACAGTGGTATAAGGCACATCGTAGTCCATATCGACAATTGGACCTTCTGCAATCTGTTTTTGTGTCGTGGTAATGGCCTCAACAACATTTTGAGCACAATAAATCGCATTGACATATAACGGGGCTAAAGCGGAGTGACCTTCTTGTCCACGACAAATTGCTTTAAATACTGCTTTGCCTTTATGGCCTGTGGCAATATTCATATTGGTAGGTTCACCAATCACACAAAGCTCTGGTTGAAGAATTAATTCAGAGAGTAGGCCAAGGATTCCGCGTACACCAATACAGCCAATTTCTTCATCATAGGAAAGGCAAAGGTGTAGAGGCTTAGCCAATTCAGGCATTTGTGCTGCTTTTAACATGGCATGTATCGCGCAGGCGATAAAACCTTTCATATCAGCAGTACCACGACCAAAAATTTTATCGTCTTTGATTAGGGCTTGGAAAGGTTCGCTACTCCACGCTTGTCCTTCAACTGGAACCACATCGGTATGCCCAGACAGCAATATTCCAGCTTGGTCTTTAGGACCAATACTTGCCAATAAGTTGGCTTTGGTCTGCTCTGGATTAAAATTTAAAGTGATACTGATTCCCGCAGGTTCAAGTAAATTCTTAACGAACATGATTAGTTCTAAATTACTTTTGTAGGACGTTGTATCAAATGCAACAAGTTTTTTAAGTAGTTGAATACTCGACAGATTAGACATCTGAGGAATCCTTTTGTGTTTGGGCTTTTATATAGGGATCGTAGAAATGCGGCGAACTCATACCCGAAATAAAATGATCGGAGATAAAGCTTTTACAACGACTAATGAACGCTTCTACAACAATATTTTTGGGTACATTTTTCGGTGTCGCAATGCCGATATACATCGGGCGATGTTCATGCGCAATACGAATACGGACCAGACGTTTACCATCAAGGCTATAGGTGTTTTTCGGGCGAACATTCAAAATCGTGTAGCCAATATTATTGGCAACCATTGAACGAACGACATCGATATTTTTTGAAGAACGCACAACATTGGGCGTAAGATTTTGAGCTCTAAATAATGATAAGAAATATTCATTGCTAAAGGGCATGTCTAAAAGAATCATCGGGTACTGTGAAAGTTCTTCTAAGCTTACAACAGGCAATATTGCTAAAGGGTGCTCCTCACTGACCAATACATGAGGCGGCAATTTCGTTAAAGCTTCAAAATGAATAATATTTTCATCAATATTGAGATCGTAAGTTAAAGCTAGATCAATATCATTACGTATAAGTGCATTTAGAAGTGCTTGTTGATCATCTTCGTAAAGGTCTAAAGAAACTTGCTTATATAAGTTGGAAAATCCATTGATGATATCGGCATAGATCATCGGGGTAAAAGCAAGGAAGCAGCCTACTTTTAATGGCCCACGTATGGAACCAGAAAATTCTGCCGCAAGGGAATATAAACTTGAAGCTTGATTTAAGATCTTCTTACATTCCAACATCACACTTTTACCAACAGTGTTGAGGATTAAGCCTTTGGCATGTTGGCGAATAAATAATTGGGTTTGTAATTCTGATTCAATATGTGCGATTGCGGCAGAAATAGACGGAGAGGATACATGTATCTTCTCCGAAGCAATAATGATGCTGCCACATTCAGCTGTTGCAACAAAGTATTCCATTTGTCTTAAAGAAATTCGATTTAACACTTTGGATACACCTCCATTGTATACCCTCGAAAAATTTATTCATTTCCTGGAACACCATAGCTGCGAGCATTGATCGGGTTTAAAGCTCTTAAAACATAATCATCAATTTGCGGTTCATATATCTGCCATAGTGCGATAAGGTCGGAAATGGGTTGATCTGACCAGTCCACGCGTAAGTCAACAATCGGCCATTCCAATTTGTCAACAACCAAAAGACCAGCAGAATGTACTGCTCCTGCTTCTCCACCAGCCTGTTTTCCAGCGTCTAATGCATAAAGTAAACGCTCAGCTAAAGCGCCTTTACTTTGTTCGAAGTGTTTGAGCATAACATGAGTAACATTCTCATTTGCAAGTAAATTACCTGCACATACGGCATGTTTCCCTATATGTTGTGTATAAATTCCTAAGCTATTTTCTCCACTAAAGGCAAAAGGCTCATTCACCGCGTCAAGTAAAGTTAATTGGCGGTATTCAATAAAATCGGTATTTTTAGTTAATTCTGTAATCGCATTTTTAGGCGATATATTATATTTGGTCATTTCAAGTAAAATGCTGGCCAATTGAGGATCAGTTATATTCTGGCTTGCTGCAACACCAATCCCAGCTTTGGCACGTATACATCTTGATGCAACGGCTGGAGAGGATGAACTAATCGCTGCACCGAATTGTCCTGTTTCACTACATCTCGCAATAATTGAAAATGTCATATTTCCCTCACATCTTGATGATTTTTAGTCTGGAATAACGGCAATTGCATCAACTTCGACAAGCCATTCTGGACGTGCTAAAGCGGAGACAACGATACCCGTTGAGACAGGGTAAACCCCTTTAAGCCATTTACCGACAACACCATAGACATCTTCACGGAAGCGTGGATCAACGATATATATGGTAATTTTACAAATATCAGCCAATTCTCCCCCAGCTTCTTTGAGTAACATGTCAATGTTATACATCGCCTGTTCGGTCTGACCTTTGACATCACCTATCGCCACACTTTCCGATGTATCCAGATTTTGTCCAATTTGACCGCGAAGAAAAACAGTTCGTCCACGTGCAACCACAGCTTGGCATAGGTCATTATCTAAATTCTGCTCTGGATAAGTTTTCTTGGTATTAAATGTTCGAATGCGGGTATGTTTCACAGCTCAATCCTCAGTTAATTATCATGTTTCTCTAGTATGCTTACTTCGTGAGCACTCACAATTTGTGTTTTCCTTTCTAGTAATTTACTTTTTCCGTAGTAATAAAAAGAATTATAGCCTGGTATATATTTTCTATTAATTTCATATATTTAGTATATGGGTTCAGGTTTTTTGATGCATTTGTTTTGGATATTCTATTTTCGCTTTGCTGCTCGGCTCCCTATATTTTTCTTAAATCATGTTTTGTGCAGCTTTGATATTTCATTTTTTGAACATGAAATCTGCAGCAAACATATACAGCCAAACAAGTGTGATTGGCAGTAGTTGGTAAATGTCTATTCAACAAAAGAGTTGTTGTTGGAAGCAAGTTACTCGATCTGATAAGGAAAAAAAGATGAGTTTAAATAAATTAGAAATAGATACCGTTGTGGTTGGTGCTGGCCAAGCTGGAGTTGCGATGAGTGAGCACCTTACAGAACTCAAAATTCCACATGTGGTATTAGAAAAAAACCGTATTGCAGAAGCTTGGCGTACACGCCGTTGGGATTCTTTGGTGGCGAATGGACCTTGTTGGCACGATCGCTTTCCCAATATGGAATTTGATCTTGATCCAGATAGTTTTGTACATCATGACCAAGTTGCTGAATACTTTGAAAAATATGCCAAGCGCTTTAATGCACCGATTTATAGTAATGTTGAAGTTAAAAAGGTCCAAGCAAATGCGCAAGCTGCGGGTTTTATTGTTGAAACCTCAAAAGGCACTTTAACAGCACAACGTGTTGTTGTAGCAACAGGACCTTTCCAAAAAGCCATTATTCCTTCGATTGCACCTCAGCAAACGGATTTATACCAAATCCATTCAGACCAATATAAAAATCCACAACAAATCCCCGAAGGTGCTGTTTTAGTGGTGGGTGCTGGTTCTTCTGGAATTCAAATCGCAGATGAGTTAAATCGTGCTGGTAAAAAAGTCTATTTGTCTGTCGGGGCACATGAACGTCCACCACGTGTTTATCGTCAACGCGATAATGTTTGGTGGCTCGGAGTGTTGGGCGGATGGGATAGCATAAAAACAGATACAGGACCGTTGAAAGGTTTGGCTGTAAGTGGTGCTCATGGTGGGCATTCCATTGATTTTAGACGTCTAGCACAACAAGGCATCACTTTACTGGGGATGACAATGCAATTTGAAGCTGAGCGGGTTCGTTTTCAAAATGATTTGCAACAGTCATTGGCCGACGGTGATAAAGCGTATTTTGAGTTTTTAGATGCTGCGGATGCCTATGTTCAGCGTACCGGTATAGATTTACCTGAGGAACCAGAAGCTCGGATTGTTTTAGATGATGCTGAATGTATTCGACAACCTATCTTAGAGCTTAATTTAGCCCAAGCAGGGATCACTTCAATCATTTGGGCATCTGGCTTTGGGTTTGATCATAGCTGGTTGGAAGTCAATGCTTTTGATGCAAATGGTCGTCCTAACCATAAGCTTGGTGTTTCAACAGAACCGGGGATTTATTTTATTGGACTTCCTTATCTGTCTGGTCGCGGTTCAAGCTTTATTTGGGGCGTTTGGCATGATGCAAAACGCGTGGCAGGCCACATTGATATTCAACGTCAATATCTAAAGTATCAAGATAAAAGGCAAAGAAATCTAATCAATAAAGAAGAAAAAACGGCATGAAATAAGTCTTAAGTTTCAAGGTTTAATGCCCACTCTAGGAGGGAGGAGCACATGACAAAAAATAAGCAAGGAAGTCGTTTAGTCCATCAAGTAAAAAAAGCGAGTGAGAAACAGTTAACTTTGTTTAACCTAATCGCCATCGCAGTTGGTTTAGTGCTATCGCAAGGTGTGATGGTGATTATTTTGCAAGGATTTGGCTTAAGCGGAATAAGTTTCTTTATTCCGCTGATTATCGGATTCTTTTTAGCGCTGAGCTATGCGACCTCTTTTGCAGAGTTGGCATTATTAATCCCTAAAAGTGGCAGTATCAGTGATTATAGTCTAGTCGCAACAGGGCATTTACCCGCGATGCTTTCGGTATTTTGCGGTTATATTTTGGTGGCAATGTTTGCTGTTTCAGCAGAACTGATTTTAATCGATGATGTGATCAAAAAAATATTTAAGCTGGATGTTCCCTATTTTGGCATTGGCTTTTTGATTTTATTTATTTCAGTGGGTTTAAATCTGCTGAAAATTGATATCTTCTCCAAAGTTCAAAATACCGTGGCTTTTGTCATGGTGGTTTTATTACTTTTACTCGGTATATTTGCGATCAGCGGTTGGGTTTATCCGCATACTCAAGTAGTTGATTATACAATTACTTTTGATACAAATACTGTGGCTCTGGTTGCGTTGGCTTTTTGGGGATTTGTTGGCGTCGAGTTTGTTGTTCCGATGATCGAAGAATCCAAAAATCCAAGTAAAAATATCCCAAGATCGATGTATATCGGTTTAACTACGATTTTTATCACCATTTCTTTATATGGCGTTGGTGCACTGTATTTCTTACCCCAAGAGCACTTGGTTAATTCTTTGACTCCACATATTGAATATGCAACGGCGGTATTTGGCCCCACAGGCTTACTCTTTATTGCGATTGGTGCTCTATTTGCCACCTTAAGTACCTTAAATGCGACTTTAGCTGCCTTACCACGTATGTTGCAGGGCATGGCGAGCAATAAACAAGTGTTATCAATTTTTGCCCGAGTCAATCAGAAAAATAATGTGCCTTGGGTGGGCGTTGTATTTGTTGCCGTCATCATCATGATACCGATGTTGTTTTCACAGAGTGAAACCGATGTGATTAAAGTTCTGTTAACAGCAGCATGTATCTCTTGGTTGATCGCTTATGTGATTGCACATATCAACGTGATTGTATTGCGTAAACGCTACCCACTGATGGCAAGACCTTATAAAGCACCATTTTATCCATTCCTGCAAATCATTGGCATTATCGGGATGGTACTTACGATTTTCTATGCTGTACCTACCCCAGATTTGAGAGTCAAAATATTTACCTGGGTCGGAATCGTGATTGGTTTTACCACAATCATCAGTATTCTTTGGATCAAATTGGTGATGAAAAGACAACTCTTTCAACCAGAATCCATCGAAAGTTTGACCAAATAAAAGCAGAATTTTAACAAGGAGTTATCTTATGAAGCAGTTATCAACAACAGAAATTACAGAAGTTTGGAAAAAAGATAAAGATCACCATATTCATCCATGGACTGACTTTGCAACCTTTAAAGATGAAGGCGCCATGATTCTTGCACACGGTGAAGGGTGTTATGTTTTTGATGCTGAAGGCAATAAATATTTGGATGGTATTGGTGGTTTATGGTGCGTCAATGTCGGTTATGGGCGGCAAGAAATTGCTGATGCTATTTCAGAACAAATTATGCAAATTCCTTATTATTCTGCATTTGGTCACCATACTTCGATCCCCGCTGCAAAATTATCTGCAAAACTGGCTGAATTAGCGCCTGGAAATTTGAATCATGTACTGTTTGGTTGCGGAGGTTCAGTTGCCAATGATACTGCGGTACGACTCATTCACTTTTATTTCAATCAACTTGGTCAACCAAGCAAGAAAAAATTAATCTCGCGCAAAGATGGTTATCATGGCAGTACCTATATCAGTATGTCATTAACAGGGGTTGAGTTTGATCATATCGGTTTTGATATTGATCGTGAATTGGTCCACCAGATTTCATGCCCAAATCCATACCGTAGAGCGGAAGGTCAAAGCTTAGAAGCGTTCTGCAATGAAAAGGTACAAGAGTTAGAAAATAAAATTTTGGAATTGGGTCCAGAAAATGTCGCTGCGTTTTTTGCAGAACCGATCATGGGTGCTGGCGGTGTTATCGTACCTCCGCCGGGATATCATAAAAAAGCCCTTGAAGTATGTCATAAATATGGGGTTTTATATGTGTCTGATGAAGTTGTGACTGCGTTTGGGCGCTTAGGGCACTTTTTTGCTTCAGAATCAGAGTTTGATATCGTTCCAGATATTATTACTTGTGCCAAAGGCTTATCTTCAGGTTACTTACCCTTAGGTGCAACGATTATATCTGATGATATCGCAAAAGTGATTGGTAAGCCTCAGGCGGATGGTGCGTTATTTACCCATGGATTTACCTATTCAGGTCATCCTGTTTCTTGTGCAGCGGCACTAAAAAATATTGAAATTATCGAGCGTGAAAATTTACTGCAACATGTCAATGATGTAGGTCAATATTTTGAAGATCAATTACACACATTGGTTGACTTAGACATTGTCGGGGAGGTTCGTGGTAAGAAATTTATGATGTGTATTGAAAACTTAGCCAATAAGAAAACCAAGGAACTTTTCCCAAGTTCAGTCAATGTAGGTTCTCGAATTGCAGATTATTGCCAGAAAGATGGGTTAATCATTCGTCCAGTTGGCCATATGAATATCATGTCGCCACCCTTAATTTTAAATAAACAACATGTAGACTTTATCGTGACAACTTTACGTAAAGCGATTCTGAGTACCACGGCGGATCTTAAACGTGAAGGTTATTTGTCTGGTTAAACTTACAGATAACTCTAGGCAAACAAGTTAAGCGATTTATGGCCCCTAAACAGAATCTAAAGTAGTGGGGCCATTCACTGAGTTGATCATTCAATATGGATCAAATGCAACTTAAGCTGTTGAATGATTGCTTAGATGGTATTTATTTAAAATGCTTGCTGATCAGCAAGCATTTAATTTAAAGCACTGAATAGTTTGTCTTTTAATTGATGCCAATTTGTCGAAATCCAACACACTAAAGAGCCTGAAGTCACCAAGATCACGCCATACCAAAACTCTGTTGGTAGATTGGTTTGTAAGATAAACATTGAAATCAAAGTTGAGATAACTGGACTAAAATAAGATAAAGTCACCAAAATCGTAATATTGCCTTTGATAATGCCAATATTCCAAGCGGCATAGCCCAAGGCCATCACCACTGAAACAATGCCTAATAATCCTATTGTTGTAAGTTCAACTTCTGGAATTGCATTTAAACTCAATCCATTTGACCACAGGTATTTACTCCACAATACAATACTGATCGCTACAAAGAAAAATGAAATTGGATTATGCCCATCACTATATTTTTTGGTAATGACACAATATAAGGACCACAGCGTTGCCCCAACAAATGCCAAAATATAACTGATTGGATTTTCAAGAATATTGGATAAAATATTAGACCAAGTTAAAGCACCTTGCCCGGTTTGAATCAAAATAATCCCACTTAAGCTGATGGCTAAACCGACAATAACAAAGACATTAAATTTAATTTCTTTAAAGAGGATCAGCATCGCAACAGTTAAGCCCGGCCAGAGGTAATTGACCAGACTGACTTCTATGGCTTGTTGGGCGGTTTGTGCCAGTGCAATGGCATAAGAAAAACATAATTCATAAATAACAAACAATAAGGTAGAAAAAATCAGATATTTTTTTGAAATTAATTTTAAATTTGGGATTTTAAAAAATATTAATAAAATACACGTGCTCAGCGTATACATCAGCAGCACAGCCAACTCAGCGCCCAAACTAAAACTAATTTTTTTCAATAAACCGACAATGGAAGACCATTGTAAAATGGCACTTAAACCAATCAGGGTTGCGAGATTTTTTGACATATTGGGCTTTAAAATCTGAGGATTCAGATTAAGGTAAGTAATGAAACAATTATAGCTTAGAATTCTGCGATTATTTTTAAAATATCACCCAGCATAAAACAAATAATATGTCAGGATAAGTTCAATTAAAAAACAGCGGATTTAAGCAAAATTTGATATTTGGATAAAAAATTAGGTATTAAAAATGATAAAAAAGCTTTGTTTTTAGTTCAATTTTTTATATAAACATATGCATAAAGATTAAAAATTAACGAGACATTAAACAGAGATAAACAAATGAGAAGATTACCCGTATATTTATTATTAGATACCTCAGGTTCGATGCATGGTGAACCGATTGAAGCCGTTAAAAATGGTGTTGAAATACTGGTTTCCTCACTCAGACAAGATCCTTATGCGCTTGAAACAGCCTATTTATCTATTATTACTTTTGATACTCAAGCCAAACAACTGATTCCCTTAACTGAAATTGCGATGTTTCAACCCCCTCAATTACAGGCAACGGGGACTACACAGTTGGGCGAAGCACTTGGATTACTGGCAGATAAAATTGATCAGGAAGTGCAAAAAACCACACCTGATACCCGTGGTGACTGGAAACCCTTAGTTTTTATTATGACAGATGGTGCACCAACGGATGATTGGACCAAAGGTTTTGTAAAACTAAAACAAGCCAAGACTGGGATGATTATTGCTTGTGCAGCGGGACATAATGCAGATAGCAGTATTCTCAAACAAATTACAGAAGTTGTGGTAGAACTTGCAACCGCAGATTCAAATACCATTAAAGCCTTCTTTAAATGGGTTTCTGCAAGTATTTCTACAGGTAGCCAAAAAGTAGATGCTGGTCAAAAAGAAGTCACAGGCTTAAATGATCTTCCACCACCACCACCTGAAGTGAATGTGGTTCTATAAAAATAAAGGAAAATAGCATGGCAATTACATTAGCGAAAGGTCAAGGACTCAGCCTTGAAAAATCTAAACATGATTTAGAACGAGTGACGATTGGACTCGGTTGGGATATCACTGAGCAAAAGAAAGGCTTTTTAGGCGGATTATTTTCAGGCGCTAAGAGTGAAGAACACGATCTAGATGTGGTGGCATTTTTATGTGATGCCAGTGGAAAAGTAAAAGATCTGGGTTGGAATGCCGCAGGTCAAGCCACACTCGAAAATAGTGATGTTATCTTTTTTAATAATTTAAAACATCGTTCAGGGCAAATCTGGCTGACTGGAGATAACCGTACGGGTGCAGGTGACGGCGATGATGAACAAATTATTGTCAAATTAAATAGCTTGGCAGCTGAATATCAAAAGATTGTTTTTATTGTGCAAATTTATAATGGTGCAAAAAATAATCAGCATTTTGGTCAGGTTAAAAATGCCTTTATTCGTGCTGTCGATGGTACTGGCAAAGAAATGGTGCGTTTTGATTTATCGGGTATCGGTCAATATGATCAACAACGTTCATTATTATTTGCTGAACTGGTCAGAGAAAATAGTGGTTGGAAATTTAATGCGGTCGGTAATGCATCACCCGCGGATAATTTCGTGGAATGGTTAAAAAAATATAGTTAAAAAATGAGAATATAATGCGCCGTTTACCTGTATATATTTTATTAGATACATCTGGCTCTATGCGTGGTGAGCCAATTCACTCGGTGAATGTTGGCTTGCAGTCGATGCTCAGTGCATTAAGGCAAGATCCTTATGCGCTTGAAAGCGTGTATTTAAGTGTGATCACTTTTGATATTAAAGCAAAAGTTTATTTACCGCTTACCCCTTTGGATCAAGTTCAAATTCCAGATCTAGATGTACCCAATGTGGGAGCAACATTTATGGGTGCAGCATTGGAATTACTGGCACAGGAAGTACAACAGAATGTACAGAAAAGTAGCAATGATGTTAAAGGCGATTGGCGCCCGTTATTGTTCTTGATGACAGATGGTTCACCCTCAGATGTCTATGCTTATCAGCAAATCGTTCCTACAATTAAACAGCTTAACTTTGCCACGATTGTCGCTTGTGCTGCAGGGCCAAAAGCGAAAACTGAATCTTTGCTACAACTAACGGATCAAGTGGTTGTGTTAGACACCATGGACTCAAATAGTTTTGCCAGCTTCTTTAAGTGGGTTTCTGCAAGTGTGGTTGCTGGTAGCAGTAGTGCAGGAGTATCCGATTCAATTTCTTTACCACCACCACCCGCCGAAATTCAGCTGGTTTTATAACTGAATATTACGTGACGATAAAAATGCTAAATCAAACAGATCAGCGCTTATCTTTTTGATTTAGGTATTTGAATAATATGATAAAAATAATGTAGGTGAAGTTATGCGCCGTTTACCGGTATTTTTTGTTCTTGATTGTTCTGAATCAATGGTCGGGCAACCGCTTGAATCAGTTCAAGAGGGTGTGGAATTTATTTTAAGCAGTTTAAGAAAAGATCCTTATGCACTTGAAACTGTATATGTTTCAGTGATTGCATATGCAGGGATTGTCAGAACATTGGTGCCTTTAACTGAGTTATTTGCCTTTAATCATTTTAATTTGCCCTTGGGTGGTGGGACACATTTGGGTAAAGCTTTAGATCATTTGGGTCAGGAAATTGATCGTTATGTGATGAAAACCACCAGTGAAGTCAAAGGCGACTGGAAGCCAATGGTCTATATATTTACCGATGGACGCCCAACCGATGAATATGATCAGGCAATTCAACGCTGGAATGCCAAATATGCGCATAAAGCAACAGTCGTCGCCATCGGTCTAGGTGCAGATGTTGATTTTTCTGTGCTAAGTAAGATCACTGAAAATACCATTTCAATTGATCAGATCAATCAAGAATATGTCAAAGGTTTGTGTAAGTGGATCACAGCCTCTGTGGTCTCACAAAGTATCAGTATTGGTAGCCATCAACAAAAAGATGACCTGTTGCCGATTGATGAGCGTTATATGCGCTTGGCAAAAGATGCATTATCCCTGCAAAAAAATAAAGCCGATGATCATTGTGCGATATTTGTGGGTCGCTGCCAAAAGATGAATAAACCTTATATCATCAAATATATACGTAACTTACAATATAAAGGTCCAGCTGATTTAAATATCAATATCTATAATTTTAAGTTAGATACCTGTAGTGCGATATCTGAGGAGTATTTTACTTGGTCAGATCATAATGCATCAAATAAGCAGATTAATACGGCTGAACTCGATGGTTTCCCTGAATGTCCACATTGTTTTTCTGAGACCGCTTTTGCGGTATGTGGATGCGGTAATTTGATGTGTTATGACGGCTATCGGGAATCTGTGGTTTGCCCGTGGTGTCGTCGACAAATCAGTTTCTCGTCTGGTGATGGAGATTTTGATTTAACCCGTGGGCAAGGTTAGGCTTTATTCGGTTGATGTGTTGATACATTATTAAAGCATTGCTGCATTGAACAATATTAAAAATCTATATCGCTTAACGCTTAAATGCATCGTGATTGGTGAGTGACCAAGTGACCAAGCAAATAGAATAGAAAATGGGTAGAGGGTAAAATGGACAGTGATGTATGCAAATTAAAGCAGATTTTGGAACAAAATCCCGCTGATTTCAGTGAGACATTTTCACAATTTCTATTAAGTGATCCGCAAAATCTCAAACAACTTTCAAAACTCATCAATGAATTGGAAAAAGTGAAGATAGCTGCACCGCGTTTGAGCAATATTCATGAAGCTGATTTATTGGATAACGCATCTGTTGCACAGTCTCAGCATGAAACTATAAGCTCGAATACAACTCAAGCCACTGTACAAAAGAATGTTCAAGAGCAAGTTGGTCTTAATCTGCAAACAGAAACCAATCAACACGCTAGAGTTGATGACCAAGTCAAGCTTGATGAAAATATTCAACAAAATTGTGATGATGCTTTAGTCAATGTGGATCAACTCCATATATCATCTGAAAACACCAACTCAGTTGGAGCAATTTCCGAAACGCAAAATGTCACTTTAGATCTTCACACAACATTGCAACTGGCACCGATCCTACAAGTTGAACAGCAAGTTGTTGCAGATCAAGTCGAGCAAGCATCAGCCCCTACAATTGAACCCAATTTAGAAAACAAGCCGACAATTGATTCTGAAAATATAAACTCAACCCCTGAAATAATATCTTCTGAAACTGAGAAGAATAGATTAGAGATCGAATCTGTGTTTAGACGAAGTAAATATGAAGACATTAAATTTCAGGTTGAAAATGCCCGAGTTGGACAACACTATCAATCTCAAATTTCAGTGATTTCTCAACATGATGTCAATCAATTAACATTCAAATCTGAAAGCTTTAAATTTCCAGATAGCAGCTTTTATTTCGATGAAACCACACAACGTATTCATGGTGAACCACAACACGCAGATTCAATCGAATTTTCTTTTCAGTTTGTTGCTGATGGAGAAACACGCTCCGCCCAGTGTCGGTTGAATGTCATTGCAGACCCACGCAGTTTATGGAAAGTCATTGAACCTGAGTCTGGGCAAAAATTTAGCAAGCCACATTTGGATCAAGCTTTGATTGATACGGTGGACTATAAAATTATCGCTGCAAGTCGTCGTGGCCGTTCACATGAACACGCAGGCTTATTTAGAGATGACGATTTTTCCATTACTTTAATCGACAATACACCTTGGTCGGTCTTGACTGTGGCAGATGGTGCAGGCAGTGCGCAATACTCCAGAGAAGGCTCTCGAATTGCGGTAGAGATTGTTGAAAATGAGTTTAAAAACTATTTGACCCCACACACGGTTAAAAGCCTGATTGCTGATTTAGAAAAGTGGCAAGTGGGCAGTCAGGATGATGAAACTGTTGCAGTTGCCAAAAAGTTAAATGAGCAGTTTCATCATGTGTATTATGAAATTTATAAGTCAATTATTAACCAAATCAAATTACAAGCAGAGCAGATTGGGGCAAATACTAAAGATTTTTCAACCACATTGCTGGTTGCGGTCGTATGTAAATTAGCTGACAAAACCTTTATCAGTGCATTCTCAGTGGGAGACGGTGCAATCGCAGTATATAGCGAGGACAATGTACGTCTGATGAATGTTCCAGATAGTGGTGAATATGCAGGACAGACCAAGTTTCTAGATCTGAGTATTGCAACAGAATTTCCAAACCGTTTAAAAATAGGCTGCTTTAAAGATACCCATGCGATTATGTTGATGACAGATGGTATTTCAGATCCAAAATTTGAAACAGATTCTGGCTTATCCAATTTTGATAAATGGCAAAATTTATACCGTGAACTGGATCCGTTGCTACAGAATGAGGCAGCTGATACTGCATTGTTGGAATGGATGCATTTCTTTACAGCTGGGCATCATGATGATCGTACCATGGCTGTATTATGGAATAAGCATTCAACAATATGTGTATAAATAATATCTAAGTATTTGAAGAATATAGTGTAAGGTGGCAAGTATGTCAGCAAAAATTATTAAATGTACCACCGTTGATGGACGTGAAATAGAATTTGTAGATGAAATTATCGGTTCAGGTGCAATGAAAGATGTATATTTTTCACCTGATCGTAGTTATGTGGTGTGCTTTTTCAGTAAAGAAAAGAATAAGTTTTATGAATCTAAAGCCACCTTTGAGCAGCAAAAAGATCGTTTAAAAGAAATTGTAGGCAATAAATGGCAAAGTATTTTTAATGGGATTGGTGGGGATTATTGGAAGAATATTTTCTGTTGGCCCGATGGTTTAGTTGAATATAATAATTTGCTTGGGATTACCGCCCCAACCTATAGAAAACAATTTTTCTTTGAATATGGTTCAAAAAATAATGATTTTCTGCAAATCAAAGGCAAAGAAAAAGAAGGGAAATGGTTTGCAAGTGCAAACAACCAAAACAGATTTCTCGACGACAAAGAAAAAGGTACTTGGCTAAATTACCTTAAAATAGGAATTCTGATTTCCCGCGCAGTACGCCGTATGCATGCTGCGGGTTTGGCCCATTCAGATTTATCTTATAAAAATATTTTGGTCGATCCTGTTTCTGGGAGTGCCAGCGTTATCGACGTTGATGGTTTGGTAGTACCTGGAAAATACCCACCGGACGTTGTCGGTACTCCTGATTTTATTGCGCCAGAAGTGGTACGCACTAGTCATTTATCCAAAGACAATCCTGATCGTTATTTACCCAGTATTGCGACAGATAAACATGCTTTGGCGGTATTGATTTATATGTATTTGCTCTATCGACATCCGTTACGTGGTGGAAAAATTCATGATATGAATGATCCGCAAAAGGATGAAACGCTGGGAATGGGTGAAAAAGCGCTGTTTATTGAACACCCAACAGATCATAGTAATCAGGTAAAACCGACTCAACTTAAAGTCAGTCAGCAGCCGTGGGGTGATCCTGCAAAAGTACCATTTACAGTGACTGGACCGTATTTGTCTGAGTTATTTATGAAAAGCTTTGTCGAGGGGTTACATGATCCTGCCAAGCGTCCCTCAGCCAATGATTGGGAAACAGCTTTGGTTAAAACAGTGGATTTGATTCAGCCTTGTCATAATCACCGTTGTGGTCAAAAGTGGTATGTCTTTGATAACTCCACTCAACCTGAGTGTCCATTTTGCCATACGCCGTTTAAAGGTAAATTACCTATTCTCAATTTATACTCAGCACGGCAGCAAGGTAATTTTAGACCCGATAATCATCGTTTAATGGTGTGGACAGGCCAATCTATTTACGCATGGCATACCAATAATATGATTGCACCGAATGAACGCTTAACCGCAGAACAGACCAAGCGAAAAGGGTATTTTGTTTTACATAATGATGTGTGGTGGTTGGTCAATGAAGATATGCCTGATCTTACCGATGTTGCCAATAAAACGCAGATCCCGATTGGTGGTAAAATTGAGTTAAAAGATGGTGTTCAAATTTTATTTTCTAAACAAGATGGCGGTCGTTTAGCTGTGGTACAAATGGTTGAAGCATAATGCGATGCTTCAACCTCTAAACAAGGCCTATACCACCAATATTTTGTCGTGTGTTGAACAAGAGGATTTGACCAAACCAAAAGTTTTATATCTGAGTAAAATCATTTCAGCCCAATTTTTATGGGTGGCAGGTTCGATCATTGAACCATGACTTTTAAATACACTCTTAGCATCGTGTGCTAAGATTAATTGAGCTTCATGGAAATCTTCAGGCTGAACTTGTAACGCATGATGAATATGACCAATTTGAGCAGGATGAATTGCTGTTTTGGTATAAATGCCGTTATTCATGTCTTGTTCCAGCTCTTGCATCAATAGCTGTGTATTTTCAAAATGTTCACACACGGGTGAACTCAGCTGAAAGCCATTGGGAATAAATAATCCCGCCAATTGTGAAATCAGAATACCCACAGGTGTTTGATAAATCGTAGTATTTTTGGGTCTACGCAGATTTAAACAGGATAAGAGGTCATTGCCACCAATTCTTAAACATAATGTTTTATGAAAGTCATATTTAAGAGCTTGGTAAAGTTCAATATTGTGCGCAACATCAAAGATTTCTTTGGTTTCAAGTGTCGGCATATATTGCAAATTGGCAGGTAATACATTCATCCAATTTTTTAGATTAAATACATTAAACTTAGGCAAAATCATACCATTAAATGTTTGATTTAGATCCCAGTCGACAATGTGCTTCGCCATTTCCATATTTCTTGGACGGATAAAGATGGCAGGGGCTTTTAAACTGGGTTCATCCAGTCGTCTTTGCAATAAAAGTTTTAAATTCACCATCGCCGTTTGAACATCTGATTCAAGTACAGCATCTTCAAGACATACCGCAATTGATTTAATCTGAGGAAATTTAATTCCTTGGGTAACTTCCCACAATTGTTCATGTGTTGCAGGAATATACATGGTCGCGCCAAGTTCAATGGCGTGTAAAAGTGGCTTCATTTTTTCTTCTCTACTTTTTTTATCAATGTTGCTGCGTGATAAGGACCTAATTTTGTTCCCAGAATATCGACTGGAATATTTCGCTCACGTGCAAAGTGCAATAATAATTGTACATGAGGGTTAGATTCATCTTTCAATAAGATTCGTTCAGGTACGCGTCTTAAAACTGCACGGGTTGCTTCAGCAATACTGGGTTTTATATGGTTAATATTTTGAATCGCATATTGTGCTGCAATCCATTCAATCGTTTCTGCACATTGCTGCTGTTGTGCTAAACGAATTTGATTGTTCCAGCTCACCTGTTTATCAGTTGGATTTTGTTCAATCAACAGTCGTATTTGCTCAACAAAATTGACAGAAAGGTCATAAGGTTTTAGCTGATCATAGATTAAACAACTGTGCCATTTTTGTGTCTGATAGCAATTTTTACGGGCATCTTGCTGTTCAATCGTTTCTTTTAGAATCGTCCGAGAAGTCAATCCAGAGATCACAGAACCCAATATTCCAAATGGAATCAACCAATCATCTGTGCTGGCACTTAACCAAGAATAACCACCCAAATCAGATAGGGTAACTAAACGCGGGATCTGCCAATTTTCATCAAAGAGCTCAGGAATGTCTTGTAGATTTTTTGTGAGTTCTTTGCATATCGCGCCTTTACCTGTCCAGCCATCTACAAAAACGATATTCTCAGCACCATGTTGTTCAATAATTGCTTGCAGTGCAGCAAAGTCAACACCTCGATCACGAATGATACTAATACCATAGTGATAACAAGACTGATGCTTTTCAAGGTAATGCTTGAGTAAGACACCTAAAGGAACACCAGCGCGAACCAAGCTCACCAAAACAATCTCTTGTTTGGGAAAACGTTGCATCAAACTGTTGCCAATTTTTTGAACTTCTTCGGCAAGACGCCGTGCACCTTGTTCAAAGGCATGCTGATAATGTTGCATCTGTTCATCCGTTGGCGGATGTTCAGCACTGATCATTTGTGAATAGTGCATTTTTCCTGACTGGATCAGATATTCTTTTTCTTCAACTGCAGTGGGTTGAATATCATCAATCTTCATCAAAAAAGTGACATCTTCGGGACGATATGAACCGTGAAAGCCAAGTTCGTTCAATATTGGATTGAGTGGGGTGATCAATGAATTAGACATGACCTAAATATCCTTTAGTGTCAAAATCATGGCTTAAATGCGTATTGAGAAACTTATCCAACTGACTGCTTTTCGGCATTCCAAACCAGTCGCAACAGCTGAGGAATCCAGCATCTGATAGACTATCGCCCCAACCTAAAATAATACGTTCTCGTTGCGGATCATGTTTCTGAATATAAAACTCAACCGCGCTTTGTTTGCTGACATGATGTGGAATAATCGCCAGATTATTGCCATTGATATGGATATAGCACTGTTCCAGTAGCGGTTGAGGTAATTTCTCAACAAGCTGATCTAAAAATAAAGCACCAGCTTGTTTTTGCTTTGCAACAGAATAAATACTCAGTTCATTTTCAACTAAAGTCCAAGTTCTTACTGCACCCAAATCTTTGGCATAGTCATGCAAAGCTTCTGGCAAGTCAGTCAGTATGCCATTGAGTTGAATTTCATGTTGTTTTTGAAGATCAAACCAGTCAGTATCCACAGCTAAATTTTGATCCAGAATCGTGCCACCATGGGAACAAATCGCACCATATTTAAAAGGGATTTGTACACGTTTAAAGCCTTCAACTGAGCGAGCAGTTACAGGCACAACCTCAGCAGATTCAAGCAACCAATTCAAAAAAGACTGCTGTTTTGGACTCATATATGAAAGCGGTTGTCCTGAAACATCTGTAGTCACCATTTGATGTTGTGGAGTCGGTTGCTGTTTTCGATAAGTTTGAAATAAAGTGTCATCCAAGTCGACAAAGACTAAAGGTTTAGGGTTCATAACTGATCACTTCCAAATTTTTAATTTGTTCAAACAAGCTTGGGTCTACGCTATCTTGGTGTGTTTCAATCACCAAAAGCACCCGATCAAATTCTTGATGTTTTACGTTATAAGCAAAGTTTTGGATATTTAACCCATAATTATCATGAAACTGGCAAATACTTTTTATCGCATGTCCTTGCATGATCGGTGAACGTGTTGTTGAACTAAAGTAAGTTTCAGCACCTTGTTGTTCCAACTGTTCTGCAATAAGAAAAGGGATCCAACTAAACTCACCTGAACCCAGTACAAGTATTTTTTCGTCTGGATGATTAATGTGAATATGTTCCCATGGCGTACATTCTAAATAACCTGGCTCACGTCCCCAATTATTTGGTGCAATAATTTTCTGTGCCTGTTGCTCAGTGGAGCTGACATTGGGCATATTAATCTGAATATTGTGCTGATTCGCTTGCCACTGCCAATTCCCTTGCAATAATGAAACCACTTCCACAGGGATATCAAGCTCATCCGTTGCAAGACTGTGCTCAGCCCAGTTCACCAACGTGACCAAGATCACGCGTTCAACTTGCTGCAAGCCGGAATTGGTTAAGCTGTTGATCAGATTTTTAAAGGTTTTTCCTGTTGAAATTTCATCATCAACTAAAATCAAAGTCTTTGAATCAATCACTTGCTGATGTTTGGCTAAATCATGACTACTTAGAATAAACTGATCCTGAGCATGGCTATGTTCTTCTAGAAAAAGCCCCAGCGTGGGTAAAGTCGATACAGGGTGTCGTGTTGTCGTTAAGAAAATCGCATTTTTGCCATGTTGTTTTTTTAATTCACGATAAACCCCAGCACCCAAACCGACTGCTGTTTCGGCCATACCAATGACACAGATTGGCCCAGCCAAGTCTGTAGGTACTAAACTGGCTAAATCGCTATAACTGCGCTGCATGACAGAGGGTGCGACAGGGATATGTTTCCCCAATACTTTGGAAACAAATAAAAATGCTCTTTTAGGATTAATTCTTTCTGCAAAATCTAATAAATCATCTAAAGCCCAATGGCTATGTTGTTGGTTAACTTGAACACTGATTCGCCCACGACTTAAATCTATATGCTTCATCTATCTTACAAATCCAATTTTATACTATGGGCAATCGGTAAAGCTTTTACAGGCGATTGGTGTGGTGCTCGAACTAAATTCAAATTTAATTTTTCAGCAATCAGTTCAGCAATCAAATTGACTCCCGTATGTTGTGTATAAGCAAAACCACCAGCAGGGCGTGGATTGATCTCAAGAATATGCCATTGCAAGCTTTCATCTTGTTTAAATTGGATATTAATTAGTCCATCACATTGAAAATAATCGACTAAATCTATACAAATTTGATGACAAGGATGTTGCAAAAAACACTCTTGAAAATAAACATGTTTAATTCTGGTTACTTGAGCAATGATCTTTCCTTGACTACAAGCAATATCAACTGAACATTCTTGCCCAGCCAAATAAGGCATAATCAGATATTCAACAGGCTCTTCCTGCTGACTATATGCCTCTATAAATTGCTGAGTATTACATTTGGTCGGTGAGCTAAAGTTTTTAAAGTACGATACATGATTCTGTAAGCGGACAAAGCCGGCACCATAAACCCCATAAACAGGCTTAGCGCAGATCTCACTATGTTGTAGCTGTAATGTTCCAATGGATTTTTTCAGCGTTTCTGTGGAATTGGCTAATAACGCTGGAATGACAGATAAATTTTGCGCTTCACAATGTAAGGTAAATTGGTATTTATTGTTCATCAACTCATGCTGTTCTGAGCTGAGTGTACCAGTAATCAACTGAATAGCATGTTGTTCAAATTGAGCTCTAAACGGCTCAATATGTTGGCTGTGTTTTCCACAGAAAAGCAGTTGAATATTATGTTCAATACATTGTTCTAATAACCATTCAGCGCTCTTTGAAATAGCAGGTTGCTGAAGATAAACATCAGCACTTAAGGCAAGTTCGGGACGGTTACGGCTGTGAGAACAAAATATAGTCAGTTGTTTTGATATACTCGAACTTTTCAGTAATTGAATCATATCATTTTGACAGGAATAACACTCGGCGATCCAAATTTTATATTGCTGTAGCACGGGTAATTTAATCTCAAATTTTTATAAAGAATAACGAAGTTTTTAAAGCGACTATCTGATGCGCTGGAAAATATAACAATTCCCCATAGTGATACAATATTTAATTTTAATATTTTGTAAAAGTAATGAAACATAAAGAAAAAAAACACTGAAACACTTGAGATTAGGAATTTTTATGGTAAAACATAGCATATCTATTTTTATTTGTTTTTTATAAAGAAAGTTAATTTAAAAACTTCATTTGAATAACGCATGATTTTAAATTCATTTTATCAAAAAGCGATAATATACCTATAAAGTGGAGGATTTATGCAGCTGGTTGCTGGTGGAAATATTCAAATACCTGCTCAGGATATTGAAATTTGTATAAAAACAGGTTTTTCATCTGACATTGAATTAGATGTTACAGCATATTTACTGGCCCAAGGCACGCTTAAAGTGCGTGGTGATCAGGACATGATTTTTTATGGACAACGTCAAACCCCCAATCAAAGTGTGGTTTTGCTAGAATCATCATCTAAGAACCCAAATCTCACCAAATTAAAAATCAATACTGCACTTTTAGATGCACAAATTCAAAAAATCGCTATTTGTGTCACGATCAATGAACCAAACACCATTGGAAATATTGTTCCGATTGATATTGAGCTTTATGCAGCGCAACAGCGTATTGCGACTGCACATTTGGATACTCGGAATAGAACTGAAAAAGCCTTAATCCTTGCAGAGATTTATTTACATAACAGCCAATGGAAATTCCGCTTTGTTGGTCAAGGATTTAATGGTGGGTTAAAGCCATTGGCTGAAAACTTTGGTGTTGTGATTGCCGATGAAGTGAAAAATACTACACCTACACCTACACCTACACCTACACCTACACCTACACCTACACCTACACCTACACCTACACCTACACCTACAAATTCAAATTCAAATATTAATCTTTCTAAAATTCGACTGGATAAAAACAATTCAACCATCAATTTAACCAAGAAAGGCAATGGTTTTGGAAAAATTTCAGTCAATTTAAACTGGAATAAAAGCCAGCCCAAATCCCAATCATTTTTTCAGAAACTATCGGGTTCAAGTGCAATAGATCTAGACCTTGGCGCGATGGTGCAACTTAAAAATGGTGAAATTGATTTAGTACAACCGCTGGGTAATCGTTTTGGCCGTTTTGAGGTCAAACCATTTATTCAGCTTGATGGCGATGATCGTACAGGTTCATCTGTACAAGGTGAAAATCTACATATCAATGGTAATCAATGGGATCAAATTGAACGCATTGTGATTTATGCTTATATTTATCAGGGTGCTGCGCAATGGGCTGCAACAGATGGTGTGGTCACCATTAAGATCCCAGACCAACCTGAAATTGAAGTTCATTTGACGGATGGTAATCAATTGACAACATGTTCTATTGTAGAATTAAAGAATAACAATGGCACTATACAAGCCAACCGAGAAGTTCGTTATTTTAAAGATCAAAAATATTTAGATGAACATTATGGTTTTGGGTTCCGATGGACACATGGTTCTAAAAATTAATTGACTGCATGTATTTAAACAATGAATGCACACTGCAATAAAGTAGAGGAAATATAAATGGCAATTTCATTAAACAAAGGTGGCAACTTATCTTTAAGCAAAACTGACCCAAGTTTAAACCAAGTTTTGGTTGGCTTAGGTTGGGATGCGCGTGCAACCGACGGAACAGATTTTGACTTAGATGCTTCGGCATTTTTATTGAGCGAAAATGGTAAAGTTCGTGGTGAACACGATTTCATTTTCTATAACCAAACACGTTCACCTGAAGGTTCTGTTGAACATACAGGTGATAACCGTACAGGTGCGGGTGATGGTGATGATGAAGCAGTTCGCATTAATCTCGCACAAGTACCTGCAGATGTTCAAAAAATTGCAATTACAGTCACCATTCATGAAGGTGAAAGTCGCGGTCAAAATTTTGGTCAAGTTCAAAATGCGTTTATTCGCGTGGTAAATGATCAAAGCAATACTGAAATTGTTCGTTTCGATTTGAATGAAGATTATTCAACAGAAACAGCCATGATTTTTGGTGAATTATATCGCCACAATGGTGAGTGGAAATTTAGAGCTGTAGGACAAGGTTATGCTGGCGGTTTAAGCGCAATGTGTCAACAGTTCGGAATAAGCATCTAATATAAGAGTTCAATGGATGAAACATTTTCGCTTTTCGATTCTTTTTACCATCATTTGTCTAGCAATTTCTGCGTATTGGGGTTTTACACATGGTCCCCAAGCCGGCCTAATGACCATGTTCAAGGCATTGGCAATTACTGCAATTCTTGCAGTGATGGAAGTTTCTTTATCGTTTGATAATGCTGTAGTAAATGCTTCGGTACTTAAACACTGGAATCATTTCTGGCGAACCTTATTTTTAACAGTCGGTATTGTTATCGCTGTATTTGGTATGCGTTTAATCTTTCCATTACTCATTGTTGGCGTCACTGCAGACATGGGCATGATAGAGGTTGCAAAACTTGCGCTGAACGATCCAAAAACCTACTCTGAAAAGCTCATGGCACACCATGCTGAAATTGCAGCGTTCGGTGGTATGTTCTTGCTCTTAGTTTTTCTTAACTTTTTATTTGATGATGAAAAAGATGAGCATTGGTTCCATTGGTTGGAGTCAAAACTCGCTGATCTAGGCAATATTCAAGCGATTTCAGTGTTTATTTCATTATGTGCATTATTGGTTATGGCTAATTTTGTACCTGAAACTTCTCGTCTTGTTGTAACTATGGCAGGGATCTGGGGAATTGTGGTTTATGTCGGTGTTCAGGTGATCGGACACTTGCTTGAAGGCGGTTCACATGATGATGAACAAGAAGCAACTGAACAAACAACTTCAAATAATGGTGCACCAGTCACAGGTACAATCATCAAAGGCGGTATCGGTGGCTTCTTGTATCTTGAAGTACTTGATGCGTCTTTTAGTTTCGATGGTGTAATCGGTGCTTTTGCAATTACCAGTGATGTGGTAATTATTATGCTGGGCTTGGCAATCGGTGCAATCTTCGTGCGTTCTATGACGGTTTACCTTGTAGAAAAAGGTACGCTTGATGCTTATGTTTACTTAGAACATGGCGCGCATTATGCGATTGGTGCACTTGCATTCATCATGCTTGCAAGTGGAACAGGCTTACATATACCTGAAGTCGTAACAGGCTTGATTGGTGTCGCATTTATTGTTTGGGCAGTAATCTCATCAATTTCATATAGTAAAAAACAATCTCTTGAAACAACTGAAAAAGGAAATTAAAAATGGCTATTAATTTATCAAAAGGCGGTAACATCAACCTGTCTAAAACAGCGCCTACAATGAATAAAGTAGACTTAGGTTTAGGCTGGAATCCTCGTGTGACAGATGGTAAAGCATTTGACTTGGATGCGGTTGCTTTTCTGACTGGTGAAAATGGCAAAGTTCGTTTAGATGGCGACTTCATCTTCTTTAACCAAAAAACCTCTCCTTGTGGTTCTGTTAATCATAACGGTGATAACCGTACAGGTGACGGTGATGGTGATGACGAAACAATTTCAGTTGATCTAGCTAAAGTACCTGCTGATGTCGCAAAAATTGTTTTTGCTGTAACCATTCATGAAGGCCAACAAAATGGTCAAAACTTCGGTATGGTGGACAAAGCTTATATCCGTGTAATCAATCAGGATAACAATGCAGAAGAACTTGCACGTTTTGACTTATCTGAAGACGGTAGTACAGAAGTTGCCATGATTTTTGGTGAGTTATACCGTCATAGCGGTGAGTGGAAATTTAAAGCAGTCGGCCAAGGCTTTAACGGCGGCTTAGGTGCTTTGGCTGCAAGTTATGGTGTTGCAGTTTAATTTTTAAAATCTGTACTAAAAGATTTATCTTTTAGTACTTGAAAGTGATTCGGTTTAAATCGGTTCATTTATGAACACAGTAAAAATTATTTTCAAGTACTAAATAGAGAACAACAATGCAATTCATCACTGGACAAAAACTGGCACTTCACCAATTGTTGCAGACAGAGACACAGTTTAAACTACGTGTACAGGTTCAAGCACCTTTTGAAATCGATATTTCTAGTTTTGGTATTGCGCCAAACGATAAACTTTTCCATGATGATTATATGACTTTCTATAATCAGCCACAGACTCCGAAAGGCGAAGTTCAATATCAGCTTCAAGGCAACATGCATAGTTTTGCCTTTGATTTAAACAAGATAGATACAGCGCGAACATCACGTTTTGTGATCTGTGCCACTTTATCCAATGAGCAGTCTCAAATCCACAATATACAATCGATTCTGGTCGAGTTATGTAATCAACAAGGGCAGGTGCTTGCGAGTTATCTTTTAAATGGTTCTAATTTTAGCCAAGAAAAAGCTGTGATGCTGACTGAGATTTACTTTAAAAGTGATGCTTGGCGTATCGCTGCAATTGGTCAAGGTTTTAATGGTGGCTTAAAGGCTTTGGTTGAGCACTTTGGGGGAGAAGTTGAAGAAAGTACAGCAGCTGCTCCATCAACAGTAAACCCATCGACAAGCAATACACCATCAACAATCGATCTGAAAAAGAAAGTGGTACTGGATAAAATCCAAAATGCAGCTCCACATTTGGTAGATATTACTAAAAAGTCTTTAATAAGTTTAGAAAAAAACAATTTACTCGATGTAAAAGCTCGTGTCGCTTTAGTGCTAGATTATTCAGGTTCAATGCACCAACAGTATATAAAAGGTGATGTGCAAAAAGTACTTGACCGAATTATGCCCTTGGCAGTCAATTTTGATGATGATGGCAGTTTTGAGTGCTGGGCATTTGCAGAAAAATCATTGCGATTAAGCGATGTAACCTTGAACAACTTAGAAAATTTTGTCAATACAGATCAAGGCGGTCATCCAAAGTGGAAAGCTGGTGCACGTTACAATAATGAACCCGCTGTACTTGAAGCCGTGATCCAATATTTTACCCAAGAAAATCCATCTCATTTACCGGTATACGTGGTATTTGTTTCAGATGGCGGGGTCAGTGAAAGTAAAAAGATTAAAAATATTCTTAAAAATGCATCCAGTTTTCCTATTTTTTGGCAGTTCGTGGGTATCGGCGGCCGTAACTATGGTGTGTTGGAACAACTCGATACGATGGATGGGCGAGTAGTAGATAATTGCAATTTTTTTGAAATGAGCAATATTCAAAGTATGCCTGAAGCACAACTGTATGATGCACTGCTTCAGGAATTTCCACTGTGGTTAAAAGAAGCGAAAAATAAAAACATTATTCGATAAAGTGAGGGCAATCGATGGCTAAATTTGAACTTGTAGGCAGTCCAGAACCATTTCTATTGGTCGATTTGGTACAGGGAGAAAAAATATTTTGTGAATCTGATGCAATGGTCATGATTGAGCAAAATTTAGAATTGGCAGGAAATTTACGCGGCGGATTATTTCAATCATTTATGCGTAGATTTACCACAGGTGAATCACTGTTTCAGCAAGAAATCAAAGCATTATTTGGTCATGGACAGTGTTTGCTTTCTCCAAACATAGATGGTGATATGCAAATTCTTAACATAGGACCTCAGCAATACACTTTATCTGATGGGGCTTTTGTTGCAGCAACAGAACATGTCAATGTCAAAGCCAAGATTCAAGCAAATTTAGGTGGTGGATTCTTTGGTGATACAGGTGGTTTTGTGGTGATGGAATCATCTGGACAAGGACAACTGTGTATTTCAGGCTGTGGTACCTTGATGGAAGTCGATGTCAGTACCCAGAACGGAGAAACCACCATTGATAATGGCCATGTTGTGGCATGGGATTCGTCTTTAAGTTACAACATTGGTATGCCAAGTTCACAAAACCGCGGAATTGTTGGAAATCTTTTAAACAGTTTTACCAGTGGTGAAGGTATGGTGCTTAAGTTTAGGGGCAATGGCAAAGTCATTATTTGTTCCCGAAATCGCAAGAGCTACCTCACCTGGTTATCTTCAGCTTTAAATTTAAATAGAAACAATTAAATCTATGAGGGAAACACATGAGTATTAGTTTAGTAAAAGGTCAAAAAATCTCTTTAGAAAAAGGTGATGGTTCATCTTTGACCAAAATTTATCTTGGTGCAGGCTGGGATGTGGCGAAGAGTGGCGGATTTTTAGGTGGTCTTTTTGGTGGCGGTGGTGGTGATTCAATCGATCTTGATGCTTCAGTCATTATTTTTGATGAAAACAACCAACCGCTTGATGCAGTATGGTTCGGTCAATTAAAAAGTAAGGATGGCAGTATTTGGCATTCAGGGGATAATCGTACAGGTGCCGGTGATGGCGATGATGAAGTGATCCATGTTGATCTAACCAAAATTCCACCGCAAGTCAAAGCACTGGTTTTTACAATTAGTAGTTTCCGCGGTCAAACTTTTGAAAAAGTTGAAAATGCTTTTTGTCGTTTAGTTGACTCAAATACCAATACTGAAATTGCAAAATATAACCTTTCAGCAAAAGGCAATTATACTGCCTTGATTATCGCTAAAGTTTATCGCCACAATGGCGCATGGAAAATGTCTGCGATTGGCGATACCTGTAATGGTAAGACCATTCATGACATGCTTCCTTCGATCATTCCGGTGCTTTAAGAGCGGCTGTAAAAATTTTTAATCAACAAAGCCATTTCTAGAAATGGCTTTTTGTTTAAAGTATTTTCAATCTTTCCATTCTAAAGTTATCAATTCTGTAAAATAATTCTATAATAGCGTCCATTATTACTGACCTCAGTTGCGGTTGGTTCATTTTTAAGTCAATTTCTTCTCCGTGATTCGGCTTATTTTTCAATATTTAAATTTTATGTGTCCATGCCAACACATAAGAATATTTAGGTGCCCACATGGAAATCAAAGTCAATTACCTCGACAATCTTCGACAAGAAGCCAAGTTCGATGACTTTACAGTAATTGCTGATCAACCCATTCGCTATAAAGGTGATGGCTCTGCGCCAGGTCCTTTCGATTATTTTCTTGCATCATCTGCTTTGTGTGCTGCTTACTTTGTCAAAGTATATTGTGCAGCTCGTGATATCCCGACAGATAATATTCGTTTATCTCAAAACAATATTGTCGATCCTGAAAACCGCTATAAACAAATTTTTAAAATTCAGGTTGAACTACCTGCGGATATTTCGGATAAAGATCGTCAAGGTATTTTGCGTTCGATCGACCGTTGCACCGTTAAAAAAGTCATCCAAACAGGTCCTGAATTTGTTATTGAAGAAGTTGAAAGTATTGATGCAGATGCACAAGCATTGCTCATGCCAAACTTAGCACAAGAAAGCTCAACTTATATTGAAGGTAAAGATCTACCTTTAGAGCAAACTATTGCCAATATGTCAGAGATTCTGGCAGGTTTGGGAATGAAAATTGAAATTGCCTCATGGCGAAATATTGTTCCAAATGTATGGTCATTACATATTCGTGATGCGCAATCTCCAATGTGTTTCACCAATGGTAAAGGTTCAACCAAAGAAAGTGCTTTGGCTTCGGCATTAGGCGAGTTCATTGAGCGTTTAAATTGTAATTTCTTCTATAACGACCAGTTTTGGGGTCAAGACATTGCCAATGCTGAGTTTGTACATTATCCAGATGAAAAATGGTTTAAACCAGGACCAAATGGAGCGCTACCTAAAGAAATATTGGATGAATATACATTAGAGGTATATAACCCAGACAATGAATTGTTAGGTACGCATTTATATGACACCAACTCAGGTAATACTGAGCGTGGGATTTGTTCATTACCGTTTGTACGCCAATCAGATCAAGAAGTTGTATATTTCCCATCAAATTTGATTGAAAACTTATATCTAAGCAATGGTATGAGTGCAGGAAATACCTTAGCCGAAGCTCAAGTACAGTGTTTATCTGAAATTTTTGAACGTGCGGTTAAACGTGAAATTTTAGAGGGAGAAATTACACTTCCAGATGTGCCAAAAGACGTTTTAGCAAAATACCCGCGTATTGTTGAGGGCATTAAAGGCCTAGAAGAACAAGGCTTTCCAGTCTTGGTTAAAGATGCATCGTTAGGCGGTGAATTTCCAGTGATGTGTGTCACACTGATGAACCCACGTACAGGCGGCGTTTTTGCATCGTTTGGTGCACATCCTAAGCTTGAAGTTGCTTTAGAGCGTAGCTTAACCGAGTTATTACAAGGTCGTAGTTTTGAAGGTTTAAATGATTTACCTAAACCAACCTTTAGCAGTAATGCGGTGACTGAACCGAATAATTTTGTTGAACATTTTATCGATTCAAGTGGTGTGGTATCTTGGCGTTTCTTTAGTGCAAAATCAGACCATGACTTTGTTGAGTGGGATTTTAGCAGTGCAGGTGAAAATGCCAATGCTGAAGAAGTAAAGACCATGCTAAACATTCTTGAGGAAATGGGCAAAGAAGTCTATATGGCAGTCTATGAGCACTTAGGCGCGACAGCTTGCCGTATCATTGTGCCTGATTATTCTGAAATTTATTTGGTTGAAGATTTAATTTGGGACAATACCAACAAAGCATTGTTATTCCGTGAAGATATTTTAAATCTTCATCGTTTGGATGATGAGCAACTTGAAGCCTTAGTTGAACGTCTAGAAGAAGTTGAAGTGGATGATTACACCGATATCGTAACTTTAATTGGGATTGAATTTGATGATAATACTGTGTGGGGACAACTGACCATTCTTGAGTTAAAACTGTTGATTTATCTTGCTTTACAACAGTTTGAAGAAGCCAAAGATTTAGTTGAACAATTCCTGCAATACAATACCAATACTGTAGAACGCGGCTTGTTCTACCAGTGTATGAATGTAATGCTTGAAGTTGAACTAGATGACGACATGGATTTAGATGACTATGAAGCGAATTTCCGTCGTATGTTTGGTGATGAACGAATGGATGCAGTTATTGGTTCTCTAGACGGCAGTATGCGTTTTTATGGTTTGACTGAAACCAGTATGCAGCTTGAAGGACTTGATCGTCATTTAAGACTTATTGACAGCTATAAGAAGTTACATAAGGCACGTGCTAAAGCTGTTGGCTTAGCAAGTTAAACGCATTTTACTTTAGAACATAAGTGAAATACCCAAGATTCATCTTGGGTTTTTTATTTTTAAAAATAATACAATATTTAAAAAATCACTCAATCAAAGGATTAAGTTTATACTGATGATGAAATGGGCTATCCCTAATATCTCTTATGAATAAGTGAATGACTAATCCATCAATAAATTTTGATATTTATCAGCTTGTGTTCTTAAAAAATCCCAAACCAATTTAATACGCGGTTCATGCTGTAAATCGACTAAAGTTAGCATCCAGAAGGTATGAATAAAACGAACTTCGTCTTGTAACACCTGTTTAAGTTCTGGCTTATTTTCTGCCAAAAACTTCGGCAAAATTGCCAATCCAGCACCTGCACTCACAGCAACTTGTTGGGCCAAAATACTGCTACTTCTAAAATTCGCATTGAGCTGTAAGGGCAGACGTTCTAAACAATACAGTTCAGGGCTATAAATTAAATCGTCAATATAGTTTACAAACTGATGGTTTTTTAAATCTTCAAGTTTTTTAATCGCTTGGGTACTTTCTAAATAGCTTTTACTGCCATAAATTTTAAGACAATAATCGGTTAAACGGGTAATGATATAAGGTCCTGACTTAGGACGATCAATGGAAATCACAATATCAGCTTCACGATGCGACAGTTTAATCATTTTTGGAACGGGGATAAGATCAATCGTCAGTAAAGGGTATTGTTTAGACAGTTCTGCCAATAGCTGGGCTAAAAATGCTGTTCCAAAACCCTCAGGTGTGCCAATTCGCACATGTCCTTGTAACGGTAAGTTGGGCTTTTCAATTTGCAAGAATGCTTGTTCCATTTGCTCAACACGGGGCACCAGTGCCAAGCCATCCATAGTCAGTTCATAGCCTGTGGCTTCGCGTCTAAACAACGGCGTTCCTAAAGCTAATTCTAGCGCCTGTATCCGTCTAGACACGGTACTGTGTTCGACCCCAATAATACGAGCTGCATTGGTTAACGTCTTGGCACGCGCTAAAACTAAAAAAAACTGTAGGTGATCCCAATCGACTTTCATTGTGTATGACATCCTTGTGCATATTTGCACATTCATTGTGCGTTAATTTCTATTGGTCATCTATATTTTCTTTGTTAGTTTGATTTGAAACAGCACTGATGAAAATACTGCTTTTGGCTATTTTCTAAAAATGTAACAACAAAAAATATTGCCTATGGAGAGGTTATGAACACAATGTCAAATATTCATTCGACGACGGCTAAATTGTTAATTAATGGAAAATTTACCGAATCAAATACTACTGAATGGCAAGACATTCTAAATCCAGCGACCCAAGAGGTGCTTGGTCGTGTCCCAATGGCAACTCTAGACGAAGTTGATGCTGCAATTGCTGCTGCACAAGAAGCATTTAAAACTTGGCGTTTTACACCAATTCAAGCCCGTATGCGTATCATTCTGAAACTGCAAGATTTGATTCGTGACAATATGAAAGATATCGCCCGTGTTTTGACCGCAGAACAAGGTAAAACCTTGGCTGATGCAGAAGGTGATATCCAACGTGGTTTAGAGGTGGTTGAACATGCTTGCTCGATTGGCACCTTGCAAATGGGTGAATATACTGAAGGTGTAGCTCGTGGTGTAGATACTTATACCTTGCAACAACCATTGGGTGTATGTGCTGGAATTACCCCGTTTAATTTTCCTGCCATGATCCCATTGTGGATGTTTCCAATGGCGATTGTTTGCGGCAATACCTTTGTACTTAAACCGTCTGAACAAGATCCACTATCGACCATGATGCTGGTTGAATTGGCATTACAAGCAGGTGTACCTGCTGGTGTACTTAATGTGGTACATGGTGGCAAACAAGTGGTAGATCGCCTATGTACGCATCCAGACATTAAAGCCATTTCATTTGTAGGTTCGACAGCAGTAGGAACGCATGTCTATAACTTAGCGGGTCAGCATGGTAAGCGTGTGCAATCGATGATGGGTGCAAAAAACCATGTCGTGGTCATGCCAGATGCCAATAAAGAACAAACCTTAAATGCTTTAGTTGGTGCTGCATTTGGTGCGGCCGGACAACGTTGTATGGCATTGTCTGTTGCTGTCATGGTCGGTGAAACTAAAAACTGGGTGGATGAATTGGTTGAAAAAGCCAAAACACTGAAAGTCAATGCTGGGCATGAACCGCAAACAGATATTGGTCCCGTGATCTCACCCCGTGCCAAAGCTCGCGTTATAGATTTGATTAATAGCGGCATTGCACAAGGTGCACAACTCTTACTTGATGGTCGAGGCGTACGAGTCCAAGGCTACGAAAATGGCAATTTTGTTGGTGCAACCATATTCAATCAAGTCAGCACCGATATGCGTATCTATACTGAAGAAATTTTTGGCCCTGTATTAGCCATTATTCATGTTGATACGCTTGAACAAGCCATTGAATTGGTCAATGCCAATCCGTTCGGAAATGGTGTGGGCTTATTTACTCAAAGTGGTGCAACAGCGCGTACTTTCCAAAGCACTATTGATATCGGCCAAGTTGGTATCAATATTCCAATTCCTGTGCCGGTTCCATTCTTTAGCTTTACAGGGTCAAGAGGTTCAAAATTAGGGGACTTAGGGCCTTATGGTAAACAAGCAGTACAGTTCTATACTCAAACCAAAACCATTACCAGTCGTTGGTTCGAAGACACACAAGAAAAAGGTGAAGTGAATACCACCATCAGCTTGCGTTAATATAGGAGTTCAAGGATGAATATTGCATTTATTGGTTTAGGCAATATGGGCGGTAAAATGGCCCATAATTTACTCAAAGCAGGCTTGACGGTTTATGGCTTTGATTTAAGTGATGTTGCAATCGCACATTTCACCGAAGCAGGCGGAATTGCCTGTAATAGTCCACAGAAAGCAGCAGAAAATGCAGATGTCGTAATCACCATGCTGCCAGCCGCAAAGCATGTTAAAGAGGTGTATTTGGGTGAAAATGGGGTACTTGCTGTGCTTAAACAAGGCAGCTTATGTATCGACAGCAGTACCATTGATCCACAAACCATTAAAGACATTGCTGCAATTGGTGCAAAGCAAGGAATTCAAATTTGTGATGCACCTGTTTCAGGTGGCACGATCGGGGCCCAAGCAGGTACGCTAACCTTTATGGTAGGAACTGATGATAAAGCCTTTGAACAAGTCAAATCTGTGCTTGCACCAATGGGTAAGAACATCGTGCACTGTGGTGAAGTGGGTGCAGGACAAATTGCTAAAATTTGCAATAATCTCATTTTAGGCATTTCAATGGCCGCAGTGGCTGAAGGCATGGCGCTAGGGGCAAAACTCGGTATCGATGCACAAGCATTAGCAGGCGTAATCAATAGTTCAAGTGGTCGTTGCTGGAGCTCGGAAGTGTGTAACCCATGGCCGGGTATTTCTGCAAATGCACCTGCTGGACGTGGTTATAGTGATGGCTTTGCCTCTCAACTGATGCTTAAAGATTTGGGTTTGGCTGTTGAAGCCGCAGGCCAAGTCAAACAACCTTTGCTTTTAGGTGGTTTGGTACAGCAGCTTTATCAACAACTGTGTATGCAAGGTAATGCTCAACTCGATTTTTCCAGCATCATTCAGCAATATTTGCCTAAAGAAACTTAATCATCAATCGAAGCATAGTCAATTTCACCACCAATGGGTGGTGAAAAACCAATAGATTCACTCGTGTCATGAATAACAATAAATCCAGGCCGGAGTATATAATATGTTGAATTATCAGGATGTTGCTAAAACATTTAATTTAGATGGTGCGGTTAAAGAAATGCTCTCAGGTTCAGTCGATCAACTGAATGCCTGTTATGAATGCTGTGACCGACATGCGGAAGCAGATCGCGAAAAAGTTGCCCTATATTGGCAAGGTAAAGATGGCCGTAAAGAGCAATATACCTTTGCTCAACTGAAAAAATGGTCGAGTCAGTTTGCCAATTTTTTAAAGTCACAGGGTATTCAAGCTGGTGATCGTATTTCGGGTTTATTACCAAGAACTCCCGAATTATTGGTGGTGATTCTTGCTGCTTGGCGAATTGGTGCAGTTTATCAACCGCTATTTACTGCATTTGGCCCAAAGGCGATTGAACATCGAGTTCAACTGGCAAAAAGCAAATTGGTTGTGACCGATATCGGCAATCGTAGCAAACTGGATGAAGTTGCACAGTGTCCACAAATTATGACTGTCGCTGATCAACAGGGTCATGCTGTACAACAAGACGATTTAGATTTTTGGAAAGAACTCAATCAACATGCTGAGCAATGTGATCTGGTCATGCAAAGCATTCAAGATCCATTTTTACTGATGTTTACCTCGGGCACCACGGGGCCTGCAAAACCTTTAGAAGTTCCACTCAAAGCCTTAATTGCTTTTGGCAACTATATGAAAGATGCGATCGGCTTACGCGCAGATGATGCATTTTGGAATATTGCTGATCCAGGTTGGGCGTACGGTTTATATTACGGTATCACAGGACCATTATTGTTAGGCCATGCCACTTTGTTTTATGAAGGTGGTTTTAGCATAGACAGTTTGTGTCAAATTATTGATGATTATAAAATTAATAATTTGGCAGGTGCACCTACAGCATATCGGATGATGATGGCCGCGGATCCCACTCAAATGGCACAACTAAAAGGTAAATTCCGGGTTGTGAGTAGTGCTGGTGAACCTTTAAATCCTGAAGTTTTTCGTTGGTTTAAACAAGTGCTTGATGCGCCTATTTTTGATCATTATGGACAGACAGAGGTGGGCATGGTGGTGTGCAATCATCACGGTTTAAGCCACGACGTCCGTGCAGGCGCTGCTGGTTTTGCCAGCCCAGGTTATCGTGTTGCTGTGGTGGATGATCAAGGGAAAGAGTTGCCTGCCGATACCGCTGGAATTTTAGCGGTAGATATCAGTCAATCACCGATGATGTGGTTTGGTGGTTATAAAGAAAGTCGTAAATCACCATTTATCAAAAATTATTATTTGACTGGTGATACTGCTGAATTACATGCAGATGGGAGTATGAGCTTTGTTGGACGTAGTGATGATGTGATTACCACCTCTGGATATCGTATTGGACCTTTTGATGTAGAAAGTGCATTACTTGAACATGAGGCAGTGATTGAAGCTGCTGTTGTTGGAGTCCCCGATCCAGAGCGAACAGAAATCGTTAAAGCTTTTGTGATTTTGGCAGAAAATAAAACACCATCTGAGGAATTGGCTGAACAACTTGGGCAATTTGTCAAAAAACGTCTGTCTGCCCATGCTTATCCAAGACAAGTTGAATTTGTTACTGAACTACCCAAGACCCCAAGTGGCAAGATTCAACGCTTTTTATTACGAAATCAAGAAATTGCTAAACAACAATTAAGTGTATAAAGCCAGTAAGGATCATCCTACACAAACTAAACTTGCCGAATGTAGGATGTTAAATGATGCTAAGGAATATGAAATGCAATTTACTGAAGAACATTTATTGATTCAGGACATGGCGAAAAGTTTCGCCCAAGAACAAATTAAACCAAATGCAGCAGAATGGGATAAACACAGCATTTTCCCCAAAGAGACCTTGTCACAAATGGGGCAATTGGGATTTATGGGGATGCTGATTTCAGAGCAATGGGGTGGTTCAGATACTGGAAACTTAGCCTATGTCCTTGCACTTGAAGAAATTGCGGTGGCCGATGGCGCAACCTCTACCATTATGAGTGTGCATAATTCAGTCGGTTGTGTTCCGATTGCTAAATTTGGTAATGAAGAACAAAAACAAAAATATTTAATGCCTTTGGCACAAGGTGAAATGATCGGTGCTTTCGCATTGACCGAACCGCATACTGGTTCTGATGCAGCAGCACTGAAAACCCGAGCTGTCAAAGATGGTGAGGATTGGATTATTAACGGTGCAAAACAATTTATTACTTCAGGAAATAATGCTGGTGTAATTATTGTATTTGCAGTGACCGATCCAAGTGCTGGTAAAAAAGGTATCAGTGCCTTTATTGTGCCACGGGAAACTGCGGGCTATGAAGTGATTCGGACTGAAGAAAAACTGGGATTGCATGCTTCAGATACCTGTCAAATTGCATTGACTGATGTGCGTGTACACAAAAGCTTAATGTTAGGTCAAGAAGGTGAAGGGCTTAAAATAGCACTGTCTAATCTGGAAGGCGGTCGTATTGGTATTGCTGCGCAAGCGGTGGGTTTGGCACGTGCTGCCTTAGAAGAAGCCAGCAAATATGCCAAAGAACGGATTACTTTTGGAAAACCGATTTTTGAACATCAGGCAATCGCTTTTCGTTTGGCCAGTATGGCAACAGAAATCGAAGCAGCTCGTCAATTGGTCCATCATGCTGCACGCCTAAAAGAAGCAGGCAAGCCCTGTCTCAATGAAGCCTCTATGGCAAAATTATTTTCCTCAGAGATGGCAGAGCGAGTCTGTTCAGCAGCTTTACAGGTCTTCGGCGGCTATGGTTATTTAAAAGATTTTCCAATTGAACGGATTTATCGTGATGCACGTATTTGTCAAATCTATGAAGGCACCAGTGACATCCAGCGTTTGGTGATTGCGCGAAGTTTATAAATAGAGTTAATCGCTGTGTATCAGATGATAAGATAAAACAGATAAGGAAATGAATATGCAATTTGAAACCATTTTACTGGAAAAACACAAAGGCGTAGGCTTAATTACACTCAATCGCCCAAAGGCTTTAAACGCATTAAATTCAAAATTAATCCAAGAAGTAAATTTAGCTTTAGATGATTTAGAAAAAGATCAGGATATTGGTTGTATGGTGCTGACTGGTTCAGAAAAAGCCTTTGCAGCAGGTGCTGATATTAAAGAAATGGCGGGATTGAACTTTCCCAATATTTATTTTGATGATTTTTTTAATCTTGCCGATCGAATTGCGCAACGCCGTAAACCCTTAATCGCAGCTGTCAGTGGTTATGCCTTGGGTGGTGGTTGTGAGTTGGCACTGATGTGTGATTTTATTTACTGTGCGGATAATGCCAAATTTGGCTTACCTGAAGTCACTTTAGGCGTGATTCCAGGCATTGGGGGTACGCAGCGTTTAACCCTTGCCATAGGTAAAGCCAAAGCGATGGAAATGTGTTTAACCGCTCGACAAATGGGGGCAATTGAGGCAGAACTGAGTGGTTTAGTTGCCCGTGTGTTTAGCCCCGAAGAGCTTTTAACCCAGACTTTAAGTGCTGCTGAAAAAATTGCTGAAAAATCATTGGTGGCGACAATGATGATCAAAGAATCAATTAATCGTGCCTTTGAAGTGAGTTTGGCGGAAGGTTTACGTTTTGAACGACGAACCTTTCATTCAATTTTTGCTACTTTGGATCAAAAAGAAGGCATGCAAGCCTTTGTTGATAAACGCCAAGCCAACTTTAAAAATCAATAACAGGATGAAGATCGGATGAATACTGAAAATCATTTAATTATCGAACAGAACGCAGCTCTGGGTGTGATTACCTTAGATCGAGTGTCCAGCCTGAATGCACTGACTTTGGATATGATCAATGGTATCCGTATACAAGTTGAAACTTGGCAAAATGATGCTGGCATTCAAGCAATATTGATCAAATCCAATAGCCCAAAAGCATTTTGTGCTGGTGGTGATATTCGTTATCTTTATGATTGTTATCAAAATGGTACAGACGGCCATAAAAGCTATTTTATCGCTGAATATGACATGTTGAATAGCATTCGCGCATCTAAAAAACCTGTTGTGGTATTGTTAGATGGTTATGTATTAGGTGGCGGTTTTGGTCTGGCACAAGCCTGTCATATTATTGTTAGCAGTGAAAAATCACGTTTTGCCATGCCTGAAACAGCGATTGGTTTCTTTCCTGATGTTGCAGCAACGCACTTCTTGTCACGTTTAGATGATATTGGGGTCTATCTGGCAACCACAGGTGACCAAATCAGTAGCAGTGATGCCTTATATTTAGATTTGATTGATTATCATGTTCCTAGCCAACAATTTAATGACTTACTTGATGCGCTGAGCCAATCAAGCAATTTAAGCAAAGACAATATTGAACAGATAATTTCTAAATTTATTACCCGCCCTGTAGAAAGTGAACTCAGTGCATCGGTCGAGAACATTCGTAAGCATTTTGGCTTTGAAAATTTGCAAGATATTGAAAAAAGTCTTGAAAATGAAAAAGATCAACAGCATCAAGCATGGGCAAGCAAAGTCTTAAGCACTTTGCAACAACGTTCTTGGGTGGCGAAAAAAACCAGTTTAAGACTGCAATACTTGGGACGGGGATTGTCATTACAACAATGTATGCAGCTGGAACGAAATTTACAGGATATCTGGTTTGAACATGGCGATATTCTTGAAGGTGTTCGCGCTTTAATTGTCGACAAAGATAAACAGCCAAAATGGCAGCAGCAGAATGCTACACTAGATAAAATATTGGCTGAATTAGGTTAGTCTTTTTAATGCGTATATCAGTTCTGTTTTTATAAACATTCAGATACTTTTGAAATAGCAAAAAAGGAAATCATGCGATTTCCTTTTTTCACGATGATCAAAATCACCTATAAATCAATCTTATCGTATATAGCTTTGGCTTTCTCTGTGATTGCAGTCATATGGATTGCACCATGAATCATTCCTGCTAGAAAATGAAATTTCACCGAGACTCCAGCCGCTCTCAATCTTTCAGCATATTGTTCGCCATCATGACGCAGTGGATCATATTCACAGACAAAAATTGTTGCCTCAGGTAAGCCTTGTAATGATTGTGCCAGTAGAGGACTCACCAGCTCATTGGTTTTGTCAGAATCACTATTTAAATATTGATCCCAACAATACACCATTGTTGCAGTGGTTAAGTCATAACCATCCGCATAAGTTTCATAGGATTTACCCTGCATCGTGGCATCTAAGGCTGGATAAAACAGCAGTTGTTGACTAATTTTGATTTCTGGATGCGCTTTAGCGAGTAAGCATGCAGCCGCTGCAAGGTTAGCTCCCGCACTATCACCACCCACAGCAATACGATTTTGATCAAGCCCTAAACTTAAAGCATGTTCTTGAATATAACGAAGTGCTGTAAAAAAATCTGTCAGCGGTACTGGAAATTTAAATTCAGGCGCTAGGCGATAATCCACTGAAAAGATAACATGCTGTGTTGATTCTGCCAGTAAACGGCATGAACGATCCCATGCATCTAAACTCCCCAAACACCATCCACCACCGTGGGCAAATACTAAAGCTGGGTTGCTTTGTAGCTGTACCAAAGCATAGGGCGTATATACCCGAACTTGGATTTGAGCTTGATCAGAAGTTGTAATCCAAAAACTGGTTTGATAGCTGGAATCTTGCTCAATACCTTGCTGTTGTATGATGTCCTGATTTACCTGTGCTCTTAATTCACAAAGTGTATTTGCAGCTGTTGCAACAGGTCTAGCGTTAAGCCAGTCTGCAATTTGATGGTCTAAAGACATCTTATTGCTCCTGTTGTAGAAATTCTAAAATCAGGGAACAAAACGCTTCGGGTTGTTCCTCCATAATAAAATGACCACAATCTTTGACAATTGCACTGGTTAAATGCGGTGCAACTTTTTTCATGGTTTCATAAGGTGCATCATTGGTTGCTTGTTCTGCGCCAATCGCCAATACAGGCATTTCTAGATTTTTAGTTGCGCGGATTTTATTTTGACGAATGGTTTCGGGGATTGAACGATAGTAATTAAAGCCTGCCGTTAAACGTCCCGATACTTTATAAGCCTCAATATAAGTTGCAGCGGCGACTTTATCTCTGTGCCACGACCACTTATCAAAAATATAATTAAGATAAGTTTCTTCACGTCCACTGACCAAAGCTTCAGGTAAGTCCATCACTTGATTAAACATGAAATGCCATAGAAAAATATTTTCATCAGCTGAAACAAAAATAGGCGGTGGCGTTGCCAATCCGGGAATAACGGCTTCAGTCACAGCCAGAGAAGTAACAGATTGGGGAAAATCAGCTGCAAGTGCATAAGCAACCCACATCCCGATATCGTGACCAATCACTGAATAAGTATCATGTCCAAGTTTTGACATTAAGCTGGATAAAATTGTCGCAATTCGCCCCGTATCATAACTTCCATTCAGCGGGACAGAATATCCTGTTCCCGGTGGATCCACAGCAATTGCCTGATAACCATTGTCCGCCAATACGCTCATTACATTTCGCCATGCATACCATGTTTGTGGCCAACCGGGGATAAGTAATACGACAGGACCACGACCTGTAGAGACATAATGAAGCTTTTTACTGTCTATATGGATGTAATGATGCTGAAATTGATCAACTAAATTTTCATGTGTTGTAATGGTTGTCATAGTGAATTCCAATCGCTGCCTTAGATACCCAAAAGTTGATTTATTTGCAATTGATTGACAGGCGCTGCGGCAAAATCATCAAAGGTTTTATCAGTAACATGGATAATATGCTGTTGAATAAACTCAGCACCTTCACTTGCACCATCCTCTTTATTTTTTAAGCAACATTCCCATTCCAAAGTTGCCCAGCCCTGATAGTCGTTATGTGCCAATTTTGAGAAAATTGCTTTGAAATCAACCTGACCATCTCCAGTAGAGCGGAATCGACCTGCACGATCTCCCCAATTTTGATAGCCCCCATACATCCCTTGGCGACCTGTCGGGTTAAACTCCGCATCTTTAACATGGAACATCCGAATAAAATCTTTATAGATATCGATGTATTCCAAATAGTTCAGTTGTTGCAAGATAAAATGACTCGGGTCAAAAAGAATCTGACAACGTGGATGGTGGTGTGTCCGTTCTAAGAACATTTCAAAGGAAATGCCATCATGTAAGTCTTCGCCAGGATGAATCTCGTAGCACAGATTGACATTATGTTCATCACAAACATTGAGGATCGGCATCCAACGACGTGCAAGTTCATCAAAAGCGGTTTCAATAAGTCCAGCGGGGCGTTGAGGAAAAGGAAAGATATAAGGCCATGCCAGTGAACCTGAAAAAGTTCCCATATCTTGCAAACCTAAGCGGGCAGATGCTTGAACAGAAGCCAACATTTGTTGTTCAGCCCATTGAGTTCTAGCTACTGAATTTCCATGTAAATGTGAAGGTGCAAAACCATCACATAAAGCATCATAAGCTGGATGCACAGCCATAAGTTGGCCAAAAATATGCGTTGTCAACTCACTAATTTCTAAACCATTATTTTGTAAAATTCCTTGTATTTCATCGCAATAATCTTGGCTTGTGGCTGCTAAATTAACATCAAATAAACGCTTGTCCCATGCTGGCAGTTGTACAGCCTTAAAGCCTTTATCGGAAACCCATGCGGCAATGCCCTCTAAATTATTAAATGGGAAAATATCATCACTGAATTGTGCGAGATGAATACTTGGACCTTTGATGGTTTGCATAGCTAAACTCAATTAGTTATCGATCAACAAACAATAGGCTTTCTTTTGAATAAAAACAACAAGTTTTTAAAAAAGAAGCTAAAAAAGGGCAGCCTCTCCAACAAATCCTATTGATTTATTTGCGAAATTTATTTTTTCGAATGATAATAAAAAACACTAAATCGGATTGAAGCGTCGTTATGGCTGGTAGACCAAGAGAATTTGATAGGGAAAAAGCATTGATTCAAGCGCGTGATTTTTTCTGGCAACATGGCTATGAAGGGACTTCGATGTCAGATTTAGTCGAGGTCTTAGGTATTGCTTCCGCGCGTATTTATAAAGCCTTTGGCTCTAAAGAAGCGTTGTTTCGAGAAGCTGTTATACACTACGAAGAAAATGAAGGCGGCTTTGCGATCCACGCTTTACAACAAGCAAATATTAAGGATGCGATCAGCCAATTATTTCAAGATGCAATCAAACTTTATACCCAGAATAATCATTCATATGGCTGTATGGTTGTATCATCTGCAAGTGTATTAAGTCAGGAAAATCAAGGTCTTTTAGACTGGATGAAGCAACAACGTATTGAACGTGGTCAAAGTCTGGTTAAGCGCTTTAAACAGGCGAAAGTAGAGGGACAATTATTAGAACATGCTGACCCTGAAATATTAGGGCAATATTACGGACTAGTGCTACATGGATTATCCGTTCAAGCCAGAGATGGTTATTCAGAACAAATGCTTTTGCAAATCATTGATTTTTCCCTTAAAAATTTAGATCAATATCTGGTTTCATCTTAAAATGCTTAGAAATAAATCAGCAATAAAAATGTATAAGTGATGAATATAGGACTTGGAAGATACATCGTATGATTGCGACTTATTTTGTTGAGTTTTAAACATTGCTTTACGGCAAATAAATGGGCGTTTCATCACGTTGAAAGGGCAATATTGAATAGATTTTAATTTACGAATAAATTAAACTTTAACGATATATTTCAATAAATTATGAAACTTTATGAGCTAGCTTCTATCCTATTCAAAATAATGTTAAGGATTATTTTATCGATTTAACACGAGATAAAGTAAACATAAAAATTTAATCTGAAAAAATCTGTTTTAGTCCAATTAAAATCGATCAATTTAAGCACTGTTTTTTTTGGTAAAGAATCAATCTTGACACAGCTAAAATATTCAATATATAGTTAGCCACCATACTATATGGTTAAATACTAAATGAATCTAGAACAGAAATACACCGCGCTTTTGCATGAAGCGCAACGCCGTAAAATGGTAGATATTGAAAATTTACGCCTCTGTTTTCAAACGCTTTCACTCGCTTCAACTATTGATCGAGACTGTGCCGCACAGCTTGCGCCTTATGGCTTATCTGAAGGGAGATTTGTGCTTTTATTTCTCCTTGATGCAGCTAATGATGCTGTAGCGCCTAAAACTTTAGCTGAACAAGCGGGAATTACCCGTGCCACAGTCACTGGACTACTGGATGGCTTAGAACGTGAACAATTGGTAGAACGTCATGCAGATCCAGAAGATCGTCGCGCGTTATGTATTCGACTGACGGTAAAGGGCAAACAAGTCGCAAAAACTGTGTTTGATCAGCATAGTCGCTGGATTGCCAGCCTGTTTGCTGGTTTAACCCAAGCTGAGCGTGAGCAATTAACAGGTTTACTTGAGAAAGTAGCGAAAAATCTTGTTGATAAACGCTGATAAAATATCTACATAAAAATCTTTTTAAATTATCGATATAAAACGTTGAATTAAATCAAGGAAAAATCATGAATCACTATCTAATTGAACTCTATACACCCAATGCAGTTTGGCAAGCTTTACCTATACAAGAGCGTCAACAATATTTGGCTGATGTTGGCGCAGCTATGGGAGGCTTGTCTAGTCTAGGTGTTGAGCTTTTAACACTCACCGAGATTGATACTGCCGTTGATCAAAGTAGTCATCATCGCTTTATGGGGATTTGGCGCTTTCCAAATCAACAGGCACGGGATGCATTGTTAACAGGTATTCAAGCAAGTGGTTGGTATGACTACTTCGATCATGTAAATGCTGTAGGGACGGAAGGTGATTTCCAGCAACATCTTGATGCTTTGGCGAAGTTTTAATTTCTCTTCAAAAATGCTTATTTATTTTCAAGGTCATATCAAAGTGTTCTTTAAAGCTTAAATATCTTATAGAAATGCTTGTTCAATGAGAAAAAATTGTGAATACTCATGCGCATAAATTGAGGCTGTAAGATTATCTTTTGGGGTTAGGCAATTACTGTGAAAACGTATCCATTTTCTCGTTTACAAAAAGCACTACTGGCGGTTGGTTCATTTTCATGTCTAGGGCTAAGTTCAGCATTGGCACATGCTGATACTGAAAAAGATACACAGCAACTTAAAACGATTAAAGTAAGCGTTCAAACAGAAGAAACAACACCAACTGCTTATTATCAACCCAAGGTAAATTTATCAGGATTTACTCAGCAAAATCTTGCTGAGATCCCTGCATCTATCAGTACAGTCACCGCGGAACGTATTGCTGACCAACATGCAAAAACCCTGACGGATGTTGTTAAAAATGATGCAGCAATCGGTGATGGTTATGCGCCCATTGGTTATTATCCAAACTTTATTATGCGTGGTTTTGGGTTAAATCTTGGATCAAGTTATTTACTCAATGGTCATTTGTTGCGTGGCGAGCAAAATGTAGCGCTTGAGAACAAAGCACAAGTTGAAATTCTAAAGGGTATGAGTGCGATTCAAAGTGGGATGTCAACACCGGGTGGTGTCATCAATTATGTCACTAAACGTCCAGAAGACATTCGTGCTATTACCGTTGAAGTAGATAGTCATGGCGGCAATCGTGTTGCAACTGACTTGGGTGGCTGGTTGGGAGAAGAGCAGCAGTTTGGCTATCGACTGAATCTGGCCAAAGAAGAAATTCATCCTTATGTTGAGCATGCAGATGGGCAGCGTTTGTTTGGCGCTTTGGCGTTAGACTGGAAGATTTCAGATCGCTCAAAATTTGAATTTGATATTGAATCACAGCGTCAACGTCAGCGCTCAGTCGCAGGTTATCAGTTACTAGATGGTACAACTGTACCCGCTGGGGTTAAATGGGATCGTTTACTTGGCTATCAAAGCTGGAGTAAACCAGTGACCAATGAAAGCCTAAATGCCAGCTTAAAATATATTTACCAAGTCAATGACAACTGGACAACAAATCTGTCTGCTGCACAAAGCCGTGTCGTGATTGATGATTATTCAGCATTTCCGTGGGGTTGTTATAGCAGTACTTGCCAAACGACAGGTTTAGGTAATACTTTTGATCAAAATGGTAATTATGATATTTATGATTTCCGTAATCCAGACGACAGCTTCTTAACCAATCAATTTAAAGCAGGCTTAAACGGCAAGTTTAGCACAGGGGCTTGGCAACATACGCTAAGTTTAGAACTCTCGCATACAGGGAAACGGCATACACAATATAATGCAATCAATGAATTGGTCGGTACAGGAAATATTTATAATGATCCTATAACGTATGCGCCTACTGATAAAACTTTAGGTACACATTATAAATCATTAGACAGTCAACAAACTGCACTGAACTTACTGGACCAGATTGACTTAAACACTGAATGGTCAGTTTTGTTGGGCGGTAAACTGATGCATTTAAATGAAAATGCCTATGATGTGGATGCAAACAACATCCGAGAGACCAATTTTAATCGTTTCTTGCCGCAGTTTGCGTTGATGTATCAACCTTGGGAACATACCCACCTCTATGCTTCTTATGCCAAAGGCTTAAGTGATGGCGGACAAGCCCCTTGGTTTGCTACTGGTATTCCTGATCAAGGTATTGAAGGTAATGCTTTTAAAACTTTAGCACCGATAAATTCAACTCAGTATGAGTTGGGTCTTAAGCAGCAATGGCAAACATTACTGTTTACCGCGGCATTATTCGATTTAACCCAAGACAATCAATACACCAACGCAGACAATTACTTTGTCACGGATGGTAAGCAACATAACCTTGGCTTAGAATTGGGTTTACAGGGACGCTTAGGGCAAAATCTAGATATGACTTCTTCTTTAGCTTTAACTCGTTCACGTTTAAAAGAAATACAAGTGGCTGATTATCAAGGTCATCAAACTCAAAATGTACCGAGTGTCCGTTTTGCCAGTCATCTGTCTTATCGAGTACCACAAGTAGATGGCTTACGTTTATTGGCTGGCATACAATACAGTAGCAGTAAATATGCCAATAAAACGGGTACAGTAAAAGTATCAGGCTATAGCGTGTTTGATGTAGGTACAGCTTATAACTTCCGTGCTTATGGTTATGACAATACACTTCGATTTAATGTTGATAACGTGTTTAATAAAAAATACTGGCGCGATGCGGGGAGTTTCTTAGGCGATGACTATTTATTTCTTGGCGCACCACGTACTGCACAACTCTCGTGGACTTTGGGTTTTTAAAGAAACTTGAGCTTATTGGACATTCAAAATGATAAGCTATTGAAGTCTATATTAAAATGCTTAAATAATTAAATACTGTCCAATCAAAAGTTTAATGATGCTTTAAACAAGAGTCATGCAATATGACTCTTGTTCTTAGAATCGTTGTTTATATCACTATCTTTTTTGATAAGTTAATTTAAATCCTAAAGAGTAACTATGATTGTCAGCAAAGATACCGACAATATCACCATTTTGACGTGCAGCTTGAGCATCTCCCAACCATAAATATCTCCCACTAATAGATATTGCCCAATTAGGTAAAAATTTATATTGAGCCCCTAAGCCTGTTCCCCAATAACCATCAATTGGACCAAGTGCATTAGCAGGGTTTCCTAACCCTGAATCCCAAAGGATTGATGCTGAAAGAGAAATTTTGTCTGTAATTTTTTGACCTAAGCCAATTTGAGCAGACCATTGATCTTTTTTATAATTGATTAAAGGATAGCCTGATCGATTTAATGTTGCAGGTGCTGTACGTTCTGCTAACTTAGGTGGTTTAAATTCAAAATTACTCCAAGGAACCCAACGAAGATTCGTTGTTAATTGTGTTGTTTTGCTTAAACCTGTTTGAAAATCAAAATTCACAGACTTGGGAGAAATAAATTTCACATTCGATAAATAAACATTCTGATTGATTGCTGTAAATTGCTCTGCTCCTTTTGCATCATGTTCTATCTCTGAGCGATATGTTAAAGAACTTTTTAGACCAACTTCAGGCTTTTTAATATTAAATCCTGCTACCCAACCCGTTGAATAATCTGAAAGTAGTTCAGCATCATAATTTGCAATGTTTTTGTAAATTTGTCCTCTTAATTTTACTTGACCTGCAACTTCTTCTATCGCAGGACCCGCGAAAATACCAAAATTCTTATTGATATTTAGACCAACTAATCCAGTTAAATTATTGCTATCCAGATTAGCTTGAGTTCCTTGTACACCATGTTCAGTTTGAGAAACAAAGTCATTTTGACCATGATGTTTTAGACTAATACTAAAGGGTTGATCGTAGATTAGTCCAAGGCTAATTTTTTCATTTAGATCAAATTTCAAACCAGAACGAAATGATGAACTTTTTCTGCTTAGATTCGGTATTTCATTAAATTTCCCCTGTGAACTTAGACCCGTATCATCTCCATCGATATGTGGTATAGAGTAATTATATGAAATTGAAGCATAGATCCCTTCTTGGAAAAAATCTGTGATTGATTGGCCAGAGCGATCAAGACCGGCCGCAACGCAATCATTGAAGAATGTTAGTGTTACTAATATCAAAAAAGTAGGTTGTTTAATATGTGAATGCATTTAGAGCCTCCAAATTCCTTTTGGGGCATACCTGTTTCAATTAATCATAAGTAAAAAAAATCAGGTATGGATAAAATGTTTTTTATAAATTATTAACGCAATATTTTTTACCTATGTGTCATTTACGCACGACACACCTGAAACCAATATGGCTAGTTGAAGTATCAATTGCTTCTGCATGCCGAGCTGCTGGTCTATATCTTTGGCAGTAATTTGGAGCACATAGATGAGAGCCCCCCTTTAAAACTCGCCGCGGAATCAAAATTTCAGGCATCGAAGGATCGTAACTATCCGTTTCTTTACCACCACGTGGATTATGAGGAATACAACAAGATTTAGTAGGGTTTTGCTGATGCACAACTGTCCAAAAATCACTGGTCCATTCCCATACATTACCAATCATGTCATATAGCCCATAATCATTAGGTGGAAATGCTTTTATTGGTGATGTACGAGCGAAACCATCTTGCAATGAATTCTTATAAGGGAAAATTCCTTGCCAAGTATTCGCCATATACTGACCATTTGGTATAAGTTCATCTCCCCAAGCAAACTCACATCCTTTACGAGCCCCTCTAGCAGCAAACTCCCATTCTGCTTCAGTTGGTAATGATTTTCCCAACCATGTTGCATAAGCATGAGCATCGTTATAAGCAATATGTACAACAGGATGGTCCTCTAAACCGTCTATCGTAGAATCAGGACCCAGAGGATGACACCATGTTGCTCCAAATTTAAACTCCCACCATTGAGACCAATCATTTAAGTTAACGAGATGTTCTGGAGGAGAAAATAAAAGTGAACCAGGTTGTAGCATATGAAGAGGAGCTCCAGGATAATCACTTGGATTAGGCGCTAATTCTGCAAATGTCACGTGACCTGTAGCTTTTACAAACTCACTGAATTGCTGATTTGTAACTGGGGCTTCATCTATCCAAAAAGGGGAAACACTAACATAGTGTTCAGGGGCTTCTTCTGGATAATGTTTATTTGACCCCATCATATAAGTACCACCCGTGAGATATATCATACCATTCGTATTTTTTTCACTTAGGTTCGTTTGTTGATTTAAAATACTCATCTAAATGGCACCGGGGTTTTATATTTCTTCATGGTTTCAAGATGTCGCATTACAGCTTCTTTTAAAACGGGAATTTGCGGTTGTTTTAATGGAGCCATCGCATTTTCTTCTTTAGCATCAATTAACAAATTAAAAATTTTACCACCATAAAGAAGAGGTTGTGCTGTACCTTGGAATGGACTCATTTGTGGCCAAGTATCTGATAGATTAAAACTTTGCTCCTTTACTAACAACTTATATTCCGCGATACGAATCCCCATAAAGTTGTCATTCGCCCAGTAATATTGAATTCGACGACGAGATTTTCCATTGTCCGCTAACAGAAAAGAGGATTGGTCAATTGTGTCCATATAGCGATCATTCGGCATCTGCTCAGAGGCCCCAGCTAGCCCTAAAGAAGTTGCATAAATGTCTGTTAAATCAAATAGACCTTCTGAAACACGGCCAGGCTTAATCACCCCGGGCCAGAATGCGATACCAGGTACACGAACGCCACCTTCATAACTTGTTGCCTTGGCTCCTCTGAAAGGAGTGAAACCTGTGTCAGGAAAAGCTTCAGTGAATGGACCATTATCACTCGTTAAAATAATGAGTGTATTTTCTAACTGACCTGATTTTTCAAGTGCTGTACGAATTTGCCCAACTCTGTAATCAATCTCTACTAAAGCATCTTTATAGGGATATTTAGCGAGAGATTTACCAGCAAAATCAGGGTGAGGGTAATTATCGTTATGACAACAACGAGCCCCCATATATAAAAAGAACGGCTTTTTGCTATCTTTCATTTCAGTTATGAAATTAATAGCTTTATCAGTAAGTTTTTCATCTACCAAACGAATAGAATCATTATTAATCGGGAATACTTGTTTTGCTTCCTGACCTTTAGAGGCTTGTACAATAGCCATAGTTTCTGCTTCAGCGGCCCAAGCTTTACGAACTGGATCTAGCATCAATTCTGGATTACGCCAAGACTCACGCCACGCAGTATAGTCATCAGAAGAGGTCAATATCCCATAATAGTCGTCAAAGCCTACATTTTGTGGTTGAGCCTCTTTCGCAGTACCTAAATGCCATTTACCTATAGCTTGGGTTATATAGCCGGCATTTTTAAGCTTTTGAGGTAGGGTCGTGCTAGGGTCTATACCACGTTCATGACTACCTTCGCCGGGTAACATTGGACGTAACAAACCAGTTCTAATTGGTAGCTGACCAGTTAATATAGTGGCACGAGTAGGAGTACATGAGGGCTGCGAATAGGCATTCATTAACTGTAATCCTTCTTTAGCCATACGATCCATGTTGGGAGTTGCAGCACCGGTTGCAACTCCACCGCCATACACGCCCAAATCTCCCCAACCCACATCATCTAATAAAATGACAATAATATTAGGTGAATGGCCAAAACGTTTTTTTAGTTCATTTAAACGTTGTTGAGTATTTTTTTCTTGTATTGGCCTAAAAATTGATGGTTCCTGATTAGGACGTTCATTCTGAGTTTTTACGAGAAAAGTATCATCTAACATAGCAGTAGGGACAACACTCTGTTGTGCCATTGCAGATAAAGCAAATGTCGAGAGTATTGCTGTACTCAAGTATAATTTAGTTGTAGAAAGCATACGTATCCCTAGTAATGCAAGCTAAAATAGATTCATTGCAAGTAACATATTAATGGTGTCTTGCATAAAAAATGAAAGATGTAAAATAAATTCAAAAATTAAATAAAATACTTTATATTTAAAACATGAATAAATCCCTTATATAAAATTCATATTTAAAAAATTAAAATTAATAAAAATCTTAAATTTGACATTAATTTACCATGAAATATTTTTTTTGGAACAATGAACGACACAATAAAGCATACATATTTAAATACAAGTTATTGTTTTTAAAAAATAAATACTGATTTAAACGCCTAAATAAGTAATGGTTTGGCAGAAATCAAAAATAATAAAATGCTAATTACTTCAATATACTAAATCCACCAAGATGAAATATTGAAACTTACAAAATATCAATTAAAATAGACCTAACAATGCCTTGTCATGATTCAGATTAAATAATTATTATTTAAAACCATGTGATTATTAACATGGTTGAATGCATTTAATATATTCCTTATAATTATCATCACATGTGAATTGCTATATGAATGATTGAATTTATGTAATCATAAATGTGGAGGAATATTGGGTACGCACACTATGTCAACTGGTAAAATTCGAGTTGGTTTAATTCTTCACGTTCTAGATAATTGTGACTTCTTCAATGTGAGAAGAGAAGCGTTACTTGATCAATGCAATTTAAATGAAGTTTCTCTTATTGACCCAAATTCATTTATCTCATTCATACATTTTGAAAAAATTATTTTATATCTATATAAGAATTCAAAAGACTCTTTAGTTGTACTAAAATTCTTTGAAAAAAATAATTCTTTAGCAAATGGTGTACTTGGCTATCTAATCGAAATTAGTTCATCACTACAGAATGCGATTGAAACTTTCGAAAAATACTTTTGAGTTAAATGGAAGTATTGGAAAAATTGAGTTAAATAAAAGCACTGAAGACATCATGTTAGAGTGGAAGTGCTTTTTTGGTGGGGCCGATTTCGTTAGATATGCAACTGAATATAAATTAGCGTGGTGGGCTAAAATTCTTTATCTAATCAAAAGTGATAGCACGGACATTTTAAAAGCTGTCCACTTTAAGCATGATATTTCAAATCGTTCAGACAATAAATTCTATAATGATTTTTTTAAATGTCCGGTATACTTTGGACAATCAGAATCGGCTATTATTTTATCTAAAAATGCTTTAGAACTTCCGTTAGTCACTGCCAATCGTGCTTTATATGAAAATATAGAAAGTTTTGCAAAATCAATTATTAAAGAATCAGGCGAAATAAGTTTTTTTTCCAACAATATTCGATCACTTTTATATTCTCAACTTTATAGCAATGGAAATTTTTCACGTGAATTTATTGCTGAAAAACTTGAAATAGGTGTTCGTACACTAAGTCGAAGATTGCATGAGGAAAATACTAAATATAGCTTAATTTTGGATGAGGTCAGGTTTGAATTAGCTAAAAAATATCTAGAAAATTATGACCATAAAATTTCACACATTTCCAAATCTTTAGGGTTCTATACAAGTAATGCGTTCATCACTTGGTTTAAGTTTTCAACAAATAAATCCCCTCAAAAATATAGAGAAGATTTTATTAACTCTCAAAATTAATCTATTTAAGTCTACTTAAGTTAAATCATCTTTTCGTCACTGATAGTGAGCTTTATTTCAAAAACGTCACCAATATCGTCTTATCGTGAGCATAGCTTTGTATATTGAAAGTAAGAGAGAACAGATTGAGTGGCAATAGCAATTTTAGCTAAATATCAAAAATTTAGATAGTATAAACCTAAAATTATAAATTGGATTTATTCTAAAAAATAACCAATTATAGAATTCTAAGCAATTTAGTAAGGAATGCTAAAAATGGACAAAAAAATTAGAGTTGCTGTGATTGGTGGTGGTATTGCGGGCTTAGCACTCACGACTCAATTGGTCAAAAATAAACATTTAGATGTGCATCTCTTTGAGTCTGCATCACAGTTTTCTGAAATTGGTGCAGGGATTTCGTTTGGTGCCAATGCAGTTAAAGCCATTCAATTATTAGGTCTAAGCCAAGAGTATGAATCTATTGCAGATCATGTAAAGACACCATACACCGATATTTGGTTTCAATGGCGTAATGGTTATACCGATGAGTATCTATCTGCATCTATTGCGCCACAAGTCGGACAGTCTTCGGTACATCGTGCAGATTTTCTCGATCGTTTAATTCCGTTGGTGCCTTTAACAAATGTACATTTTAATAAACGTGTACAAGAAATTGAGGCAGATGAAGAACAAGCGACAATTCACTTTATAGATGGTCAACATATTACATTTGATTATGTGATTGGTTGTGATGGAATTCGGTCAGTTGTTCGAAATCATGTGCTTGACTCTAATCAATTAGCGCGTGTTGAACCTCAGTTTTCAGGGACTTGGGCATATCGTGGAATTATTAAATTTCAAGATTTTAAGCAAGCCATTGCAAAACTGGGAAATGATGCCGAAATTGCCGATGTACCGCAAATGCTTTTAGGGAAAGATAAACATATCTTAACTTTCCCAATCCGTCAGGGTGAAGAAATTAACATTGTCGCATTTAAGTCGGATCGCACTCAAACCGTATTAGCAGAGAATACACCATGGACATCGCCTGTTTCAAAACAAACGATGCTGGCTGATTTTGCAGACTGGAGCGAGAGCTGTAAGGCATTATTGGATCTGATCGACTCACCAACAATTTGGGCATTACATGAAATTCAACCTTTAGAAACATATAAAAACAAAAGCAATAATGTGATTTTGATTGGCGATGCTGCTCATGCCATGTTACCGCATCAAGGTGCTGGTGCCGGACAAGGTCTAGAGGATGCTTTGATTTTAGCTAAATTATTAGAAAACCCTGAGCTGACATCTGAATCTATCAAAGCTGTATCAGAAATCTATGAGCAAGTTCGATTAGCGCGCGCCGTAAAAGTTCAAAATACCTCGCGTGAATCAGGTGAAATCTATGAGCTATATTCATCGAAATATCCTGATTTTGAATCAATAGGCCAACATTTGGCACAGCGTTTTGACTGGTTGTGGCAGCATTCGCTTGAAGATGATATTCAGACAGCTAAAGCAGCATTAGCAAAACAACTACAGCACACTGAAATGACGACTTAAACAACAAAGATTACAAACAGGACAATATGACCAGGGAGGTCTATTATGCAAATCATAAATGCAAATGAAATTATTGATCATGCTAAATTAAAAGCCATTCATTGGCGGGTGATTCTACTCAGTGCATTGATTATTATCTTTGATGGTTATGATCTAGTGATTTACGGTGTTGCTTTACCCAAGTTGATGGCAGAATGGAAAATTGACAGCATTACGGCTGGATTTCTGGGCAGTGTCGCCTTATTTGGGATGATGTTTGGTGCAATTATTTTCGGTAGCCTGAGTGATAAATTAGAAAGCTATGGATTTAGCCGCAAAAAATTAATTATTTTATGTATCTGTTTATTCAGTGGTTTTACTTTACTTTGTGGTTATGCCAATAATCCACAAAGTTTTGGAATCTTTCGGTTTTTGGCTGGTTTGGGTTTAGGCGGGGTCATGCCAAATGTAATCGCCTTGATGACGGAATATGCACCTAAAAAACTACGCTCAACCTTGGTTTCCTTAATGTTTAGTGGCTATGCAGTCGGTGGGATGTGTTCAGCTTTATTAGGAATGTGGCTAGTCCCGCAATTTGGTTGGAAAATTATGTTTATTCTAGGAGGTACACCACTTTTACTCATTCCCATAATCTGGAAGCTGTTACCCGAATCGATTGATTATTTGGTACGCCGTGATAAAACCGACCAAGCCATTGAGATCCTTAAACAAATTGACGGCAATATTACCTATACGTCTCAGACTCAAATTGGTCTTCATCAAGACAATCAATCTACCTCTAAAACCCCGATCAAGGATTTATTTGCAGAAAATCGTGGGATGGTAACACTCTTATTCTGGGGCAGCGTATTTATGGCGCTTGTACTGGTCTATGCTTTAGGCAATTGGTTACCTAAATTAATGGTAGAAGCAGGCTATGATTTATCGACCAGTTTGGTTTTTCTATTGGCTTTAAATATTGGGGGAATGCTTGGCGCAATTTGTGGTGGCTACTTAGCGGATCGTTTTAATCTTGCAAAGGTATTATGCTCACTGTTTTTAAGTGGTGCGATCGCATTAATTTTACTGAGTTATAATTTACCGACGATCATTCTTTATTTTTGTATTGCTGTTGCAGGTGCTGCATCAATTGGTGGGCAAATCTTATTATTGGCGTATATGTCCCAATTTTATTCGTCCAATATTCGTGCAACAGGCTTAGGAATGGCTTTAGGTGTGGGGCGCTTAGGCGCAATTTTAGGGCCAATCTTATGTGGTTGGCTATTAAGCTTAAGTTTGCCAATTAATTATAATTTTATTGCATTATCAATCCCCTGTATTATTGCAGTAATGAGTGTTTCAATGATTCACTTACGCTTGAAAAAAACAAAATTGGCGGTGAAAGCGCTACAAATCTAAAAGTAGAGTAGGGAGGTCTACCTCCCTCATTCAATAGAGATATGACAATTGATTGATCTAAGTCTTATTAAAGTTTTTATTATCGTTTTTGAAACTAAAAATATTAGTCACGCGGCCGAACGCCTCAATTTAAGCCAACCTTCTGTCACCTATAATCTAAATCGCCTACGTAAATTTTTAAATGATCCTTTATTTGAACGAGACAAATTTGGAGTCAAACCGACCAAGTTGGCACAAAGTTTATACCCAAGCTTTAGGCAAGCAATTACCGATATTGAAATGGCAATTACAGCGTCTAAATACTTTGACCCAAAAACCTCAACTCGGATATTTCGTTTAGGCTTATCTGATTTAGGTGAAATATGTCTGTTACCTTCGTTAATTCAATATCTTTCTAAAGAAGCACCATTTATTAAGGTGGAAATCGAAGAAATTCAATCACATAAAGTAGAAGAATGGCTGACTGAAGGTTTTTTAGATGTTGCTGTATTCAATAGTAGTTATACCGTTATGCCTAAAATTGAATCACGAAATTTATTTGAAGAACGCTATATGTGCATTGCGCATAAGTACCATCCACGTATAAGGGATACACTGAGTTTAGAACAATATTTTCAAGAAAATCATGCGGCTATTAAATCTTCAACAGGTCACATTGAAATTGATCAAAGACTGAAAGAACTAGGCTTAAAAAGAAAAATCATGCTTGAGCTTCCTCATTTTAGTGTTTTACAAGATGTTGTGACCAGTTCTGAATTATTAGTGACTTTGCCATCACGGGCAGCAAAAGTATATGCGCGTAATGGTGATGTCAATATTTTTGAATTACCGTTTTCAGTTAAACCGTTTAATGTGAGTGCCAATTGGTATAACCATCGAGATGACATAGAAGCCAGAACATGGTTTATCCAAACACTACAAGAACTTTTCCAATCGCTATAACGCCGTATTCTTATTTGCAATGCGTTAAAAAACAGTGAATAGAGCCATAACTTATCTGAACTAATCTTTATTTGAATGAGAGTTTCAAGTAATCAGCATTAAGAATTAAAAATCTATTTATCTTGTCAAAAATAGAATATCATTCCAATAATAGATAAATCAGTGACTCATTTTTTTAATTTCTTATATAAAGTGAACTGCATGAAATTACAGCTAGATAAATACGATCGTGGGATTTTGGAACTATTACAAAAAGATTGTACTTGGGCGATTGGCGATATCGCAGATCGTATTGGATTAAGTAATACAGCATGTTGGCGACGCATTCATAAAATGGAAGAAGAAGGCATCATTCGCGCCAAAGTTGCTTTATTAGATCGTAAAAAACTAAATATCAATGTGATTGTCATGGTTTTTATTAAAACAGCACAACATAATGCAGAATGGATTGAAAAATTTCACAATCATATCCACACAATCGATGAAGTTATAGAAGTGTATCGGATGGCTGGAGAGACTGATTATTTGTTAAAAGTCGCTGTACCCGATGTGCTTGAGTATGACAAAGTGTATAAAAAAATAATTCAAATTTCTGGCCTTACTGACGTGAGCTCCAGTTTTGCGATGGAACAAATTAAATATACGACTGAATTACCTTTAAATTTTCTTTGATCATTGATGTTTTTCCATAAAAATCAAAGCTAGGTCTCAATAAGATGTATTTATTTTATGGTTGATTTGTTCCGCATTTTACTAAGAAAGAATCGTACTATCTCCCTTTATAACAATATAAAATTAAATCAACATTTAACAAAGTAAATTTGCTAGGCATATTTTCTAAGTAAATGACTTTAAAAACTACTCAATAACGCATTGAACATATCAATCAGCCACATTATGAATATTTACCTTATCATGTCATTATGGGAATAAAATTCCCATTAAATATTCAAATACGGATTTATATTCTATATTTTTAAAAAAATAGTGATTTATTTAAAATATAAATTCTATGCATTTTATCTATCATTGGTTGTAGAAATATTTGTTAGAAATCATGCTGGTGCTGCTATGAATCACTTTTGTACACAAGTCATAAATTTGGGAAGAACCCCTCAGCGTTTTGATGGTTTGGTGAACACACCTGTTTATCGAGGCTCAACTATCGTCGTCGATAGTTTTAAAGAATGGGAAGATCATAAGCAAAATGGTGGTGTTTATAAACATTATGGCCGTTTTGGTGCTGCTACAGCAAAGTCTTTTGAAAGTGCAATTAATGCATTAGAAGGTGGTGCAGGATGCATGGTTTTCCCATCTGGACTATCGGCTTGTACTCATGCATTAATGGCATTTGTTGCAGCAGGTGATCATGTTCTGATTGCTGATAATATTTACGGGCCAACACGAAGTTTTGCAGACAGTATGTTGCCCAAACTGGGAATCCATGTTGAATACTTTAACTCATGTAATTTAGATGAGTTAAACAACAAAATTAATCAAAAAACCAGTGTGGTCTTTGTAGAGTCACCAGGTTCAATTACTTTTGAAATTAGCGATATTGCCGCAATCTCAGAAATAAGCCATCGAATGAATGCCAAGGTTTTAGTAGATAACTCTTGGGCAACGCCATTGTTTTTTCAACCTTTAAAACATGGAGCAGATGTCTCAATTCAGGCTGTCACAAAATATATTGGTGGGCATTCTGACATTCTCATGGGAACTGCAACAGCAAATGCAGCATCCATAGAGCAATTAAATAAAGTTGTACATTTTTTTGGTGAAACGACAAGTCCAGATGATATTTATCTAGCATCACGTGGGTTGCGTAGTTTAGCCGTTCGCTTAAAACAGCATGAAGAGAATGGCGTAATACTCGCTCATTATCTAAATGAACATCCTGCAATTGATCTGGTAAATCATCCAGCTTTAGTAATGAATCCATATCATAAACTATGGCAACAGAGCTTCTCTGGTTCTACAGGCTTATTTTCTTTTTATTTAAAACAAAACAATCCGTGTTTTGTTGAGGCTTTCTTTGATTCTTTAAAGCTTTTCCACATCGGCTTGTCATGGGGTGGATTTGAAAGTCTGATTTTGCCAGTTGGAACACCTTATCGCACTCAAAGTCATTTGCCTAGTCGTGGATATTTGGTGCGCCTACATGCAGGACTTGAACATGTAGACGATTTAAAAGCGGATTTGGATGAGGCTTTGGCTATTGCGCAGTGTGCGATAGCTTAATTTCATTATACTTTATCGTAAAATGAGACCTTAAATATCCAATATAGCAAGACTATAGAAGAAACCCTCTAATAAAATAGAGGGTTTAATTTAAAATGGATTAAAAATTATAGCGGACACTTAATGTGGCATTTCTTGGTGTACCCCAATTCATAGAGTTTGCACCAATACCTTCGTAGTATTTCTTGTCAAAAATATTGTCAACGTTCAGCTGAAGCTTAATGCTAAGCCTCATCTTCAACATGAATTTAATCAGACGCTTTTGGCTGATCAAATTGAGTAATTAGCCAATGATGAACTTTCGATAAGGCTTCAGCACCAACGGTATGACGTGGATAAACGACATAAAATCCTGTTTCCATGGCTAACTCCTGTGGAAAAACTTTAACCAGTATTCCAGACGCTAACTCTGAGTGTACAAATATTGGATGGGTTAAAGTAATTCCTTGAGCAGCAATAGCAGCATCAATCGCAAGTGCAGTCTGATTAAAGCGGATATTTTTAAATAGATTTTGCGTATTCTTGAATTTTAATTTCTCAATAAAATGCGGCCAAAGATTATGTGCATCATGTAATAAGGTGAACTGGTCTAAGGTGCTGATCTCTAAAGATTCCTGATTTGATAGCTTAAGTGACTTGATTAACTTAGGACTTGCCACCGCAATAAAGGTGTCTTGCAACAGTAATTCAGTATTTAAACTTGTACCAAATGGTGGTTTACCATAACGAATTGCCAAATCAACAGCATCATTTTGAAAATGGGAAACTCGTTCTGTAGCCAAAATCTGCAAGTCAATATCAGGATGAGATTGTCTAAATTGATTTAATCGAGGAATTAACCATTTCGCTGCAAAAGTTGGTGTAACACTCAATGTAATCTGCTGATTTGAATGGTGAAACGATTGAGTTGCCTCAAAAATTAAACTAAAAGCCTGAGTAATGCTCGCGGCATATTTTCGACCATTCGCTGTTAAGTTTACGCCTTTCGAATGTCTCTCAAATAACTTTATTCCCAATTCTTCTTCTAAATGACGGACATGCTGCGCAATTGCACTTTGAGTGACATGTAACTCTTCGGCAGCGAATTTAAAATTTAAATGCCGACTGGCGGCCTCAAAGGCCTTTAATGCGTTCAAAGGTGGTAAGCGATTGAGTAGCGTCATACTATAGTTTTTCTACATTCAATTAAGAGAAAAGGTCAAACCAGATCAACGGAGCTTAATGCTATTCTAGTTGCAGTATTTATATATATTCGATCATAAAACATTTAGAGGATAGCACAAATGACTGTAGAAAAAGTAGCATTAATCATGGCTGGTGGAAGTGGTATGGGGGCAGCAGCCGCACGAAAATTACATCAAGATGGCTACCATGTGGGTATTCTTTCTTCTTCAGGTAGAGGAGAAGAGCTTGCTAAACAACTCGATGGCATTGGTGTGACAGGTACCAATCAATCTACAGCTGATATCAACAAGCTGATTGAGCAAACATATCAAAAATGGGGGAGGATTGATGTTTTAGTCAATAGTTCAGGACACGGTCCACGTGCACCTATTTTGGAAATCACTGATGAACAATGGCATTTAGGTTTAGATACTTATTTAATGAATATTATTCGCGCCACTCGCTTAGTCATTCCGATCATGGAAAAGCAGAATGCAGGGGTGATTATCAATATTTCGAGTGCGTGGACATTTGAACCCAGTGACCTGTTTCCGACCTCAGCTATTTTTCGTGCAGGACTGGCTTCGTTTACTAAGATTTTAGCGGATCAATATGCGGCAAAAAATATTCGTGTGAATAATATCTTACCAGGATGGATTGATAGTTTGCCTGAAACCGAACAACGTCGCCAATCTGTGCCGTTGCAACGCTATGGTACCAGTAAAGAAATTGCTGCAACTATCAGTTTTCTTGCTTCACAAGGCGCAGGTTATATCACAGGGCAAAATATTCGTGTAGATGGCGGTATCACTCGTTCAGTTTAATTCATGATGATGACCTTAGTTCAGCCTTATCAATGAGTTTATAAGGCTGAATAGAATAATCTAATGATTAGATACACGATTAATTTTATTGAATTTATGTTTGCTTAATCTAATTATTTCGAGCTATCCATTTCAATTTTAAAATGCCACGCGCTTAGAAAAATTCGGCAGGCTTCTTCATTCAACTGTTGTAACTCTTCAGAAGTGGGAACTGCACCACCTAATAACGTTGCAGGATACGCATAGCCCATAACAGCGCCAAGGAACGCTTTAGCTGCTGCTTCAGAATTTGAAATTTTGATAATTCCCGCATTGTTAGCTGTTTCGAGAATATTGATCATCGATTTTTTGATACTTCCATACGTACGTTGTTGAACCTGCTCAAGTATTTCTGGCATTTCTACTAATGCTATAATGATTAACCTTTGAAGACGAATTACGTTGGTATTGTAGAAATGATTTTGAACAGTTTGGCCAATTTGTATTAATAGCTGCTCTAACATCATTATTTCATTTAAATTATTCTTCTCATCAAATGGTGTTTCCATTTCTGCTTTGAAGTTCTCAAAAATTTCAATGAGTAGAGCTGTTTTTGTTGGGAAGTGATTATAAAGTGTCTGTCTCGTAGTTCCTGCTTTTATCGCAATTTTATCTAAACTTACATCTAAACCATGTTCAAGAAATTGCTCACGTGCTGCCAAAATAATATTTGGACGAGCTTTAGAAGGACGTCCTCGACTTTTCTTTAACATAATTAACCTGAATCGCGGATAAGAAATTGACTTAAAAAAGAGGATAGAGCCATCAGTTGAGTTACCACACAAAACTCACAACCCAGTCCTTATGTTAGATAGTACCCAATTATTCTGTCTAATTGATGGTTTCTTTCTAGAATTTGAAGCAATTTATTGGAATTCTTAAAGCAAAACCATAGATGCTTAAGGATTCCTAACTCAATGCTCAGTATTAACTCGTCCCATTTGTTTAGAAGCCTACCTTGTTATCAACATATGATTCATCTGATCAAAAGCAAGATTCTGGTTAATTACAATTTTCAACCTATCAATATTATTTACTTTACAGTAAAGTAAATAAATTATCTATAAGTCTATGGTTCTAGATATGCCTGATTTGAGATTTACTTGTTATAAAATATTTTTTTCCGTTGTTTTACTCCCTTTTATAAATGGGTGTGATTCAGACCAACCTGTAAAAAAAGCAACACAGCAGGTGAGTGTGATAACCATAACTCCTGAAACTATAGAGACTGACCGAGTATTAGCTGGCCGGACAGTTGCATCTGAAGTCTCACAAGTTAGACCTCAAGTAAATGGTGTAGTTGTTGCACAGCTTTTCCAAGAGGGTTCATATGTTAAAAAGGGGCAGCCGCTTTATAAAATTGATTCAACGCTTTATCGAGATAGTCTTGCAGAGGCATTAGGTAATTTTGAATTGGCTCAGGCAACTGTAAATTCAACTCGCCTTCAAGCTGAACGTTATGAGCAATTAATTAGTGTCAATGGTGTTAGTCGTCAGGAGCTTGATGATGCGAGAGCAACTTATGCGCAAGCAAAGGCTGCAGTGAACGTTAATAAAGCATTGTTAAAAACTGCACAAACCAATCTTAACTATACTCAAATCACAGCTCCAATTTCGGGGAGAATCGGTCGATCTGCGATTACACGTGGAGCCCTTGTAACATCTAGTCAAGTAGATGCTCTAGTAACTATTCAGAATTTAGATCCAATGTATGTAGATTTAACTCAATCCAGTGATGAATATATGGCGCTTCGGAAACAACTTACAGAAGATGGGATAGAGCCCGAGGAGTTAACTGTAAGTTTGGAGTTGAATAATGGAATGAACTATCAAGAAAAGGGAATTTTTAAGTTTAGCGATATCACCGTAGATGAAGCAACTGGGAGTGTCACATTAAGAGCTTCATTTGCAAATCCGAATCAATCTTTATTGCCAGGAATGTATGTGCGGGCACAACTTGGTACAGGACCACGTCCAAAAAGTTTATTAATTCCCCAAGGGATTGAAATTAGAAATGCTGATGGTGAGGTATTTGTATGGGTTATTGGACAAGGGAATAAAATTGAACAAAGAGCGATTACTTTAGGCGAAGCCATAGACAATCGATGGTTAGTATTATCTGGTTTGCGTTCTGGAGATAAAGTTGTTGTCGAAGGTCTGCAAGGATTAAGTGCAGGTATGGCCGTTGAACCTACACCCATTCGCTGAGGAATTTTCGTATGCTGTCTAGTTTCTTTATCGCTCGTCCGATATTCGCTTGGGTACTGTCCATATGCATTATGGCGATGGGTGCAATTTCCATTTTCACTTTATCTGTTGAGCAATATCCTGATATTGCACCTCCCGGTGTAAATGTAACAGCAAACTATCCTGGTGCATCAGCCAGTACAGTTGAAGATAGTGTTACTCAAATATTAGAGCAACAAATTAAGGGAATTGATGGTTTACTTTATTTTTCATCTACAAGTAGTTCAGCTGGTCAGGCTCGTATTAGTTTGAGTTTTGATCAAAATACGAATCCAGATACAGCTCAAGTTCAGGTACAGAACGCAGTAAATCAGGCATTGAGTCGTTTACCACAAGAAGTTCAACAACAGGGCATAACCGTTACAAAGTCTCAAGGAGATAGTCTGTTAGTTTTTGCTCTTTATGATGAAAGTGGTGCAAGATCAGATGTTGATATATCTGATTACATGGTAAGTACACTTCAAGACCCACTAAGTCGGGTAGATGGGGTTGGTGAGATCACAGTATTTGGTGCGCAATATGCGATGCGAATATGGCTTGATCCGCATAAGCTAAATAGTTATAGCTTGATGCCATCCGATGTTAGAGTTGCTATTGAAGCTCAAAATACTCAAATCACAGCAGGTGAGCTTGGAGCTTTACCGACTAAAGAAAACCAAGCTTTAAATGCAACTGTTACTGCATTGTCTCGTTTACAAACGGTAAGTCAATTTGAAAATATTATTTTGCGGACTGAGCCAAATGGCAGTGTAGTATTGCTAAAAGATGTTGCTCGTGTCGAACGAGGCGCAGAAAGTTATCAGACTACCACGAGATTGAATGGTAAATATGCTTCAGGTATGTCAATTCAGTTAGCGTCAGGTGCAAATGCCCTTGAAACAGCTGAACGTGTTAAAGCAGAGGTTTCAAGATTAACAGCATCCATGCCAGCAGGTTTAAAGGTGGCTTATCCACGTGATAGTACTCCATTTGTAGAAGCATCTGTTCAAGGCGTGATTAAGACCCTAGCTGAGGCAATCTTCCTTGTCATTATTGTGATGTTCGTGTTTTTGCAAAGTTGGCGCGCCACATTAATTCCTGCAATTGCTGTTCCAGTGGTTTTGTTAGGTACCTTTGGAATTCTGAGTGTATTGGGTTATACCATTAACACATTGACATTGTTCGCGATGGTATTGGCGATTGGACTCTTGGTTGATGATGCCATTGTTGTTGTAGAAAATGTTGAGCGTGTAATGCATGAGCAAGGTCTTGATCCAAAAGAAGCTACGCTTATTTCTATGAAAGAAATTTCAGGTGCCTTAGTTGGTATCGCAATGGTCTTGTCTGCTGTATTTCTACCAATGGCTTTTTTTGGTGGCTCCGTAGGGATGATTTATCGGCAGTTTTCTGTGACATTAGTCTCAGCGATGGTGCTTTCTGCTGTGGTTGCCCTAACTTTATCTCCAGCCTTATGTGCTACTTTACTTAGACCTAACAATCATCAGCGTAAAAAGAGACGTTTCTTTACTTGGTTCAATCAAAAAGTAGAGCTAAGTCAGTCCAAATACCGTAATTTACTCGTTAAGATCATCAGTAAACCTAAAATATTTATGGTTTTATTTGTTGTGATCACTGCTTTATTAGGGTGGCAATACACACGAATGAATACGGGCTTCCTCCCACAAGAAGATCAGGGTTCTGTCATGGTCCAATTTAGTACGCCTGTGGGCTCGACCTTAGCTGAAACCCAAGAAATAGGTAACCAAATTTCAGAGTATTTCATGACGAATGAGAAAGATAACTTGAACGTTATTTTTATGGTTATGGGACGAAATAATGCTGGTAGTGGTCAGAATGTAGGTATGGCATTTGCCAGTCTAAAACATTGGGATGATCGTAAGGGAGAGAATAATACTGCCGAGGCAATTATTTCTCGTGCAAATGCACATTTTCGCTCAATGAAACAAGCGCGGGTTCAAGTACTTTCTCCATCAGCGGTACGTGGATTAGGTCAATCCAGTGGTTTTGAATTATGGATGCAAGATGCTGAGGGTAAAGGGCGAGATGCTTTGTTAGCTGCGCAAAGTACGGTTCTAAAAGAGGCAAGTGCAGATTCTGGACTTGCCGCGGTTCGATTAAATGGACTCGAAGATAAATCTCAATTACAAGTCAATATTGATCAACGTAAGGCAAGTGCATTCGGTTTAGCACAGACTGATATTAGTAGTACTTTATCAACTGCATGGGGTGGTTCATATATTAATGACTTCATTGATAGAGGTCGTGTCAAACGCGTTTATTTACAAGGTGATGCGGCATATAGGTCATTACCACAAGACATTGGTCAGTGGTATGTAAGAGGAACGACAGGAGCGATGACACCATTTGCTAGTTTCTCATCTGTTAATTGGCAAATGGGACCGCAGATGTTGCAACGTTTTAATGGTCTTTCATCTGTTCAGCTTCAAGGTTCTGCCGCAACTGGTGAAAGTTCAGGGGCTGCAATGAATAAAATGCAACAGTTAATTGATCAACAACAAGGCTTTAGTCTTCAATGGAGTGGCTTGTCTTATCAAGAAAAGTTAGCGAGTGGTCAGACGATTTGGTTATATTTGGCATCTATCATATTTATTTTTTTATGCTTAGCTGCATTATATGAGAGTTGGTCAATTCCATTCTCCGTTTTGCTTGTTATCCCTCTTGGATTAATTGGTGCTGTTATTGCAGCCAGTATTGCAGGATATGTTAATGACATTTATTTTCAGGTCGCGATGCTGACAACCATTGGTCTTTCAGCTAAAAATGCGATTCTTATTGTAGAGTTCGCAGCAGCGAAACTAGCAGAGGGTCAGTCATTAATAGAAGCTGTTATTGAGGGTGCAGGCCAAAGATTAAGACCCATTATCATGACCTCATTGGCATTTGTTGCTGGTGTTTTACCACTGGCAGTTTCAACAGGAGCTGGTGCAGCGAGTAGAAGAGAAATTGGTATAGCTGTAACAGGAGGGATGATATCCGGCACATTGCTTTCAATTTTCTTTGTTCCATTATTTTTCTTTTTGGTACGTAAGGTATCTATAAGATTGAAAGTTTCTCCTAATAAATGATGTAAGGTCCTTACTTATATTATGTGCATTAGGATACTCAGTAACGTGATGTATAATCTTGGATCATCACGTTACTGAGCTGTGGCAACAATAGTGTTGTCTAGCCACAGTCTTGGATATCTTAGTTAACTTATGTTTATATAAAATCTAGTTCATAATTATAAGGAAAGGAGAAACATACTTATTAAATTTAATAATTTAAACTGATAATTTTCAAAAATAGTAAATTAAGTTCATGTACTAATGACAATGATCTCAACATACATTAATTACAGGACAAAACACATTTTCTGCTAAAAAAACGGCTTTAGTGATAATAGAAGAGTTAGAAAAGTCATAACTTAATGACTCAAAAAAACCTAAAAGCAAAATCAGTGATGGCTTTACTTTTAGGTGAGTTAAATAAAATGATCTGCTTTAGCAAAACTAATTTTAAGGAACAATTACAAAATCAGGATTTGCTATAGCAAAAACAGCTTCACGGTCTGCAACTGGCGGATAAATCCATACCGTATTAATTTCTTGCTTAATTTTTTTCGCCTCGTGGCGCACAAATTGAACTTTTCGATCCCATCCTTCAGTGTAAAGTGCTCCCCATGGGCCTAAGTCGACACAAGTCACATACTTTGGTTGGCTATACACATGTAATGGCAAATCAACCAATTCTGCCGCGGCATTGTAACCCGCTACGCGGCCTAGGCTCATGGCATGCTGACATGACATCACGTTAAAATTACCTAAATTGTCGGTTGGAACTTTTACAGTATCACCCGTCACAAAAATATTTTTGGCCTCTGGTGCATGTAAATAAGCATCACCTAAAATACGACCTAAATTATCTTTTTCACCTACAATTTGAGAGGTCAACGAGTTCGCTCGCATGCCCGCAGTCCAAATGACAGTTTCTGTTTCAATTCTTTCGCCGTTAGAAAGTGTTACTCCAGAAGCATCAAGTGCAGTAACGCGTAGCCCAGCTTTACCTTCAACGCCGAGTTCGCTAAGAGCTTCTCGAATTACCACTGCAGCTTCGTCACCCAATGCTGCACCAATTTCTATTGATGAATCGACTAAAACCACACGAATATCAGTTTCAGCTAAAATGCTACGCAGGCGTTCAGGCATTTCGGCAACTGTTTCAAGCCCAGTCAGTCCACCACCAGCAACGACTACGGTATTACGTGCCGCACTTACAGGCTTATTGGCTAAACTTTTAAGATGCTGATCTAGTTTTTCAGCATCTGCTAAAGTGCTGACACTAAATCCATAGTCTTTAAGACCAGATATAGGCGGCATATAGCCAGTACTTCCCGTTGCCAAAATAAAACGGTCATAACTTAAGCTTTGTTGATCGCCGTGGATCGTTGTAATCACAAGATTTTGGGCCGCAGCATTCACTTCATTTACCCAGCCAGCGACATATTTAACGTCAACGACATTTAATATGTCTAATATATCAGGATACATATTTTCAAGTACAGCTTCATAAAGACGAGGACGAATATCAACATTCGGACTCGGGGAAACCATCAGCACTTCAATATTTTGTTCTTGCGCAGCCAAATGAATTGCTCGTTGTGCGGCAAGTGCAGCCCATAAGCCAGCAAAGCCAGAACCTGCAATAATAATACGCTTACTCATTTGATTATCCTTTTGATAGGTTTTCGGACATGTAAATTCCAGCTCATCCCAAAATTTTGGGTGAGCGAATCCTTTCTCTGACTGTCCGAAAAATCTGAGAAGGCGTTTAAAACGTTTAGAGAGGTTTTACCTTAGGGATGAATGCCCTATAAGCTCATTAGTCGGGCGTATCCCGTGATATTTTACTTTTCCGCATTTTTGCTGTTCTTCCTTCGATGCGTTTATTGATCCAGCCATTTACATCACTAAAAAATACATCAGGTGCATAACGGCCAAAACGGTCTGCAATATCACCAAGTGTATGAGCACCTAAAGCATCTCGCATGGCTTTTTCAGCCTGTAGCATAACTGCATGCACTGCACACACACCACTGGTTGCCCAATCGGGTGGGGCATTGTTAAAGACCGCACATTTTCCACGTACTTCTTGGCATTCAAAAAGCGGTTTTTCACCTTCAATTGCATTCACAATATCAAGAAAACTGATTTCGTGAGCAGATCGGGCCAGTAAATACCCGCCACGAACACCTTCTTGCGCCAAAACAAGTTTTGCCTTTTCAAGTTTAGGAAATATCTTGGCCATAAAGCTAGGAGAGACGCCTTGCAATTCAGCTAAATCCTTACTACTCAATGGTTTATCTTCATTATTTACAAGAAAAAGAAGACAGTGAATCGCATACTCGACGCTACTAGTGATATAAGCCATTTCATTTCATAATTGATCAATTACAAACACAGACTAATGCAGTCTGTGTTTTAAGTCAATAATAAAACTAAGACAAAGTTAGTCCTAGTTTTATTAAAAGAAAATATAGAGGAAAACAATAGGGCTATATCACTGAATTTAAATACCTTTAAATGAGAATTGAGGGACATAAATAATTTAAAATGATTGAAGAAATTACGAACGCCACCAATAATTTTCGACATTTGGCTGGTTTAAGTTCAATACTTCACCCATTTGAGGCGTACTAATCGCTAAGTCGTTTTGATGAGCCAAAGCCACAATTCGTTCAAATGGATCGTCCCAAGCATGAAGCGCCAAGTCAAAAGTCCCATTATGGACAGGCAACAAATGACGTCCTTTTAAATCGATATGCGCTTGTAAAGTTTGCTCAGGTTGCATGTGAACATCTGGCCATTCTGGATCATAGGCCCCAGTTTCTAGCATGGTAAGATCGAAAGGACCATAACGATGTCCAATCTCTTTAAACCCATCGAAATAACCAGTATCGCCACTAAAAAACACCCGTAGATCATTATCAATAATCACCCACGATGCCCAAAGCGTTGCGTTGCTATCACCCATACCACGGCCTGAAAAATGATGGGCAGGGGTAGCAATCAGCTTAAGACCATCTACATGGGTTGTTTCCCACCAGTCAAGTTGCTGAACCCTTTCTGCTGGCACGCCCCATTTAATCAGTGTGTCACCAACACCATGTGGTGTTAAGAAGTGTTCAACTTTGTCTTTGAGTTGGATTACTGCATGGTAGTCGAGATGGTCATAGTGGTTATGCGACAAAATCACGCCTTTAATGGGAGGTAAGTCCGCAATGCTAATCGGTGGTTGGTGAAAACGCTTTGGGCCAATCCATTGAAAAGGCGAGGCACGCTCAGAAAAAACAGGATCGGTTAACCAAAATTCATTACGCAATTTTAATAAAATGGTCGAATGCCCAAGACGAAATAGAGAACGGTCTGGGGCACTCATGAGTTGTTCTTTTGATAAACTTAACACAGGAATTTCTCGATTTGGCACCGTATTTTTCGGTTTGTTAAATAAAAATTTCCACATTAAGCCTAGCGTTTTTCCGAAAGAATGTGTGTGCAGATTCGGCCGTGTATTGCTATATTTTCCATTGTATTGCTGTGATGACATGACGGGAGAAGGCAAGTCTGTTGCGTTTGAAATTGTCATTTTATTTTCCTTGAGTGGAACAAGCTATATCTGTAAATAAGAACTTGAGATAAGTGCTTATTTTGATTTATTTAAATGAGTATTTAATCACTCATTAATTAATTTAAAAAAATAAGAATGCTGCACATCCTTATCCTTACTTTAGTCTTTATCTACATTGAAACTGCATGCCAAAACGCTTCAAAACCTGACTTCCGATAAAGATCAGCTTGAGAAGTGTCTTGGGCAATAAAGTTGAGTGTGACTTCGGCAAGTGCACCCAAAATCGAACCAATAAACAAGGGTGGATAATCTCTTAATTTGCCGTCATCGATATGTTCTTGAATAGTCCTAGTAAAATCACAAAAAGTTTGCATACCAATGTGTTTACTCTGCTCTGTAATTTGTTCTGAAGTCGACAACTGTGCCATCACTTTACGTTTGAGCGGGGCATCTAAACTCCAGTCCAAATAGCTTTGCCAGATATAAAACATTTGGCTTTGTAGGTCTGAGTTGTTCGGATAATTCAGCATTATGACCTGACGCAGTTCGGCCTTTAGCGAAAGGTATAATTGGTTGAGTAATTCCTCTTTATTACTGAAATAAGTAAATAAAGTACCTTCTGCTACACCAGCGACTTTGGCTATTTTTGAAGTAGATGCGCGCTCTCCAAGTTCTGCCAATGTTTCAATAGCAGCATTTAAAATTGCATTACGTTTATCTTCACTACGAGGACGGGCCATAGACAAATATATTAATTGAGTGATTACTCAATCATATATAAAAATAGACAAAGCGCAAGATATATATTTAAAAAGGGATGGGTTTTTCAAGATCACAGCTATAGATGCATCACATAGACAGGGCCACACAGCAAAGTTAGCGCTTTAATTAATAGTCATAATTATAATTTCGGCAAGCGATAAGACGCGAGAAATATTGATCACTGTATGGAATCACGTGAGTCAGGTAATGCTTCTATAGAATAGAACTATTTTTAAGTCTTTGATCTATATTTTAAAATCTAAATCACGGACAACTTTTCAGAGATATGTGTAATCCTGAATATCTGCTGTTACAGCATGTGTAAATTGCTAGATTATCTCATCAGATTGTTTCAGTATAGATCCAGACACTCGAATTTACAGGACAATCATCATGATATTAAGATATCGTATATTTTTAAAATATCTTTCTATTTTAGGTTTTGTGGCAAGTTCTGCTGCGACTAGCGTAGCTTTCGGAAGTTCCGAGCAGGCATGGAACAAGCATGATCAGGAAATAAAAGCGGCTTGTATAAAAGCAAGTCAACTTAAAAATGCCAAGACAGTAAGCAATGTCATGCTGTTTGATGATCGTGTTGGATATTCAGCACTCTTGATTCAAGGAAAATATCCGCAAGCACATATGAAAAACAAAACAGGGCAAGAACTGTGTTTATGGAATAAGACATCGAAGAAAGCTTATTTAACTGAAGCAAACACGAAAGTACATTGAAGTCATCACCATACAAAGTCGAGTAGCGATCTGATTTCTGCATAACTTATATTATGTTGCTTAAGATAGTCGGCAACGTGAATTTCTAAGATCATAATTCACGTTGCTGAGCTGTAGCAACAACAGCATTGTGTAGCCACTGTCTCTGATATTTTAATTAACTTATGTTCACTTAGAATTTATTTCACAATTAAATTTATTTTTAATAAACAATAAATTTAATTACTTAGAACACTAAAATAACAATTTATAAAATATTTTGTTTACGATTTCTGTTTGGCTTTTTGGCGTAAGACATACAAATATAAGCTTTCTACTTTTTCACGTGCCCATGGGGTAGTACGTAAGAATCTCAATGATGACTTAACACTTGGATCTATGCAAAAACATCTAATTTCAATTTTACGACTTAAGCCTTCAAAGCCATCGTAGTAATCCAATAATTCATCCAAAATGTCAGCAAGTTTTTTGCCATGTAGAGGGTCATTGGAGGCGTTCATAATAGATCAACCATATTTCGGGAGACCACCATTATAACCTGAGCTTGTTGAAAAATGAGAGGGTTGGAATTTAAGCGTAATTAACATAAAAAATTACAGCTTATTTTCTAGATAACTTTTTTCTAAATATAAATTAGTCAAATTCTAATAATTAGATAGCCATTGCAGGACATTGCAAACAACATGTGAGTAGACAACTTACACAATATTCTATTTAACATAATGGTTTCATTATGCGACTTCAAAAGCTAAAACAACAACTTAATTTTACCAATATTCATTCATTAAGAGCTTTACAGCAAAATAAAATAATTAGCTCATCGTATGGTAGTTTTCTGTCTCGTTAAATGCATGCAATAAGATTATGTGCCTTATATTCCGTTATGATCTTTCGATCCATAATGATAATACTTGTTTCACGGCGTATCGCTAACTGTGACTTTCCGTTTTGCTGGTTTTCATACCATTTGTAATATGCATTCGATAGCCAGTTCCAACTTCCCACGACAAGAACACGATCATCAATTAACAAAACCTTCTCATGTGTACCCTGAGGCAGTCTTATCACATTATCAGCACCTAACGCAGTAATATAATCTTGGACTAACTGTTCATCGTTATCATCTTTATGATTAAGCTCAAGATTACTGTAGCCATAATAGATTTTAATGTTGATCCCACGACGTTTGGCCATCTTCAGCAATTCGAGTTGTTGCTGCGTTGATATGTTATAAGGTTTACGAATCCATGGCACGACAATAACAATACTTTTCTGACTATTTTGAAGATAGTATTCAAAGGCTTTCACATGCTGAACATCGTAGATATGCTTTTTGACAGCAAAACTTGTTTCATAATCTTTAAAGCTTGGACTTTGATTACCAAGCTCTAGGTAAAAGTCCGAAGATGTACGCTCAGCAATTAAACCTAAAGAACCTTTTGAGTCTTTTAGTTTATGGTAGTTGCCAACCACAATGAACTGCTGCTTAGCGCGAGAAACAGCCACGTTCAGTATATTTGGTCGAGAATTAAGGAATACTGCACTATCAGCCTGTTCAAATATCACGGGACTAAAGATGATCACTTCAAAACCAACACCTTGGAACTGATGGATTGTACCTATCTTGGCCAGTTTGTTTTGCTCCATACGTTGACCATAAGCACTAATCAATTGACGCTTTTGATCCGCATAGGGCGTAATGATCCCAATATCACAAGTAAGATTATACCCAGCCTGTTCCAACTGATCTAAAAGCTCACCAATGCCTTTTACTTCATCCAGATTAGTTTTCCCTGAGTGTCTAGCACCATCTACATGGTAGAACATCAAATGATGTGCCCCTATACCTTCAAACGCTTTCTGAATTCGCTCACTTGGTGTGAATGAAGATATGCTTAAGCCTTTATATTTTGCTATATCAATAAAAAGTTGAGCAATTGGCTCTTGGCAACGTCGATGTTCATCTAAAATAATGCCATCACCAATATCACTTATTTCACCAGACAAGGTTCCTGAAGCTCTATGATATGTGGTCACCTGACCAGGACCTAACATTGCATACTCATCATCATGACAATAAAAGTATTCTTTATAAATTTTTTGTTCTGATGGTTTTGAGATTGTGCGTATAGGTTCCAGCTGAAGAGGATCACCAACAATCATAGCTTTATTACTTCGAGCAACAATCGGGACGAGGTTCTCTACCGATACCATTCCCGCCTCATCGAGCAAAGCTAGATTCCATGGTTTTGTACCATTTAACTGCTGTAGCTTTTTAAAGCCAGACATTTTGAAAACTGATGCCAATGTTGTTGCTACAACTGGATAAGCCAAAGAAATTAACTGATAGAATTTTTCAGAATCTTTTATAAATTTGCCATAATGTGGCGTTGGTACATTATCACTAGACAACATGGCCAACCAATGATTCAAGGCTTGTACAACTTCAACCTTACACCGTAATTGTTCTTGATAGAGAAACTGTATCGACAACTCAAAAATTTTACGGTTCTCACTAATGGCTTTAAGCCTAAATATATCGCTTAAGTCATTGCAGCCGGTGTATTCCTTTGTGAACGATTGATATAAAGAATTAAATTCTTGAGTATATAATGAGGCAAGCAACATCTGATTGATGATCATAAGCTGATTATTGATGTGAGTCAGGTTTTGTTCTAAATCTAGTAACAGATCATGCTTAGTTAAGGTTTCACATGCATCCATCAGATTGATTTTTGCTGGAGAAAATATTGTGATAATTTTTAGAAACTGTAATTTGAAGAAATCGCCAAATGATAGAGAAAATGAACCTCTGACTTTTTTATTAAGCATCCAGTCTGAAAATTGGGAAGGATTAAACTTTTTAGGCCAATATGCCAGTAAATTCTCAACATGTGCTAAAGCTTCTTTAAATTGAGATATTTCTTTTTCTAAATCAGCAACTTCAACTTTAAGTTTTGACTGAATATCAGTTAACTGATCGGTACTATATGAGTCATACCTATATTGTTCATCAAGATTTATACTTTTTGCTGTTTGATATTTTGATAATTCGAAGAATAGCTCCGTAGAATTGTAATCATTCAAAGACGTAATAAAGGGAATTTTGGCTTTTGATAAATTTAATGTTGATTTTTCAGTAAGAAATCTTTTACCAATCGCATCAATATTTTTTTTGAGATTCAATATCTGATCTTTTAATTCAAGATATTGAATCTCATCAAATTCCTTAAGTTCGAGATCAGCAATATGAGGTGCTAAACGTGATTGAATTTCCATATCCAATTTAGCTTTAGCACCACCATGAAGCCAAAGCCAATTTAGATTTTGTGTAAAATCTTCAGCTTTAAGATCTGCAATGACATTATCAACTGCTTTAATGGCCGTTGAACATACCAACATATTAAGATTTTGGTCATTACCTGAAATGACTGATAATGCACGAGCAGTAACTTGCTGTGCGATTAAAGACTTGAATAGGGTAGTCTTACCAGTGCCTGGAGCCCCTTGCACTGCAATCAATGGAAGTTCAGGCTTAATGTTTGCTGCTTGGATTGCTTGAAACTGTCCACGACCTAAAGAATATTTGCTTTCGAACAACCCATAGGTCTTAACAAGATGTACAGGCTGTTGAACCACGACCGATTTATCACCACCAATTTTGGTTAAATACTCATTCAGCAGTGGATATTTACTCGACACGCAATTTTCGCCGTGAATTTCTATTTCATGGAGAATAAATTTAAAGTCTTCAAGATCACTTGTATTGACATCATCATTTTTTGAAGAATAAATTAATCCACTGGTATTTCTAGCAAAGAATATATTTTTAAAATTATTATTTTTAATGACTAATTTCTCATTTGCCCATTCAATAAAACCAAAGTACATGGATTCAAAATCAATAAAAGTAGTTTCGCAAATCAATCCTATTAAATCAATTATATTTCTAGATTCATCAATTTGATCGGCATCAACATCAAAATAGTTTGTTAATACTGAAATATTAACTTTCACAAAATTAGGTAGATTTGAAGATATATCAAAACCAGTGAAGTTCTCTGAAATCAAAAAAATCTGCAGGTAGATCTATAACAAAAATAGGTAAATAAAAAGATTGGTTTTTCTCATGCATAGTTAAAAGAGGGAATGCAAAAGATAGTGGATCAATGAGTTTATCTTTTTTCGTATCTTCATCAAATATAACAAACTTTTCTTTTAAATGAGCAATTTTACTAGGTTGTATTTCAATAAATACGCCATTACTTTTAGGGTTCTCAATGAAATCCGAATGAGTGAATATAATATTTTGACAATTATTGATTGTTTTAACAGGTATTTTTGATTTTTCGCATCCTGTAATTTCAATGTAATGTTGCCAAGCTTTAAGTAAATTCGCTTGATCTAAACTCATTAGCAGACTCTGTAGAATGATAGTTTTTTCAAATACTAGCACACATAAATAGAAGTTAAAACTCTTAGATATCTTATTTAACATAATATACATTATGCGAAATAATGTATATTAAGGCACTGATATACATATGTTTTAATTTTTATAAAATTTAACCTGAGCCACGCCAATCTCAATTTATTAAGACTTAAAAGCTATCGATCAATCTAAAAATGAATTTTATCTCGATGCATCTCTACAATCGTTAACCAAGCTTTTGTTGCAGGACTCATTGCTACAGTCGTATTCCAAGCCATACTCAATGTCCAATGTAATTTAGGCTCATTAAGGATTGCTGAGCAAAACTTCCCCTGATCTAGCTGATCACAATAAATTTTGGGCAATATGGCGATTCCCATATTAAACTCCACCATTTTGGTGATAAAGTCCCACTGGCTACTTTTACACACCACTTTTGGTTCAAAACCTACAGAATTTGCAGCCTGTATAATCATCTTATTTAATGTAAAAGAATCAGCGTAAAGTAAAAAAGTTTCTTCTTTAAGTTCATGCAAATTTACTGAATCTCTTTGATTCCAATGTGAATTTTTCTTAGCCAATAAACACATTGGTGAATCTATCACAGGAATTGCCGCAAAACTTGGTCTTAAATTACCGAGTAAAATCCCAACATCAATACTTTTATCAGCAATTGCTTCCTCAATACCATTGGCACCAACTTCTAAGAATTTCAATTGAATATCAGGATAATTCTGATGAAATAAAGCAATTAAAGGACTGAGTAATACCGAACCTAATGGTGGTAAGCCTATGGTTAATTTACCTTTTTTTAACTGCTGTACTTGATCTATATTTTCAAATATTTGCTTTTGTTCATTTAAGATATTTAAAGCGTGTAGATAAATTAATTCACCAATATAAGTAAGTACAACTTCCCTTTTTCTTCCAGCTTCACCTTTTTTAAACAAAGCTGTGCCAAGTTCTTCTTCTAAATGTTTAATAGATTTACTGATTGTAGGCTGTGTCATAAACAAACGATCAGCAGCCAAAGTAAAACTTTCAGAATTGACGATTTCCACAAAAATTTTAAGATTTTTAATGTCCACAAATTATTCCAAAAACGCATAATTATGGTTTAATTATTCATAATATGCTGTGATGTTTGCAACTAAAATAACTCATCTTTTTTAAATATCTGCAATAAAATGTCTACGCGTACTCAAAGCCATCAAATTTCATCAATTTATAAAGTCACATTGCAAATTGGGCTTTTAATTTTGATTTGGTGGATTGGTTCAATCATTCAAAAGCAATTTAATTTACCTATTTCGGCAGCTGTGATTGGCTTATTTATGGTTTTGATTGGGCTCATGACAGGTATTTTTAAGTTAAATTGGATTAAATCAGGCTCAGATTTCATTCTAGGTGAATTGGTACTATTTTTTATTCCTTGTTTTATCGGGTTAATGAAATATAAAAACCTATTTATCACTGAGGGTTGGCAACTGATTGTTGTGGTTGTACTGGGCACAATTTGTGTGATGGTATTTACTGCTTATAGTGTGCATATAGGTTTTAAACTAGAGCGGAAGTTGAAACAACGTCATGTTCATAAAACCGTACATGTATTACAGGGAGATAAATAATGTCTGCCATTTCAATATCTTGTGTAGTGATCACATTAGTCGCGTATGTGTTGGTCAAAAAACTTTATCGTAAATTTCCATATTTAATTTTATCTCCAGCAATTTTGGTTCCGATTGTTTTAATCACCATTTTACTATCAGCACATGTTTCTTATGATGCTTATATGCTTGATAGTCAGTGGATTATATGGATGTTAGGGCCTGCAACTGTTGCCTTTGCAATCCCAATTTTTGAATATCGCCAAATCATTAAAGAACATCTCATTTCAATTTCTATGGGTGTGGTCATTGGTATGCTTGCTGGAATGATCAGTGCATTCTACCTTGCCAAGTTATTTCATTTTGACCAAACAACAACCTATAGTCTAATGGCTCGTTCAATCTCTACACCATTTGCAATGGAACTAACAACCCATATCGGCGGTTCTGTTGAACTGGTGATTTTATTCACCATGATTACTGGGGTGACTGGTATGTTAATTGGTGATTTGGTATTGGGTGGATTAAGACTGAAATCAAGCTTTGCACAAGGTGCGTCTTTGGGTAATGCAGCACATGGTTTTGGTACAAGTAAAGCTTATATGCGTGATAAAGATGAAGGTGTTATTGCCAGTTTAACCATGGTTTTAGCTGGTATTTTTATGGTATTGGTTGGACCTTTTATTGTACACCTCATTGTCTATTTACTAAATTAACCCGTACAGTATCGTTTTGAATGTTCTGAATCTCTTTTCTGCAAAGAGATTCATTTATCTTTGAATCATTTGTAAGGTTTTAGGTAAAAAATTAATCAATAGCAGGCCAAGCAAGGCTGAAAATCCAGCAATAATAAAAATATATTCTCCTGATAATTTTTCCCAATATTGCCCAGCTAAGATACTGCCAGATGCAACGCCAAGTCCCCACATGGTACTGTATAGTGCTTGCCCTCTGCCCTGTTGTTTGGCTGCAAAGTTCTGCAAAATGACCCGCATTGCAATAATATGAAATAAACCAAAACTAAATGCATGAAAAGTTTGAGAAATAAATTGAATAATGAAACTTTCTGAAAATAAACCTGCCAAAATAAATCGAATGCTGGTCATGATTAAACAAAGTGCGACTAAACTTCGCCATGAAAAACGATTTAGGAAGAAATTTGCATAGTTAAACATGATAATTTCAGCAATCACACCAACTGACCATAAAAAGCCAATCTGAGTTGTACTGTAACCAGCTAGTTTTAAATAATTACTATAAAAACTATAAAATGGTGCTTGTGCAAAAAGCATAATAAATTCAATGATAAAAAATGAAAAAACCACTGGTCTTTTTAGAATGGGAAGCAATGGTTCTAATATTTTTTGTGCACTCGGTGCTGTGCTGGGTTCCTTAATCAAAAAGGACCAAATAAAAGCTGTAAAGGCAATACATAACAACATCATTGGTAAATATTGAATTGCAATAACTTCTAAAATCGCACCGATACTAAATACGCCAATAATAAATCCAATAGAGCCCCATTTTCTAATTTTCCCATACAATGCTGTATGTTGATTACCCAGCCAAAACAGCGTTACACCTTCAAATTGCGCAAGTATGGCATTTTGAAAGAAGCTAAAAATCAACATCAGAAATGCAATTGATTGCATATTGTTGGGAATAATAAAAATCAAAAACCAGATTGTAGCTTCCATCCAAGTTGCCACACGAACCCACAACATTCGTTTGCCCGTTTTATCTGCGATAAATCCCCAAATAAAGGGTGCAAATATACGGGTTAAAATGGCTATAGAGGACAGCAATCCGATTTCTTGATAATTAAATCCTTGATCTTGAAGATATAAGCTCCAATACGGCAAAAAAGTTCCAACTATTGAATAATACCAAAAGTAGAATCCACTCAGTTTGTATTGGATTGGCATAGATTGCATGTCGTTGCATTCACTTGTATTTTCAATATGTTACCACAATTAATGGTTGTAGTGGATTGCTGCCATTTGTTTACTAGTGACAAAAAATAGCCCTTACATTGAAGGGCTATTTTTTTGAGAATCTGTTAACGAGTTACTCGATCCCAAGCATCTTTTACTGCATGCTTTGCTTCTTCCCATTTTAAACGAGACTCTCTTTTGGTTTTTTCCCATTGAAGCTTAAGATCTGCTTCAACTTCTTCAAACTTTGTTTCATAAGGGTAATTGCTTCTAGAAGTGTACCCTAGCTGATATGCATCACGATAATCACGATCGTAATCTACATTATCATATAAGTTAATCGTGTCTTTATAATAAGGGCGAGTGTTGTAAGTTTCACGCCAATAAATATCTTCATCAGTTGGATTTACAGCTTCAGAAATGCTTTTTCCCGCTAATCCTCCAACAACTGCACCTACTACCCCACCGACTGCAGCACCTACAGGTCCGCCAACAGCTCCAATAGCTGCACCACTTACTGCACCGCCTGCGACTCCAACACCTGTCCCGATTGGGTGTGCTCCTGGCTCACCGGAAATTGGATCGGCATTCAATTGGTCACGTTGTTCTTTACTGAGATTCTTAACTACTTCGTTATCTATATTAGAATTTGACATATTTAATCCTCTATTTTGATAAAAGTTATTAATTCAATTAATCAATCAACGATAATCATCCTGGATCAAATATTTTTATTTAATATTGCTATTTGTTATAGTTTCAAGAAAGGTTTGTACAAAATTAAATTAACCAAATTAAAATAAAATTAGCTAAAAACACCATCCCTATTGAGTATTGTCGTTTTAGAAATTTTTAAATAAATAACATCAAATTACAATACAACACATTAAAACCTTACCGTTAATTATTTAAAAATAAAACATTACAAAACATAAATTTATAGCAATGCTTTTAAACAACCCCATTAAGACCAAAACAAAAAAAAATAATCAAAAAGAACCTCAATAAAGCTTATTAATTATAATTAAATCACAAAAAACAAATGAATAAAGCATAACAAAATTAATTAATTGAGAACAGAATCACATTATTTTTAATTTTATATATTTATTCAAAAATGACATTTATAAATTAAATAAATCTATAAACCTTACATTATTAACCCAACAAAACTTAAAGCTTAAAAATACTTACATCACTAATTTTTAAATGTCTTAGACTGATATTTCAACTTGAACAATAGATGAGCAAACATTATGAGTAACGTTAATGCAAACGATATTAAAGAACATGCTTCAGTAATTGCTTCATGTGGTACACAGATCGGTAAGGTCGATCATCTTGAGGGATAAGATTCAATTAAATTGACTCGAAGTGATGATGAACATAATGAACATCATCTGATTCCATTAAGTTGGGTGAGTGAAATTAAAGATGGAAACGTAATTTTGAATAAAAATTCAGAAGAAGCAAGAAATGAGTGGCAAACATTATAGCTTTTACCTAAAATAATTTGCTATTTAAGGAATGCCAATCAATTTGATTGGCATTCTTGTCATCAAATCATCAGTTTTCAAATCTGGCTTATCTATCTAACTAAATTTAAAAAAAGTTTAAATCATTAATTAATTAAACTCGTTTTGTCTTTATAAATATATTTATCATATTCACGTTGATACTTTTTAGCTAAGCTTACTTTTTCATCATCTTTTAAAATTTTGCCAGATTGCTGGAAAAATTTATGCTCTTCTTCATCTAAATGATGATGTACAAGCTTTCGTAGCTGATTTGCTATACGTAACCAACTCGGATTATTGAGTTCTTTTTCAGTAAGTTGCTCAAGTAGCTCATCAATTTCGTGATGCTCAGACAGAGCATGCCTTGTAATATTCAAACCTGCATCTGTCATCATAAGAGGTATGTAAAAATACCTGTCTTCAGCCACTGCATGTGCAAATAATTCATTTTTCAGTAATAAGAAATAATGCTTTCTTTCTTCTGAGTTGCCACTGGTTTCAATTAATTTATCAGATAATTCTCTTTGCTTTTCATGACTAAACTTTAAGACATCAAATATGGTGAGTTGATTACTATGGCTCATACTCTTATCCTATCGAAAAATTCATTTAGTATTCAATCTTAGAGGATAAACTCATATTTATTATTGAACTCTTGTTTCAATAGTTTTTTAATTGTAATAACTGTTTATATTGTACGATCTATGAAATTCAAAAAATCATTAAGAAACCTAAATTGAGGGTATTTTTCTTCGCTGCATTCAAAGCACTACTCTCATTGTATTTAGCAATATAAAAACCATTCTTAACTCCTTCACCTTTACCAGAGTTAAGTAAAAGGGGCAGAAGATAAAATCATATCACCAAACTGGTACCTTAAAAAATATTAAAAGTGTATCTTATGGCAATACCACATTAAAAATACACTCTACTACTTCTTTTTAAAATCTTAGGGGTAGAGTTTATGTCTTTTCAGCATCATTCTAATGATTTTCTTCCCCCCATTATGGCTGGTTTAATTTCGGTCATTGTTAATTATGGTGGTACCTTTATTTTAATCTTCCAAGCTGCGCAGATGGCTGGTCTTAGCCCTGAACTCACTGCCTCATGGGTATGGTCTATTTCTATTGGGGTTGGTATCACAGGAATATTATTAAGTTGGTATACCCGCGAACCCATTATCACTGCATGGTCTACGCCTGCCGCTGCATTTTTAATTACGACGCTTGTAACCTTGCCATATTCCGAAGCAATTGGCGCATATTTACTTTCTGCACTGGCATTTGTGTTCTTGGGAATCACGGGCTATTTTGAAAAATTGATTGGTCTAATTCCAGCGGGTATTGCATCTGGTCTCTTGGCAGGTATTTTATTGCAATTTGGGATTGCAGCCTTTACCAATATGACAATTGATCCTTTTTTGGCTATTTCATTATTTTTTATTTACCTGATCACCAAGCGTTTTTCTACAAGATTTGCCATTATTAGTGTCTTGATTTTTGGCTTTATTTTCTTACTTTTACAATCACGGATTGATTTCTCTGGATTTGAACTAAAATTAGCCTCGCCTATTTTTACCACGCCAACTTTTTCTATAAACTCGATACTGAGTGTTGCCTTACCTTTATTTTTAATTACCTTAACAGGACAATATATGCCAGGTTTACTGGTTCTTAAAAATGATGGTTTTCACACCAATGCTAAACCGATTCTTATCGTGACAGGCTTAGGTTCGTTCCTCATGGCTCCGTTTGGTTCACATGCGTTTAATCTTGCTGCGATCACTGCTGCAATTTGCACTGGAAAGGAATCCCACGAAGATCCTTCAAAACGCTGGATTTCAGGGATTGCCGCAGGTGTATTTTATATTTTTGTTGGAATTTTTGGTGTAACGTTAGCAGCTGTCTTTGCAGCGTTTCCAGTCGCTTTTATAAGTACTCTAGCAGGACTTGCATTATTAGGTACAATTGCTGGAAGTCTTGCAAATGCGATGAGTGATATTGATTGCCGAGAAGCCTCACTCATTACCTTTCTCGCAACGACGGCCAATATCAGTTTATTTGGTGTTGGGGGTGCATTTTGGGGTTTGGTTTTAGGTCTAATTTCATATCTAGTACTCAATGGAAAATTCAAAACCAAGACAGTTTCTTGACCTTACTGGACTAAAGAACTGGTAGTGCTTATAAAACAATTATTTATAAACAGCATATTACCTTTAAATATGCTGTTTTAATTTATTCAGAGCCTAAAACTTCATTCTATAAACCCAGAGATCATTTGATTGACTACAGCCGGTTTTTCAGCATGTAACCAGTGCCCGACTTGTTCAATGACTTTAACTTGGCTATGACTAAACTGGGTTTCGATTGCAGAAAAATGTTCAGCTTTTGAAATATAGGGTGAGTTTCCACCTTTAATAAACAATGCTGGAATAGGATTCACCTGCTGATTTTCCCAGCTTAAAATATCAGCATAATGATTAAATAAGGCTTGGACATTAAACAGCCATTTCCCCTTACTGAATGATTTTAATAAAAATTGAATCACCATTTCTTCTTTTAAGTATTGACGCATAATCTCTGTAGCTTCTTTACGAGATTCAATCTGTGGATTTTCAACCGCAAATAAGGCTTTAAAAATTTGATCATGGTGATTTTCTTGATATGCAAAAGGTGTCATATCCAAGACAATCATTTTTTGCATACGATCTTGCGCTAAATCTGCAAGTTTCATTGCAATTTTTCCACCCATAGAATGTCCAATCGCAATAAACTTTTCAATATTTAAATGATCAAGTGTTTCCAAAACATCCTGAGCCATCAATTGATAATTCATTTCATCTGAATGTGCAGAATGGCCATGATTTCGAACATCAATTTGCAATAAGTTGAATTTACCTTGAAATTCACGTGCAATAATGCCCAAATTACTTAAACTTCCAAATAACCCGTGAATCAATACCAGTGTGGTTTTTTGAGTCCCATGGCTATCTTGAGCTTGATCGTATTGATAATTCAGTAACATTAAAAACCATCCAGAATTTAAATATTGCGCTTGCACTATGATGACAAGAAGAGAAATGCAGAACAATAGCTTTATCATTCATTAACAATACTGCGACTTAAAAACAATCAATATCTTAACTATCTCTCTTCCAATACCACACTTGATACACTGTTTAAGTTTTATCTTATTTATCCTCTATTTTGTAGAGAATACACATTTGGCTATAAATATAGACAAATGAGCGGTGGCCTTAATCTAAAGTTGAATAAATAATAAAAAATAAACCTCTATCTACTGTTGAGTCGGGGTTTGAATTACCTATATTATCAGACTTGATTTTTTCGATTGATTTAGGACTTTAGACCATGTTTCAACATGTAGATCCTTATGCAGGTGATCCAATTCTTTCTCTAATGGAAGCCTTTGGTAAGGATGAACGGACACACAAAGTAAATTTAAGTATTGGTCTTTATTATAATGAGGACACAATTGTTCCTCAGTTAGACGCTGTAAAAGCGGCTTTGAAAAATATTGAACCAAGCAATGACAAGGTAAAGCTTTATTTACCGATGGATGGTTCAAAGTCTTATAACGAAGCAACCCAGAAATTGGTTTTAGGTGCAGATAGCCAAGCACGTAAAGATGGCCGTGCAGTGACCATTCAAACCCTAGGCGGTTCTGGTGCACTTAAAGTTGGTGCAGATTTTCTAAAAAAATACTTTCCTGAATCTGATGTTTGGGTGAGCCAACCGACGTGGGAAAACCATATTGCGATTTTTAATGGTGCGGGAATCAATTCACATTTCTACCGTTATTTTGATGCAGCAACCAATGGTGTCAATATTGAAGGCATGTTAGAGGATTTACAGAAAATCCCTGCAAAAGGCATTGTTCTCCTTCACCCTTGTTGCCATAACCCAACAGGCGCAGATTTAACACCTGCTGAATGGGATCGTGTGATTGAAGTATTGAAAGCACGTGATTTAATTCCATTCCTCGATATTGCTTACCAAGGTTTTGGTCAAGGCTTAGAAGAAGATGCTTATGCAATTCGTGCTTTAGACAAGTCAGGATTGAATTTCATTATTAGCAATTCATTCTCTAAAATTTTCTCACTATATGGTGAGCGTGTTGGTGGCTTAAGCTTTATTTGTGATGACCAAGCAACTGCACAAAAAGTTTTAGGTCAGCTTAAAGCAACTGTACGCCGTATCTACTCAAGCCCACCTACAACGGGTGCCTTAGTGGTTGATAATGTATTGAATGATGTAACATTAACTGAAAAATGGCATGCAGAACTTAAAGAAATGCGTGAGCGTATCATCCAAATGCGCGAACTATTAAAAGCAAAATTAACTACTGCTTTACCTGGTCGTAATTTTGATTACCTTACAGAACAACAAGGCATGTTTAGCTATACAGGTTTAACTGCTGAACAAGTGGATATATTGAAAGATCAATATGCCATTTATTTGCTACGTAGTGGCCGTATGTGTGCAGCGGGCTTAAATTTAAAAAATATTGATTATGTAGCAACATCTGTTGCAGAAGTCATTAAAGCAACTGCTTAAATAAATTGATAAGCGTTGATTGAATCAATCAACTGCCACTTAACTCCCTTTTCATAAGGGAGTTAAGTTTTTGAGATGATTCTTTTTTAAATGAGTATTTTAAAAGCTTAACATTGACATACAGATTTATTTTTATACAATAAGCATTCTTATCCCCTTTCTTAAAAGAGTAACGCCAATGAAGTAAGTCATTTTCTCATCATTATTTATTTAATTTTTGATGTGCAAAATAGATTCTACTCAAGGCTACGCTTATCTTTTGGTTCTGATACCTTATTTACGATAAATTAAATAATCTACTGTTATTTAAAGCTTTTATTACATACTATTTTGTGCATCCTCTATATGAGGATCATTGAATGCAACAAGCATGTATTATTTCAAATTTGAGTTTGGCATTCCCCACCCAAACAATGTTTACGCAACTAAATTTTGTGCTTTTTTCAGGGCAAACTTCTGCTGTGATTGGCCGTAATGGTTTGGGAAAATCATTACTTTTTAAACTATTACACCTACAACAGCATTCAGATTTAGCCTATTCAGGTCAAATTACATGGCATATCCAACATGATTATTTAGCACAATTACAACGACTAGATGCCAAAACTATAGCTGAAGCTTTAGACATTGCTCATCTACATAATGCTTTTGAACGTATTGAAAACAGTAGTGCAAGTTTTGAAGATTATGATTTGGTGGAAAACTGTTGGGATTTACCTCAAAAATGGCAACAAATTTTAAGCAATGCACAACTGCCGCTTGATTTAAATTTTCCCATACAATACTTAAGTGAAGGTCAAAAAACCAAGCTGGCTTTGTGTCGCTTATTTCTAAAGCAAGATCATTATCTACTTTTAGATGAGCCAAGTAATCATTTAGATACCATGGCAAGAAAATGGCTAATTGAATCGATTCAGGCACATAAAGCGGGTGTTTGTATTATTAGTCATGATCTTCAATTGCTGAATCAAGTGCAGCATATTTACGCTTTAACCGCGCAAGGTTTGCAGCATGTTTCGGGAAATTATGCTGATTATGTTCAACAGCACTTACAACAAATCCATGCCTTAACTCAGTCTATTCAACAAGAAAAACGTGAATTTAAACAGTTAAAGCAACAACAGCATGATAGTTTAATGAAAGCACAAAAGCGTCAACGTAAAGGTGCTCAATTGCGTGACTCGAACTCTCAAGCCAAGATCCTACTGGATTTTAAAAAAGAGCAAGCTGGGCAAAGTTTTGGGAAATTACGTGCACAGCAAATTCGCCAAGCTAATGAAACACAGAGCAGTTTACAGGAGAAACAAACAGCATTAGAAAAAATTAAACCACAACGATTTGACTTTCAATTTCAATCATCTAAGCAAGGTGAAATTTTAAGAATTCACGATTTACAATTGCCTTATGCCACCACACAGAACATAAAGTTGTCACTCCAAGCCGGTGAAAAAATCCAGCTTAAAGGGGCAAATGGCGTGGGTAAATCCACCTTATTAAAAATAATTGATCAATCACAAAGTACTGAAATTTTCTTTACTGGGCAAAGTTTATATTTGGATCAAAATTTTAGTTTACTCAATGATGATCTTTCTGTGATCGAGAATTTAGCGAAATTTAATCCAGATCTGCTGGAGGTCGAATGGCGAAATTTATTAGGTCAACTGCGGATCCGCCGCGAAAAAGCACTCTTAAAATTGGGGCAACTCAGTGGTGGTGAAAAACTTAAAGTTGCATTACTTGGAATAAGTCAGCATCATCAAAATATTGATTTATTGTTATTGGATGAACCTGAAAATCACTTAGACATCGAGTCACGAGAATTACTTGCGCAAGCCATTGAGCAATTTAAAGGTGCTGTCATTCTGGTCTCTCATGATGATTGTTTTGTTAAGCAAGCTGGAATAAATGAAGCATTTTTACTGAGTTAAAAGTATTATTTCATTCTGATCATTTTGAAAAACTTTCCGCCAATGGTTTATTGCCCATATGGCGGATTTCATTGGTCAAGATGTTAAATTGATGTTGTAAGGCATTTATCCAACTTTTTCAGCAAAGCCAAGAATATAGCCATTCAGATCTTTTAAATAGAATTCTTGCATACCATACCATGTTGTTTTTAGTTCAGTGAGCTGAAGATTTTTATGCTTTAGTGCTAAATAAAATTCATTAATACCCTCTACTTCCATATAAAAAGATACTGTTGCTCCAATAGCTAGCCCTTTTGAAAAAACAACATCATTTTTAAAGGTATCAGAACGTTGAAACATAAATTCCACGTTATCCCTCTGTACCAGAGCATAAACATATTCTTTATTTTCTAGAAAAGTTTGATCGATTCCATCTTGTGATTCCGGAACCGCCATGATCAGATTAAAGCCTAGGTTTTCTGTGTAAAAAGCCGTTGTTTTTTTAATATCAGTCACTTCAAAGTTTGGAGAAATTTTGCAAATTTTCATTTTTAATTCATCTTTAAATGTAAGTTATAGAATTATTGCCTTTCATCCATTTTTGATAATTGTAAAAATCGGTCGTTTTTGTTTTTACTTAACGCTTTGGGCGTTACCCCAGTATATTTTTTAATTTCTTTGATAAAATGCGCTAGATCAAAATAGTCAGAATTTGGATTTAGATTACCATTTGAAATTTCTGGGTAAGTCGCATTGCAACGTACAATACTTAAAAATTCCTTGAATGTAATACCGAAATTGGATTGAAAATATCTATTTATTTGCCTGCTACTCCAAAAAATGCTATTGGAAATTTCAGACACCGATGTAGATTTTTTTTGATACACGATTTCAAATAGTTTTAATTTTCTGCGATCAATGGGCTTTAAGAATTTTATTGAAGCGTCTAAATTGTTCGTTATTTCAGAAACAAATTTATCAAACTCGTCTGAATGATACTCGTCAATTCTCCAAAAAAACTCAGGTAAATTTATCGTCATATCTAAAATAGATTTTATCGGTGTTCTAAATATATACTCAAGGGCTAACAGCTTGAATCTGATTGCAAAGAACTTGGTGTTTTTAGAAATTTGTATGTCTTTTGGTCTTGTCCATATTCCAGTCAGTTTTACTTTTGTTAAATTTCCATCTACGAACTCGATAATTAAGTCAAAGTAACCATCTGGCAAAATGGTATGCTGAACATCTATTCCCATAGTTTCGTAATACCAAAAACACTTCACAAAATTACTCAAAAATCCATTTGGTTCAATTTCCCTGTATTTCATTTTAGTATCTCTCTAAAGTGACATATAACGACAAGAATATGAATTTCAATTGAGGGACAAAACTTGTATTTTTTATTTCAATCCAGCTATCACAAGCTAAAAGCAAACTTCCAATCTACTCAAAATATTTGCAGTGTTAAGCCTCCCCATATGCAAAATCCAAATATTATTTTTGCTTCTCATCTATAAGCTGAAAACATAATTTATCAATGTTTTTCGTTTTTGGATGAAAAGCTGAGAGGTTAGATAGCACAATAACAGCAGTCTTATCCTCAACATTTATAGCCATTGAAGATGAATAGCCACCAGTTCCGCCATTGTGCCAAACCAAATCTTTTCCTTTTTGTGATTTCAACAAATGCCAAGCTAAACCGATTTTCATATCTTTGTTCATTTCAAAGGTCGGTGTACGCGTTAAAGTCAATTCGGTATTTTTAGGATCGAATTGTGCGATTGCAAATTTTGCTAAATCCTCTGTGGTTGATAATAGCCCGCCAGCACCAAACAAAACGTCAAAATCCCAATTTGATACGATTTGTCCATCAGGATTTTGTCCCTTTACTAACTTATTATCTAGATTTTGCGAGTTTACAAATGAGTTTTTCATTGTGTATTTATCAAAAATTCTCTTTTGTAATAATGTTTGAAAGCTTTTTCCTTGTGATACGCCAAGCGTATAGCCTAATAACCCCGCCCCTAAATTAGAATAAACATATTTTTTTTCAGGCTCATTTTCAATTTTCAAATCATCTTTAAGGTATTATTCAATCTGACTTTTACCATAATCTTTGTAGGGATTGCTTTGATTCGATAAATCTAGATTCTCAGGTAAGCGTGGTAAACCGGAGGTATGATTAGCCAAGTCTTTAAAATTCAGTTGAGTGTTATTTTTAAATTTTAAAGATGGATAAAATGGATTGATTTCATCTGTTAATTTAATTTTTCCTTCATCAACAAGCGAAGCTAAAACGGTCGATGTAAAAACTTTCGTAATAGAACCAATTTCAAAAACCTTATTCTGGTTTTCAATCGGTTTGATCTTGCCATCAGTTTTGATAACCCCATAATATTTCACTTTTTGATTTTGAACGACTGCAATAGAAAGTTGCGTATTATTTGGAAAATTTTGGCTATTCGAAAAAATGATGTCTGAGATTTCTTTTGGATAAGCGTTAAGTGCATTCACAGTATTACTACTGTTTATCTCTTTTTGGACTTCATTAGGCTTCATAATAAGTCCCTTGATATGATTTTCTTGATCAAGCGAAATATTGACCGTTAACACCATTTTCTCAAACTTGGTTTTATAACTTTGATAAGTTCCTTGTTGATTGCTGAGAAATTCTTTACTTTCAATTTTTCCTGCCTGAGATTTTAATCCTGAGAAAAATTGCTTTGTCTTTTCAAGTGGCAATGTCTTTTTCATTTCAGCAGAAAATTCATCATAAATTTTTTCATACTGATCAGCATTATAGTTGTTTATAAAATTGTCCATGGCAATTTTATAGTTTTCACTCTGAGCAAATATTGAGTTTGATATCAAAATCGCAAATAGGATTAAAAATAGTCTTTTCATAAGGTTTTAATAATAGCTAATGAATTAAAGTCTTGTGCTCTAACGCTACACATCTAAAAGTACAGCTTAAAACATAACAAAAAAACTGCTTTAAGCAAGTATTATCTGTCACTCAGTAGCAAAACATTGTTATTTTAGTTTTTTATAATGATTGTTCTATGTCGAATAGATGAAGCGAATTTGTTAAATTAAACTTTAAAATGATGATTGAATAAATCAGTATTTATTCAATCATATAAGACTTAAATTTGTGTCATTAACCACAAGTCGCTTGGGTAATTTTTTTGGTCGCAGGATCTACAGTTACCGTCACACGTTCAATACGATAATCCATAGTTACCCCTTGATTTGGCGCAACTTTACGTACGATTGATGCCTGTGTAAGCTGCTTAATTTTCGCTTCAGACATATCATTTTGTCCAATCAATTGAGTTGCGCGTTCAGCAACACATGTCGTTTGAGTGTTTTGTGCTGTTTGATCTTGCGTTGCATTGGTTTGAAGCGAAGAACATGCTGATACAGTTAAAGCCATGATACCAAGACCTAAAATTGCAACATTTTTCATAAGACGACCTATTTTGATTTTTTGCTTTAAAGCCATAACATAACAAAAAAAGATAAGCTTAGAAAATTAGTATATAAAACTCATACATTTATCATGCAAATAAAAACCAGTGATACATGATGTATCACTGGTTCTTGGTCGTGCTCAGTATTTAAGCTTAAAAGTTAATCACTGTACGGATTGATTTACCTTCATGCATTAAATCAAATGCTTCATTAATTTTATCTAAGCCCATTGTATGGGTAACAAAAGGTGCAAGTTGAATATCACCTTTCATCGCATCTTCAACCATACCCGGCAATTGTGTACGGCCTTTTACCCCACCAAATGCGGTTCCTTTCCATGTACGACCAGTCACAAGCTGGAACGGACGGGTAGAAATTTCTTGACCTGCACCTGCTACACCAATGATAACTGATTGTCCCCAACCACGATGAGCACATTCAAGTGCTGAACGCATTACATTGACATTGCCGATACATTCAAATGAATGGTCTACACCCCAACCTGTCATTTCAACAATCACTTCTTGAACAGGTTTGTCATAGTCTTTGGGATTAACGAAATCAGTCGCACCAAACTCTTCTGCCAATTTAAATTTTTCAGGATTGGTATCAACAACAATGATACGGCCTGCTTTCGCTTGGCGCGCACCTTGTACAACAGCCAAACCAATACCACCTAAACCAAATACAGCAACTGAATCGCCTTCTTGTACTTTTGCCGTGTTATGGACTGCACCAATCCCTGTCGTTACACCACAACCCAGTAAACAAACATGTTCAGGATTTGCCTCTGGGTTAATTTTAGCCAATGAAACTTCAGCAACGACAGTATATTCACTAAAAGTTGAACACCCCATATAGTGGTAAATAGGTTCACCATTATAAGAAAAACGTGTCGTTCCATCAGGCATAACCCCTTTACCTTGAGTAGCACGGACGGCTGTACACAGGTTGGTTTTGCCTGATTTACAGAATAAGCATTCGCCACATTCTGCCGTATATAAAGGAATCACATGATCCCCAGGTTTTACTGAAGTTACCCCTTCACCAACTTCGACAACAATACCAGCCCCTTCATGACCTAAAACTGCTGGAAATACGCCTTCTGGATCATCACCTGATAAAGTAAATGCATCTGTATGACAAACCCCTGTATGGGTAATTTTAACAAGGACTTCGCCTTTTTGTGGGGGAGCAACATCAATTTCCACAATTTCTAAAGGTTTTCCTGGACCAAATGCAACAGCAGCACGTGATTTCATAGCTAAATATCCTAATAGGTTTGTGTTTTAACAGTTGGACTACAGTAACCTTTTTCTCTTTACAGATTCAACCATTAACTTGATGATATGATTTAGTAAAATTTAAAGTACTCATTGAAAGAATGAATCATTCAAAGACTTCACTTGCCTTCGTTATTTTGGCTTTTTCAATCACTGGATGCAGTTTACCTATGAATCAACCAGAACAAGAACAACAAGTTAAAGTATATGCAGAGCAATGGATCAATGAGCCTGAAGCAAAACAGATGCTTACTCAAGGGCTCACTGCATATTTAGCCATGAATGATGCTTTCCAAAGTATAGCGTCACGTATCCATCTGATTCGAAAAGCCAAATATACACTTGATTTACAATACTATATTTGGGCAGATGATTTTATTGGCAATTTAATGCTACACGAATTGCTTAAAGCTGCTGACCGCGGTGTAAAAGTACGCTTATTAATCGATGATCAAAATGGAACAAAAATAGATCGACAATTAAGTGCATTGCTAAGACATCCAAACATTTCGATCAAATTATACAATCCTTATAAATTCCGACACTTTCGTGTAATGGATTATATTTTTAGAATGAACAGAATCAACCATCGAATGCACAATAAATTAATTATTGCTGATGGTGCAATTGCTGTGACAGGCGGGCGAAATATCAGCAGTGAATATTTTGATGCCAATGAATCTTTCCAGTTTACCGATATGGATATTTTATTTTTTGGTAAAGCGGTCAATCGTGCAAATGAAGTTTTTACCGATTTTTGGAATTTTCAATTAAGCTATCCGATTGATCAATTTATTCATAAAGGTTCTGAACACGATTTATTAACTTTGCGAAAAAGCTTTGAACGACTTGAACAAGCTGAACATACGACAGATGAAAAAGTAAATCTTGAGCAGAAAGAACTCGCCAATGAGCTTAATCAAAATAAAATCAATTGGGCTTATGCCGATTTTCTGGCAGATTCTCCAAAGAAAAGTTTAGGACAAGCACACGGCAATGAATTAATTTCACACCAAATTCACCAACATTTGGGTGACCCCAAACAAGAAATGGATTTGATTGCCGCTTATTTTGTTCCTACAAAAAATGGGACGGATTTTATTAACCAATTCCCTAAACAAAATGTCAAAGTGAGAATTTTAACCAACTCCTTTATGGCAAATGATGTTGCGCTTGTCCATGCGTTTTATCAAAAGTATCGAGTTGACCTGCTTAAAGGAGGCGCAAAACTTTATGAATTTAAACCCTATATAGAACGCAATCGCCGTACTTGGTATGAGGTCCTCACAGGAAATATCATTCCGAAAAAAGGCAAAAATAAATCCAGTTTGCATGCAAAATTTATCAATATTGATGACAAAGTCTTTATTGGTTCATTTAACCTAGATCCAAGATCATTCAATATCAATACCGAAGTTGGACTGGTTGTTCAATCAGATCCTTTACAGGAACAAATTTCAAATCTATTGGATCAAACCCTATTTAGGGTTGCTTATGAGTTAAAACTTAATCCGCAAGGTGAGCTGATCTGGTTAGATCATCGTGCTGATGGCAAAGTGATTGAATATAAAGTTGACCCTGAAACAACACGATTCCAACGATTTGTCATGTATAGCGTCTCATATTTGCCACTTGAATGGATGATGTAAGTTTAATGTAATGACAACCTGCATACTAAATGTATTACAATCTTAAGACTATAAATAACACTCAAACAGACAGAGTCCTTTGATCTCTTTAACCAGTTCTATGTCAGTAAAGCCTGCATATTTTAAGCTTTGAAAATGTTCATGTTTCGACATATACAAGTCATTATTGCTCATCGCATCTGATGCAAAAATATGGTCACAGACCAAATACAGAGCATCACGTTTTAATAATGTCTTTACTTGTTGATGAAATTGATTTGCATAGTTTTTATGGCGTAACTCATGTAAAGCTTGATGAATAATGATGGCATCATATTGTCCAAGCTGATCGCGCCAATCTTCATTTTTAAAATCAGCAATCAGATATTGCACTCTGCCTGACTCAGAAGAAAGTAGCTTACTTTTAGAAAGATCATGCATTGCATCAGAGAAATCTAGCGCTGTATATTCAATATCAGCACACTGGCTAAGTAAATGTTTGGCAAGAAAACCAGGACCTGAACCTATTTCTAAAATATTGAACTGCGCGTTTTGATCAGTTTGATAGTGTTTCTCTTTGGCTGCTTTTTGAATTAAATTCACATAATAGTCAAAAAACTCATAACGCCATGGGCGTTTTTCATTGGCTTCATTAGCCCATTGCAAAGCATCTTGCGGATTTTTTAAATCAATTGGACTTGGTACATCCTGAACACTCATTATAATTATTCCACTGAAATCAATATAAATTTGCTTACTATTTACCCATATTTTAAAGCAATAAGGAAAAGGATTTTCGCTAACTTTGTAAGTTATTTATTTTTAACTGCTGAATTGACATTGCTAAGATATCAAAGACCTTTTTATCCACGCATTGTGCAACATTAAAGCGCATGAACTGTCCTGCATTTTCAGCTTGGCTAAAAGAATTACCCGGTGCAAGAATTACGCCCTGTTTGAGACATAATTTTGATAATTCCGCCGCATGTATACCATCTGGCAATTTGCACCATAAAAAAATCCCTGCTGTTGGCACAATCCACGGTTTTATACCGAGTTGCCCCAACTTTTGCATCATTTCATTGCTGACTTTAAGCAAATGTTTCTTTAACCAATCTAAATGTTTAGGATAACTGCTGTCCATTAAAGCCTGATAAATAATTTCTGCATTTAAATGACTATTGCTAAAGTTGGTCGCAATTCTTAAATCTATTAATTGATCAATCAGCTCAGTCTCCGCAATGATATAACCGCAACGAATCGCTGCTGAAAGGGTTTTGGTAAAACTGCCAATCTGAATGACATGTTTAAAACCGGCTAATGAAGCATAACGTGGTGCGGGTGTATATTCAAAATCAGCAAAAATTTCATCTTCAATAATCAATAAATCAGTTTTCTCAACCAGCTTGGAAATTTGATAAACCGTTTGTAGCGAAATCGTGGCTCCTGTTGGGTTATGAATCCCTGAATTGGTTAAATAGATTTTTGGCTTTAAATTCAGTGCTTGTTCAAATTTCTCTACATCTGGTCCCGTTTCTGTAAACGGAATTGGAACGGCTTTTAAATGATGGGCCTTAATCAAAGCGCGGAAATTAAAATAGCAAGGATCATCAATCAAGATCACATCACCTGCGCTAAGCAGGTGTCTGAAAATTAAATCAATGGACTGGGTTGCTGAGTCAGTAATAAGAATTTGATTCAGTTTGAATTTTAAATCATACAGTTCTTTTTTTCTGGCAATAAATTTACGCAACTCCAAATGTCCATGCGGTGTTGCATAATCGGTGAGCATGATGATTTCAGACTTAGCAGCTTGTTTTAACGCTTTACGGATTGATTGTTCAGGCATCCAAGTAGTGGGTAACCAGCCACAACCCGGTTTTAGCACATCCGTCTTCGCCTCTAATGACTGCCTTGAAATCCATAAAGGATCTATTTCACGTTGATACTGTATTTCAGTATCAATCATTTGCATCGGTTCAGCTTTACCTAATACATAGTAACCAGAACCAAGACGAGATTCTAAAACACCTTCCGCAACTAATCTGGCATAGGCTTCAACGATCGTTGAAACAGAACAGTTTGTTTGTGTAGCAAACTGTCGGACTGAAGGTAAGCGTGAACCTGCAATCAAACTTTTATTCGAAATTTGATTTTTAATCATCAGCACTGTTTGTTCAATTTTAGTTTTTGCCATTTAAAACCACATATTTTAAAGATAAGAAATCTGAAAAAACTCGTTAGATTGAGTAGAATTGTACTGGTAAAAATAGCATAACAGTTATTTAAAATTGTACTGTAGTGTACATATATATTTCCAGTAAATAGCGCTTAAATCATTATAAATTGACTGAGTAATTGATGATGGATAAAACAAATATTGGCTGGCTAAATGGTTTTATTGGTGTAGCGATTTTTGCTGGCTCTTTGCCTGCAACCCGCATTGCCGTCATGGGGTTTAGTCCAGAATTTTTAACCACAGCTCGGGCAGCGATTGCAGGAAGTATTGCTTTAATCTGCCTGTTTATTTTACAGCAATCAAAACCCTCTTTTGCCCAATTTAAATCATTGGTTATTGTAGCTTTAGGTGTGGTGATTGGTTTTCCTCTATTTACCGCATTGGCTTTACAAACAGTATCCTCGGCACATGCTATTGTCTTTGTTGGTCTCTTGCCTTTATCGACTGCAATTTTTGCAGTTTTACGCGGGGGTGAAAAACCAGCTACACAATTTTGGTTATTTGCCTTAATTGGCAGCGCCATTGTGGTTGGATTTATGTTCTATGAAAACCGTAATTTAAGTTTTAGTGTGGGTGATCTCTATATGCTTGCATCAATTGTTGTCTGTGGATTGGGTTATGCTGAAGGTGGAAAGCTTTCAAGAGAACTGGGTGGATGGCAAGTGATTTGTTGGGCTTTAGTCGTTGCATTACCCTTAATGCTTATCTCAAGTCTATATTACCTACCATCAAGCTTTGCAAATATTCATTGGCCTGAAACAATTGGTTTAATCTATGTGTCACTGTTTAGTATGTTGATTGGCTTTATTTTTTGGTACAAAGGTTTAGCGTTGGGCGGAATTGCCAAAGTTGGACAAATTCAATTGGTACAACCGTTTATTGGTTTAATGCTTTCAGCGGTTCTATTGGGTGAGCATGTAAGTTTTGCAATGATTGTTGTTTGTTTTGCAGTTGTGATCTGTGTTGCTTTGGCAAAACGATTTACATAGAAAATGGAAAGGCTTAAAGCATTATTATGAGTTTTAAACTTACTTAAAGTAAGCCTATTTCTTTAAATAAGTTCTTATATGCCTCTGCCTTCTTATCCAGTGCTAATGGATACGCTCTTGATGAAGAAGGCATCCGATATAAACATATCTCTCGTTCAGCAAATATAGCTTGTGAGGATTGCCCTATCTGTGGCTTTTCAGTTTCTTCAGGCATAGATAACATCAGGGTATCTGTTGCCTTATCTCCAGTGGTCATGATGCTGTTACATTCAGGAATTTGCGCTAAAAGCTGTGATAGGTCTGTGGGGGTTTTAATCTGTAGGAATTTATCTGAGGCATTTCCTTTTAGGCGAATAACTTGATACGCCGTATCAAAAATTGCGATACCTTTTTCGATTAAGAATTCACGAATATGTTGTTCCTTAAAATTTTTATTAGGTAAATCTAAAAAGTGATCTTTATTATCAAAGAAAATAAGCCCAAAAATTCGCCACATATCATTTTGATAATTCGGATAATAAAAATCCATCTTCCATCTGCTTTGAGGCGGTGGAAAGCTACCAAGCATCAATAGCTTGGCATTTGTAGGAAGAAATGGTTTGAGTGGGTGGGTTTCTATTTCGATATCAGTCATTTATTAAAAGAACCAAAGTTTATAATTTAGTGAAAATTTTAATGATTTTATCTGGATTTTAATTTTTTACCTATGCCTTTTGGTATCTCTAATTTGTACTTTCAAATTTTTTACTGAAAATTCGGAATACTCTTTTTTATACAGCACATTCAACCTGTTTATCCGATAGATGCTATTTTATTTAAAGGCTTGCTTCTTATCCTAAATAATCTATCGAAAAGTATGATTTGTGAATTGTTTTTAACCCTCTATAAATAGAGGGCTTTTCCATAGATATGGAATAGAAAATTTCAATTCATTTTCTAACTACTGGACATATAAATTTTATTTTGATTCAAAGGAATTAAGCAATAAAACCACCATCGACACTTAATTCAGCACCGCTAATATAGCTAGCTTCTTCACTCGCTAAAAATAAAACAGAATTCGCAATATCAATGCCCTCTCCATATCGACCTACGGGGATATTAGGCAGTAGTAGGCTTGCTATTGGTCCATCTATAGGGTTCATATCAGTATTGGTTGGACCAGGGTGAATGGTATTAATTGTAATACCTTTAACGCCAAGCTCCCTGACTAATCCTCGTGAAAATCCAGTGATTGCACCTTTTGTAAGAATATAAATTGATGCTCCACTAAAACCAGAATAATTGACCATCGTGCTGCCTATATTTATTATTCTTCCACCTTTCCCCATATGTTTTAAACTTTCACGTGTGGCCAAAAATACCCCCGTAATATTGACAGCCACCAATCGCTCGAAAGCACTGATTGATACTGACTCTAGACTGCCTAAATGACTTATTCCAGCATTGTTAATTAATATATCAATTTTATGAAATTTTTTAGCAACGTCTTCTATCGCTTTGCTTAACATTTCAGGGTTTCCTGAATCTGCCTTTATCGCTATGGCTTGTCCACCATGAAACTCAATTTCTTTAATCAATTCCTCAGCTTTGATTTGCGAAGAATGATACGTAAAAGCAACTATAGCGCCATGGGCGGCTAGCGTTTTGACAATTTCAGCACCAATACTTCGCGACCCACCGGTAACTAACGCAACTTTTCCAACCAGCGATAATTTATTTAATATTTCACATTACTCTTTCATTAAAGTCTCCCGACTATAAAATCAGTACTCATTGTGAAGTAGAATGCTTTTGCTATAATCTTTTTCAAGTAAAAATTGAAAATAGAATATGGAAACGCTGTCTAATCTCGAATCATTTATAAAAAGTGCAGAATATGGAAGTTTTTCTGCCGCAGCACGACATTTAAGCCTAACACCTGCTGCAGTGTCTCGAAATGTAGCGCAGTTAGAGCAAAATTTAGGTGCTCGACTTTTTCATCGAAGTACCAGAAATCTTAAATTGACGGAAGGTGGTGAACACTTTTTTATCAGTATTCGAGACAGTTTAAATAGTATTCAGACAACTATTTCAGAATTTAATGTTGATTCGAGCAAGCCCAAAGGCATTTTAAAAGTCAGTTTAAGTGCTGGATTTGGGGTGGAATATATCCTGCCATTGATGCCTGAATTTATTAGCAACTATCCAGATATCAAACTTGAGTGGCACTTATCTAACAGACAGGTCAACTTAATAACAGATAATTTTGATGTGGCAATTGGAAGTGGGATTAAATTAGGTCAAGGCATCATTATCAGACCACTGTCCCCGCTGCACATGATTATTGTTGCCTCACCTGATTATTTAAAACATAAAACACGGCCCAATCATCCAGCGCAAATCTCCGAATGGGATGGCATTGTCATGAAATCCCCTCAAACAGGTAAGTTACATGAATATCAATTCACAGGTCCAAATAAACAAGAGTTTTACTTAAATTTAAATGAAAAACTTATCGCAGATGATCCAAGTGCATTACATCAAGGCGCCGCTTTAGGATTAGGTGTTGCTGCGATATCCACTGCTCATGCAAGAAAATATATAGAAGATGGAACTTTAATTAGAATCCTACCTGACTGGTATGCAGATTTAGGAAATACCAATCTTTATTTTTCTAGCAAAAAGCACATGCCCGCAAAAACTAGATGTTTTATCGATTTTATTGCGCTTAAATTTGAACAACTAAAATTGAATCAACAACTATCCGCTTTGAATATGGGAAAAAACACAACACTTTCAATTAAAAATTAGTTTCATTGGCAGATTTTCAACAAATCAGAATAAGTGTTTCAACTGTTCTGTAGCTACAAGGGATGCTTCAATACAACAATAATGTATTGATCAGTCGTTAGATACGGCCCCTATCTAGAGCAATGTTGGAGATCTATTTATGAATACTGTGAATATACAAAATACTGAAAATCGAGAAATAACTGAAACTTTAGCTGTTTTAGAAAGGCATCTAAATGCTTTCCGCTTAGGTGATGTAGACTTAACTGTTCAAGATTATGCACCTGATGCCATCATTATCAATGGAACCGATACGGTAATACGTGGTACCGATCAGATTCGAGAAACATTTATAAACGTATATCGGGATTTTTTCCCTGAAGGTACACGTGAAATTAGCATAGAAGAAAAAACAGTCTATGGTGACGTCGCCTATATTCGCTGGTCAGCGCCCAATGCAAAAATGGCCACGGATACGCTGATTGTGAAAAACAATAAAATCGTGGTGCAAACCTTTGCTTGTCATTTCGGTAATGAATCTCAGAAATAAATGCACGTCAGCTGAATTTAAATTAGCGAATACATTATATCTAGACATTCCCAAAATGGATGAAATGCTTCTTATTTTAAGCAATGAGCACAATGCATAAATCTGAGTGACGCTATTTTTTTCATCCATTCTGCGGAAGATCATCATTTAGGTAAGATTATGCCTCGATCACCCCATATACAGAAATCAACTGATAACCCCTCTGAAACAAAACCTTATACCCTAGCATGGATCAGTATTTTAAGCTTTTTAACCTTGCTCGGCCCTATGTCAATAGATATGTATTTACCTGCATTTCCTGAAATTGCTGTAGAGTTTGGTGTGACAACTAGTGTCGTGTCATCATCATTGCCCGCATATTTTTTAGGTTTAGTCATCGGTCAACTTGTTTATGGCCCGATTAGTGATCGATTTGGTCGTAAACCACCGCTATATTTTGGATTAACTTTATTTGTGATTGCATCTGTTTTGTGTATTTTTACCACACAAATAAATCAATTGTTAATGACAAGAGTATTGCAAGCTTTAGGTGGTTGCGTTGGAATGGCAATGGTTCGTGCAGCGATTCGTGATCGATTAACACCTAAACAGTCAGCAAGAGCTTTATCCAGCATGATGCTCATGATGGGGCTGGCACCAATTCTTGCCCCGATATTAGGTGGATGGCTTTTAGTCAATTGGGGATGGCAAAGTATTTTCATTTTCCTTGCCTGTTTTGGTGTCATCAATATTGTTCTTGTGCATTTTTATTTTGAAGAAACACTGAATGACCATAAAAGAAAATCTCTTCATGTTGGCGATATTTTTATCAATTATTTCCATGTTTGTCGGGACAAAAGTTTTTTAACCCCTACACTTATAGGTAGTTTGTCTTATGCAGCATTCTTTTCTTATATTGCCGCTGCACCAGCGATTTTAATTGATCAATTCCAGATAAAACCTGAAAATTTCGGTTATTATTTCAGTATAAATGCCGCTGGCTTGATTATTTTCTCGCAAATCAATCTTCGTCTGATTGGTCGATTTAGCCTTATAAGAATTTTATTACTCGGTATTCTTATCCAAGTGATGAGTGCGGTTTGGCTATTTATCTCGCCTCGATATGATTTGGTCAGTCTATCCTCAACCATGCTCGGATTGTTTGGTCTTGTCGCAGGTCTTGGATTGGTAAGTGCAAACAGTAATGCATTGGCATTATCTCAACAAGGTCAACGTGCGGGTACTGCAAGTGCACTTCAAGGTGCTATTCAATTCTTAATTTGCTTAATTGTGGTGCCGATCAGTCATAGCTTTAATTTTAATCCACTTATGAATCTATCAATGATTATTATGCTTTGTACAATGCTGGCATTAATCCTCACAATGATATATCAGAAAAAGTTCCATACCATTTAAGACATCGCTACTGATATTTTGTACATTGGAATAAACAGGAAATACAAACCTCAAACGCTCAAAATCAATTCAGAAAATGAGCGTTTGTAACCATGTATTATCTTTTAAAAATAATTACTTAAGCCTGTAAATTACTTTTCCAATTTAGGAAAAACTGACAGGTCTTTTAAGATGTTCATTATCTGAGTGCAATTGATAAACAAGCCTGCTGGATCAGCTATATTACTGAAATAACGATTAAGTATAAAAACATTTGCAACTTGTAAAATTTCCTTTTTGATCAACATAAACATGGCAAGTTCTTTCATGAATACCATTGTTATATAGACGAACCGTTAAATGTAAATGCTCGTCAGTATTAGATGTGTGCGGGCCTGCCACAACCATTGCTCCGGAACGATCTCCCTTTTTCATTGCATAATTTTGCACAGTAGGGCAAGAATTAACCACACTAGAGGCTGTTCTTTTTGACATAGGAATTGTACTTACAGCATTCCAATTTGATGAAAAATCCAAATATGCTGAGAATACTGCAGAGCTCGAAAATATTGTGATAAGTACTATAGCTTTTTTAATATATGATTTTAACATTCTATATTCCTCATATTATTAATATTAAACTTCTTGCATTAGTTAAAAATTAAAATAGTAATTATCTATAAGTTTTTATTAAGCTTAAGGACTACTAAAATCAAATTTAAGCAAGAAGTCTATTAGTGTTATTAAAAAATTATGACAATGGAATTATTTCACCTTCGGCTGGTGCTGTATCTGAGCCTTTTCCTGCTGTTCCTTTATCCGCAAGAAATCTAAATTCTGTTGTCCCTTTTTCGGTCTGTATAGTTCCTCCAATAGTATATAGCTGTAGATCACCACTAACGGAATAATCATTTTGACTATTATCAATCTCAAACTTTAATTTTACACTCGATTGACTCTTAGCTATTTCAAACATTTTATTAATAATGGTTGTAATCTGTTCTTCATTTAATCCACTTTTCTGCATATTTTCAGTTGTTTTATCATAAGAGGCTGATGCGCCAGCACTCCAAAATGACCAAATACTGAGATTGGCACTTGCATGTGTTTTTTCATACTCTTTAAATTCTTTTTGAGTTGATGCATTTACCATACTTAGAACCAAATCATTTAATTTTTTTACATCTTCAGATGTAATAGCCATAACTTTTATTTTTGCCTCTAATGTGCCTTTTGTATGTGCAGAAACTGTATAGCTTAAACCTGTAAAAGATCCTGTACCTTGAGCCTTAACACTAAAGCCAGTAGATGTCGATGGAGTATCTGTTGCAGTTGCTGTTAATACAGACCCTTCAGGAAACGTAATGGTAATTTGTGATTCATTTGACATTTTAACCTTCCATTTTTCGAAAATAAAAAATTAATATATCTAGAATAATAATAGATAAATATACCTAGAATTGGGTATATAGTATAAGAGTCAACATTAAAATAATCCATCACTTGAAGATTTTAATATTTCAGATGAGTTAAATTATCTATCTTGATATAGATATTAAATCAAAGCACCCTTTGAATGAAGCTAAAAGGATCCAACTTGTTAAGGGTGCAATTCATTTAAGTATTTTAAATACAACTTACACAATAAAAATCAGTAGCCATTCTCGTTTAACTTAACTCTCAAAGGTTCTGATTCAGCTTGAACCATTTCTTTTACTTCATCAGTTATTTCAATACCCATTTCTTGTAACATTAAGAACGTAAGTTCTGAAGTGCTCTCTGCAAAATCTTTGTTATCTATTAACATTTTAGGTAATCTTGTGGTTTTAGGAAAATCTGGAAAGAATTCATTAAAATCCTTTTTATTTTCAACGCCTAAATAAATAAATCTTCGCCATTCATTTGTTTGAATGTCGCGTACAAAAATAACGTCCGCCTCAGTCAGCATAGGTTTTTTGAAAAATTCATCTTGTAATCGCATAGGAACAACACAAATTTCACCTACACTGGAGATATAATTTAACTTTGGTTTTAAAAAGGAAGAATCTATACTTTTATAAGAACCATCTTTAGCTAAATCCTGTATTGTTTTAATGTCTTCTCTATACTCAGCATCACTGATCCAGTCAGCTGAAGAAAAGGTTTTTCCTTGATGCTTGGATTTAAGTTTACGGTCATATTCAATCTGATCATAAAATTTTAGAACATCATCAAGTGAACCATTTTTTAGTATTTCGACTTCCTTGTCAGCTTGCTTATTAAAAATCTCATAGCTTTTTTCACACTGTAAGTTCTCTGCAAAGGAGAAACTTGATGCTAAGGTTGTTAAAGCAATAATGAATATTTTTTTCATGAAATACCCTCTTAATATTTTGGGGATAAGATACTCAGGTTGAGATCAGAAATAAACCTTACAAAAAATTTATTTAACACAACACATTAGCTGATTTTTTCAACTTTACCTCTAAGCTATTATTTTTAAATAAATTTTAACAACATTCTGACAATGCTATTTTGTATCAAATATTTTTATGACGAGGGCAATTTTTATTTCTGCTGTGATTACTGGTTTTAAAAAATTACTATAAATTTCATATAGAACAAAGCCTTAATCAACATTCTTAGTTCTAATAAAAGTCGTTGCGTCAATTCCACCCATATAAAAAATACAAAACTTGGCGATGTGCTGTTTTTAATCGGAAAGTTCAAATAAAATCATCAAATATCTTGAATTTGTAACAATTTCAAGATATGGTAATAAAAATCATTGCATATCTCGGTAATATATTTGATAGTTAAGGTTCTTTAAGGTTTATCTAAATATTAACTGACTTTATACAACCGAAAACTTTTTCTTAACATTAAAAATCAATTCGTTATGAACATTAAACTTTTTACAGCATTATTCTTGATCATTGCCCTGTCTGCTTGCAATAAAGAGCCTGAGCAGCATGCAACTGCGCAAACAGATCGACCCACCCTCACTGCACAATTTGAACAATCAGATGAAATGATTAGTAAATATCTTGATCAACTTGATGATCCAAATACGACATTGGATGATAAGACCAGAATCGTATGTCAAGATTATCCTAAAGAATACAAATCGAATTACATGCCAAATTTACTTAAATTAAATCCAGAGAACTATACTGAAGCTAAATTACTTTCAGACTTAGATATTGCTTTAAACTATTACAAAGAAAAAGAAAATATTCAGTGTAAAGTTACAAGATAGTGATTTTAGTTAATTATTTTTTTCTAATGAAATCAATAAAATAGTTTTTTATGAATGGCGTTGATATTTTTTGAATCGTACTTTTAGTCTTTTGTTATAGTTAAAGATAGATATTTGAACATTGTATTAGCTAAATTTTCTAAAAATACACCGTGAAATTTGTTTTGCCCAAATTTGATAAATTTCCTGACTCGGGTGAAAACCATCACGTGCCATTTGTAAATTTAAAGTTTTAAAATGGGCTAAATCAAAACGAATCAATTGATAATTGATTTTATTTTCGATGAAGTGGGCTAACTTCTGATTCATTGCACTCGAATACTGTCCAAACAGCCATCCCAATGGATTTGGTAATGCTGGAAACAGATTCATTGGGGGAACACCTGTGACTAAAATCATCTTTGGTAAAAACTTAGCTTCAATTTCTGTATAAAGCCCCTTTTGTTGCTGAATCCATTTTTGTGGTGAAATAAGTTTTGTGACATCGTTTACTCCAACCGATGTAATCACAACATCAAACTGCTGATTGTCTAATTGCTTGGTTCTTTGCAAAATTTCTAAGGTGCTATCCCCTGTTTTTGCTTCTAATTGATAAGTGACTTCAAAATTAGAGGCTAATTCATCAAGTAAACACCCCAATAAAGCTTCACGTTGATCTTCAACCCCCACACCTGCGGCAGCAGAGTCACCCAAAATTAAAATAGATAGTGCTTTTCCTTGTCCTATAACACCTTTTCGCAATCCTTGAGGTTCAGCTAATCGAGGTGTATTTTTCTTGACGTGATAACCTTGAATAATTAATGCTGGAACGAGAGCAATGGTCGAAATTTTTAAAAGCATATTTGGGTACCAATCCAACAAAGCTATCTCAAAATCAGTCAGAGTCAGATATAGTTTGTCGCAATATTAAAATCATAAAGTTCAATCTCGATTTTACTTAATTGTATGGCCAAGTTGCTATTGGGCTAAATCAACAAAATTTAAGGCAAAAGCAAATATAAATGTACCAATAAACTCAAAAATTAAAACCGCATACTTTCTACTTTTGGTCATCAAATAGGCATTATAGGTCCCGATTAAAATGATACCAAGATACATTAACTTTTGAATATCATCGATTTGCATAAGGCATTGTTGAATTTCACAGTGCTTTTCAAAAAAGAAGAGATACAAGATACGCGCAAGAAAAACTAAAAAGCTGGTCAGGAAAAAACCCAATACGATAAACATGTTAAAATTCTCATTATTTTTTATCCAGTTAGATTCTAAAGCTTTATCTATGCAATGCAATAAAAAAGACCCTTGTTGGGTCTTTTTAAAGCTTAACCAAGTTTATTTACAATTTTTAATGGCAATATTTTCATGGCTAGTCCTATCGGTAACCAAGGCCATTGTGGTACATAAGCTTTAACAGGTTGTTTTTCAATTGCTTTAACCAATAAATGAGAACCTGTTTCAACATCGACCTCAAACGGCAGCTTTTTTGCCCCTTCATTAATTTCAGTACGAATATAACCAGGGAAAATCGTAGAAACTTTAATTTTCGTGTCAATTAACTCAGCACGTATCCCTTCCGCTAAAGCAGCTACACCAGCTTTACTTGCTCCATATGCGGTCAAGTGTTTAGGCATACCACGAAGTGCACTCATAGAAGAAATCACAACCAGATGACCAAACTTTTGCTCACGGAATATTTCAACAGCGGCTTCACACTGTGCCAATGCAGAAATGAAATTGGTTTCTACAGTTGCACGGTTAATCTCAAATTTACCATTGCCAATACGACGACCATCACCAACACCTGCATTGACAATAATACGATCGAGCTTACCAAAGTCCTGCTTAAAAGCTCGAAAGACTTGAAAAACTTGCTCATAGTTGGTCACATCTAAAGTTTTGGCAATTACTTTGATACCATATTTAGACTCCAACTCTTGTTTTAAGCTTTCTAAACGCTCTAAACGACGCGCACAGACGGCTAAGTTATAACCTTTTTGCGCAAATTCTCGTGCCATTCCTGCACCAATTCCAGAACTTGCGCCTGTGATTAAAATGGTTTTTGCCATGACAAATTCCTTAAACTGTTTTTATATTTCTAAAAGTGCGACTTTAAATCCACGTCAATAATTGCGGATCTTCAGCCTTAATAAAATGATGTTCATTCAGACTCAGTAATTGCGGTTCATTTCCCACCAGTCTTAATGTCGTTAAACTGGTATTGGCAATTGCCCAATTCAATGCAAAGGTTTTATTGGCACTTAACTCCAAGAGTTTTCCTGCAACAACTGAAATAACTCCGCCAGAAGTAAATACGATTGCATAGCGAGGTTTGGTTTTCACTAACTCATCACATAAATTCTGTAAAGCCGTTTCTACACGGTTTTTAAAATCTGGCCAAGATTCGTCATACTCATGGTGATATTCACCACCAGTCCAACGGTCAATTGCCCCTTCAAAAATTTTTGCCAAATAGGCACGTGGACTTTTTTCTTTGGCAACATCTTGTTGAAGTAGATGCGGTTGATTAAAACGCGGATCATATTGAGCAAAAACTTGTTGGTGGTTAAATTCATTCCAATGATGGTCAGTCACAATTTGAGCATCGGAAAAACTTTCAGCCAAAGCAAAACTTGCTGTTTGCTGATGGCGTAACATTGAACCTGCAACCACATAAGGCTCTTCTTTCAAAATTTTATCGAGATATTGCCCCAATAGTTTGGCTTGTAACTCGCCATTGGGTGAAAGTTTGTCATAACTCTCTGCACCAAATGACGCTTGTCCATGACGAACGAGGTAGATTGTGGTCATTTTCCTAAAATTTCCTTAAATTTTTCAAGATATTTCTGTGCAACTTCATTGGCTTCAATTTTTTGTAAACCGATAAGTTTTAATGCACGAATATGTAAGGCATGAATCACAATCCAAAAATCTTTAAAAGCAGGATTATCTGTTTGTTTATGATAGTAACGATAATAAATTTGCTGTGCGATTACAGCTAAACGGAAAATACCAAATACTTCGTAGAATGCCCAATTATCAGGTTTTAATCCGGTTTTTTCTAAATAATATTCAACCACTTCTTTACGGGTAAGCATCCCTTTTAAATGTGTAGGCTGGCGACGGGTTGATTTAAAAATTTGGTTGTCTGTATCTTCCACCCAATAGGCCAAAGCAGAACCTAAATCCATAAGAGGATCACCAATAGTTGCCATTTCCCAATCCAATACACCAATCACTTGGGTTGGGTTTTTAGGGTCAAGAATGACATTATCAAAACGCCAATCATTGTGAATCAAACACGTGTTTGAGTCAGCAGGAATATTTTCATTAAGCCATTTACGTACAAATTTAAAACTCGGCACATTGATGGTGTGCGCCTTTTCATAACGTGCATCCCAACCTTCAACTTGACGACGGCAATACCCATCACCTTTTCCAAGTTTTTCGAGTTCGGTGCCTTGATATGGAACTTGATGTAATTCAATCAGCTTGTCTAAGACATTAATACATAATTCATGCACTTGCTGTTGAGTAAAATTCAGCTCAGGGGGCAGTTTGGCACGCGGAATAATACCTTCAATGCGTTTCATCACATAGAAGTCACAACCAATTACGGATTCATCCTGACACAGCGCGACCATTTCAGGAAGAACTGGGTAGTATGGTGCAAGCCATTTTTGTACATGATATTCACGCGCCATATCATGTGCAGATTTCGCCTTTGTCCCTTTGGGTGGACGACGTAAAATTAAATCAGCATTGTCATATTTTAAACGATAGGTCCAGTTTGAAGCTCCGCCAGAATATTGAGTCACATCTACATTGCCTGAAATTTCAGATCCATTTTCAATGAGCCAATTTCCGACAGCACGAATGTCCAGCTCCTCGCCTTCACGTATATTTCCACCAATATCAATGACTGACATATTATTTCCCTGAATCTTATGTTTTAAACCATACATCTATAAAGAATGATACTTTTAACTAAAAACTTCACTTGCTCACTACTTTATATATAACACCTCTAACATAAAGCAGTTATTTTTTATCAGCAAATTGTTATTTTTTACGCGAGCCATAACCTCGTTTTTTTAATTCTAATTTTGCAATCATCCCTTTATGCACTTCATCTGGGCCATCCGCTAAACGTAAACTGCGGGCTTGAGCAAAGAATCCTGTTAAAGGTGTATCTCGTGATACGCCCATGCCACCATGAATTTGAATGGCCATATCAACTACTTTTTCAAGAACTGAAGGTGCAACAACTTTAATGGCTGAAATCTCGGTAAGCGCAGCCATAGTCCCTTGAGTATCCATTTTATACGCCGCATACAGGGTTAACAGTCGTGCTTGATCAATCGCAACACGAGCATCTGCCACACGTTCTAAATTTCCACCTAATTTAAGCACTTCTTTACCAAAAGCAGTTCGACTCATTCCTCGATCAATCATTAATTCTAATGCTTTTTCAGCAGCACCAATGCATCGCATACAATGATGAATACGACCCGGACCTAGACGCCCTTGTGCAATTTCAAACCCTTGTCCAGCACCACCAATAAAATTACTTACAGGTACACGAACTTGATTAAAACTAATTTCGCCGTGACCATGTGGCGCATCATAATCCCCAAACACGGGTAACATACGTTCAATGGTCACGCCTTGAGTATCTACAGGCACTAAAACCATGGAATGTTGATGATGACGATCTTTGCTTTCATCAGGCGTATGCGCCATAAAGATAATAATTTTCGCATTTGGATCTCCCAAACCTGAAGACCACCATTTACGACCATTCAATACAATTTCATCACCATCCACAACTGCAGTTGCCTGCATATTGGTTGCGTCCGATGAAGCAACTGCTGGCTCAGTCATACAGAATACTGAACGGATTTTTCCTTCTAATAACGGCTTAAGCCATTGTTGTTTTTGTTGATCTGAACCATAACGCCATAGCACTTCCATATTGCCACTATCTGGAGCATTACAATTAAATACTGTGGGTGCGATTAAACTACGGCCTGACAGTTCTGCGATATGGGCATATTCCTGTACAGATAAACCTGCACCCAATACTGGATCTGGTAGAAACATGTTCCAAAGTCCAGCAGCTTTTGCTTTATTTTTCAGGACTTCAAGTTGTGCTGGCCATTGCCATTTTGTCCAATCACCGCCTTGATTCAGATGATGGACTTCATTCCAAAAATCAGCTTCTACAGGTTCAATTTCATTTTTAATAAAGGCTTTGGTACGTTCTACAAATTCTTGCGCACGTGCTGAAAGTTCAAACATGCTTATCTTCCTGTAAATATATGGATAAATATTTGAATAGTGACTCTTTACTTTACCTTAGCTGAAAACCTATTATGAACCAAATGATTTAATTCAATACCTCACTATGAATATGCTTCATAATAAAACCAATCTTGATATGTCGATTTTCAATCATATTGATATTAATTTATATCCACTTTTTATCACCATTTATGAGCAAAGAAATATTTCAAAAGCGGCAAAAATTTTATGCATTACTCAGTCTGCTGCGAGTCATGCTTTACAAAGACTTAGGCAGCATTTGCAAGATGATTTATTTGTTCGCGCTGGGAGTAAAATGCTGCCTACCCCTTTTGCTGAACAGATTTATCCATCTGTACAAAATGCTTTATTTGCTTTTCAAAATATCTCAAAACAAAAACAACAGTTTGATCCCAGTTCAGTACAAACCTTACGTATTGCTATACATGATGAAATTGAACCGATTATTTTTCCTAAATTGATTTATCATTTTCAAAAATTGAATTTAACCATTCAGTTTCTAAGTACCAAGCTTGACCGCAAAAATGTAATTGCTGATTTAGCTGCTCAACAAGTCGATTTTGTCATTGATCTAGAACAAAATTATGGCGATAAAATTAATTATCAAAATTTGGTTCAAGATCATTTTGTGATTTGTTCTCAGCATACAAATATCAATTCTGAACTGTATTTTGCATCACCTCATATCGGTGTTTCTTCACGCCGTACTGGTTTGCTTTTAGAGGATATATATTTAAATCAAGCGCAATTTCGTCGTCAGATTTTTATGCGTTGTCAGCATTATTCAACTGCCCTGCAAGTTTTAGCACAATATCCTGATGCGATGTTAACCATTCCAAAGCAGATACTGGCACATTTACAAGTTGATCAAAGTATCAATATTTTTGAGCATCCTATTGATCTACCTGTATTAAATATGGGAATTTATTGGCATGGTGCGCTAAATGAAAATTCTAGGCATATTTATTTAAGAGAAGAAATTTCTAAAATTTTTGCTTAGGCTATTTTATAAACGATTGGATTTAGCATGCGGTTAAGCCGCTCACGTACGATCATCCCTATTTCTAATGATTTTCTTCATTCTAGTAGGTGAAATTAAGCCACTTATCTATTCCATTCGACATTTCATACATTGAATTCAAATTATAAAAATAAGACATAAAATCTACATTAACCATGATAATATACATTTTATGTCATGTTTTGGATGATATTGCTATGAGGACTTCGGCGCATAATTTTATGCTTGATGGTGTGGAAGACATGTTGACTCAAATTGGGACGAATATCAAAAAAGCCCGACTTCGACGTAATATGACCATTCATGATTTGGCCAATCGCATTCATGTAGATAACCGAACGATCTCACGTATGGAAAAAGGTGATCCAAGTACCAGCCTAAAAAATGTGATTTCAGTTTTAGTGATCTTTGGCCTTGAACATACCCTAGGCTCACTCGCGAATCCTGAGTTGGATGAAGTTGGCTTAGCACTCGAAAATCGTAATAGTTCAGTACGTGCAAGATTAAAGAAACAGTCTGTGATTAGTGATGATTTCTGATAGGTAAATGAACATGGATGAAGTTAAAGGATGTTATGTTTTCATAGATACGGGCTCCCAGCCAACAATTGCTGCACACTATTCTTATGAAAAGCCGATTTATCGCTTTCTTTATGGTCAATCATACTTACAACGTGCAGATGCCTTCCCTTTAGATCCACTTAATCTAAGCTTTCAGTCTTATAACAAACCATATGAAACTATTTCTAAAGATGGTTTTGGTGTACTTGCAGATGCAACACCAGACAATTGGGGTAAACGCTTAACCAATGCCTTACACCGTAGAACACCATTAAACCAATTAGAATGGTTACTCGCTTCACAAGGAAATTCAGTCGGCTGTATTGTTGGAAGCTTGTCTAAATCGCATATAAAAAATAATTCAAATATCATTCAATATAAAGAATTAGAAACTTTTATACAAATTACTGAACTCATCGAAAAAAAACGAGATCCGTTTGAGATGAAACTTGAGCAACTCGAATTAAATAAGCTGTTATATAACGGGGCTTCAATGGGCGGAGCCAGACCCAAAACCCTTGTGATGTATAAAAATAAAGAATGGATTGCTAAATTTAATAAAAGTGATGATTTGTTTGATACCTGTAAAGTTGAATATGCTTCGCTGAATATGGCACGAGACATGGGGCTCAACACATGTAATGCCGAACTAACAGAATGTGCGGGTCGCCCTATTCTCTTAGTTGAACGCTTTGATCGAAACTGCCCTGAACGTAAAAAACACTATATCAGTGCCAATAGTTTGCTCAATATTCAGAAAATTCGTATAGGAGATCCTAAAATGTCCTATATGAGTATTGCCAAAGTCTGTAGTCAGATTTGTTTTGATGCTATCAGTAATCAAAAAGAACTCTATAAGCGGATGGTGCTGAATATCATGATTAGCAATACTGACGATCATTTAAAAAATCATGGTTTTTTAATGTATGACATGAAAAAGCAACATTATGCCCTAAGCCCGCTTTTTGATGTTTTACCTCATGGTATGCCAAGCTCATTTCCAAATGAACATGCTCTGGTTTTAGGCAATGATGGACGGTTTGGAAGCTATGACAACCTTATCAGTCGTAGCAATGCCTTTGGACTAAACCTAGATCAAGCCAGAGCATGTATTAAGGATGTCCGTGATGTTCTCGAAAATAGAGAAAAATACTTGTTAGATGCGGGTCTTAAACCCACAGAAATTCGTCAATTAGAACCCTATTTCTTTCTAGATATACTCAAAAACTAAAATTCAACAATGCCAGCCATTTATATATTATGGATAATGAAAACATTGAACATAATGAATCGGTATTTAACCATTCATCTTGGCAAGAAAATGATCCAAATATGACATAAAATCCAGTTTAAATTAGATAAAGTACTTTTTATGTCATTATAAAAGATAAAATCCAATTGCATTCCTATAATCTTGCTTAGGCTATTTTATTATTTTAAGATTATTTTCATTGTTGCCATTACTGTGATTCATATTTTTATTTCAGTCTATTATCTCAATAGTTAATGAAAAACAGAAAATGAGGAACTGCGTTCCTCATTTTTACTTTAGCAAAACCTTAGTAGGCCAACTGAATCAACATTCTAAAAAAACCAGCAATAAGTGCCAATGTTAGAAATCCACCTAGCCATAACACGACAAACCATTGCGTTTGAGATAGTTTCATACTTGCTTACCTCATTTAAACCTTTAATTTTTTTACCCTACTGCATGTTTAATCTTACTTAGGCTATTTTTTACTCAAGCCAAAAGATTAAACATGCTACTTTTAAGTTTAGTGATAACCTTCATCACCAATTCGAACTTTGTCTCGGAACACCCAATATGAAAGCCCGGTATAGATCAAAATAATTGGAATTAAAATCAATGCGCCAATTAAAGCAAACAATTGACTGCTCTGTGGCGCAGCAGCTTCCCAGATAGTCACTGATGGCGGAATCACATAAGGCCACAAACTGATGATAAACCCAGTATAAGCAAGGAAAACCAAAGCCAAGGTATAAAGGAATGGGCTTAGTTCATAACGCTTTTTACATGCGCGAAGCACAAGGAAAGTAAACAGCACCACCAATATTGGTACAGGACTAAAATACATCAATTGTGGTTGGCTAAACCAGCGTGCTGCAATTTCAGGATGCGCCATCGGGGTATAAATACTGACTGCCCCAAAGATAACAAACAAAGCAACGATTAATTTAGGCATCAACTGATACATACGATCTTGTAAATCAAGTTCAGTTTTAAAAATTAACCATCCACAACCCAATGCTGCATAAAGCACAACGACACCAATACCTGTAAACACAGTAAACGGCGATAACCAGTCTAAACCACCACCTGCATACATATGATTTTCAACTTTAATCCCTTGGATATATGCACCAAGAATCATCCCTTGGAAAAAGCTAGCAAGAATTGAACCACCAATAAATGCTTTGTCCCATAAATGCTTGGTTCGATTGGCTTTAAAACGAAACTCAAAAGCCACACCACGGAAAATTAAAGCAATCACCATAAGGATAACTGGCATATATAACGCGGATAATACAGTGGCATAGACCATTGGAAACGCTGCATATAATGCTGCACCGCCCAGTACCATCCAGGTTTCATTACCATCCCAAACAGGCGCAACGGTGTTCATCATCACATCACGTTCGTGTTGATCCTTAACAAAGGGAAATAAAATCCCAATCCCTAAATCAAAACCATCTAGTACCACATAAATGAATACACCAATGGCGATAATGACAATCCAAATCAGAGATAAATCAATCATTATTTACGCTCCTGTTCATTGGAATCAACGCTATCTTCAACACTCGTCAATGGACGTTTAGAGGCCAAAATAACCGCTTCTTCACTATGCGCTACGCTTTCTGGTGTGGCGTAGATAAATTGTGGACCTTTGTGCATCAATTTCAACATATAGTAAATGCCTATGCCAAATACGATGCAATACACCACAACGAAAATAATCAAAGTGAGACCAACTTGTTCCGCAGATACTGGAGATAAAGCATCTTTGGTTCGCATCACACCATATACCACCCACGGCTGACGACCAACCTCTGTGGTAAACCAGCCTGCGAGCAATGCAATAAATCCTGAAGGTCCCATAGCAAAAGCAAAACGGTGTAACCATTTGTTTTCATAAAGCTTGCCGCCTTTGCGTAGAAACAATGCCATCACGGCAAGTAGAATCATCAGCATGCCCATTCCAACCATGATTCTAAAACTCCAGAACACCACGGTAGAATTAGGACGATCTTCAGGTGCAAACTCTTTTAAGCCTTTTACCTCACCATCCAGCGTATGGGTCATGATTAAGCTGCCAAGATTTGGAATACCGATAGCATATTTGGTTTCTTCTGCCTGCATATCAGGAATACCAAACAGATATAGCGGCATGCCCTCACCTTTGTTGGTTTCCCAATGCCCTTCAATCGCTGCAAGTTTAGCAGGCTGATGTTTTAAGGTATTTAGACCGTGATTATCACCAATCAGAACCTGTAATGGTGCAAGGACCAGAATCATCCACAATGCCATAGAAAACGATTTTTTGATTAATGCTTCACGGCGTCCTTTTAATAAATGCCAAGCAGCAGTTGCAGCCACTAGCAAGGCTGAAACAAGGAATGCTGCTGCAGCCATATGGGCTAAACGGTAAGGAAATGAGGGGTTAAACACAATTGCAAACCAATCTTGCGGCACGATAATCCCATTTTCGATGCTAAAGCCTTGTGGTGTTTGCATCCAACTGTTTGAAGATAAAATCCAAAACATTGAAATACAGGTACCAATGGCCACCATAGCCGTTGCAAAGAAATGCGCCCGAGGACCTACTCGCCCCCAACCAAAGAGCATAATGCCAAGGAAACCAGCTTCTAAGAAAAATGCACTCAACACTTCATAAGCCAGTAATGGACCAGTTACCGAGCCTGCAACACGTGAAAATTCACTCCAGTTTGTTCCAAACTGATAACTCATCACCACACCAGAAACCACGCCCATCCCAAAAGCGACAGCAAAAATTTTCACCCAGAATTTAAATAAATCTTGGTAAACAGGATTTTGAGTTTTTAACCAGCGCCATTCAAGTACAGCTAAAAAGCTTGCAAGCCCGATAGAAATTGAAGGAAAAATAATATGGAAAGAAACAGTAAAAGCAAACTGAATACGCGCCAATTCTAAAGCAGTTAATCCTAGATCCATGACATCACCTTATTCATTGGTAAAGTTGGTAAAGATTGAGTTTTGAATACATTGATAAACATTTTTTGTTGTACAAACTCAGCATACGTCTGAACATTCAGTACAATCTGTTGTTTTCTTTTTGCTGTATTTTTAAACAATGCTAAAAATAGCATGCAAAGGCTGCTTTCCTGCAAATCGAGGAAATTTTGAAAAATCATGATCATTCTCTACACAATAAATTCGAAATACGATCGCATGGCTTTAAAGCCTTTATTTAAAAATGCTAAACCTATGGATCGGTGAATGTGTTATGCAAAGACTACAGGTGGGGCTCGCCCTTGAGGAATCAGAAACAGGCGTTGTAATTGAAAATAGACATGCTGAAAGTTTTCAACATAAGCCATTAAACGTACTTGAATACGCACTAGGATTTCTTTTACGCCAATTTCTGGTGGCATCACTAAATTGCCATATACCACACAATACTGACATTGATGGTTAATATCATGATGATCATGACTTGAACTGCTTGCTTGCTGGGCTTGATCTAAATGCAAATAGTGATGAATAAAACTAGATTCTTGCTCATGATGAAGATGTGCATGTGTTGGTCGCAATAAAGCTTGAGTGATGTCTTCACAGACCGGAGCAATTTGATACTGCTCAGGTAATAACGGCTGTAAAAAAACCGCAAGCTGTAAAAATACTGTCGCAAATGCCAGCAACAGACCACTGCTTCTTAACACAATTGATTGCTCATATTGAGAGAGATAGAAAAAAGTATAAGTTTGCTTTTAACTGTAGATCTTTAACTTGAAATAAAGAATCAACTGCATAAAAACCAAGCATATTACTCAACTTTTCTAGCTTTACTATAGTACATTTAAATTTTAAATCAAAGCCTCTTTAGCACTTTTTTGGAAATCGTTTTCTTTTTTAATGATTTGTTTGTTATATAGCAATGATCAATAAAACTTAAAAAAGCATCCATCGTCGCCTCAGCTTTTAGTGAGTAAATAGCACCAGCTCAACTTTCAAGCTAAATTCAATTGAAAAGCTTATACCCGACGACTGAATCTACAACGATATTCTAAGGGTGTTAAGCCGATTTTCTTTCTAAACAATCTGCGAATTGAAATTGGGTCCAGATAACCGACACTTTGTATAATTAGATCAATAGATTGATTAGCCTTTTCAATACCAAAGCTTCTTGGCTGAGCAAGCCAAGAAGCTAGAGAAAATAAAACAATTATTTAAACACTTTAAAACGCACAGCATCATCGATATAGGCTTTTTCAGCCGCCGCCGCTTCAATTGAACCAAATACCAACTGTGCACGAAGTTTCCAAGTTTTGGGTATATCCCATTCCGCATGAACTTGTTCATCGACAATTGGATTATAGTGCTGTAAGGATGCACCAATACCGTCACTATTTAAGGCTGTCCACGTTGAAAATTGTGCGATTGCTGTAGAGTGTTCAGCCCAAATCGGAAAGTTTTCTGCATATGCTGGAAATTTTTCCTGTAAGTTTTGGATCACCTCTAAATCTTCAAAGAAAAGAACGGTACCAAAGCCTGCGATAAAGCTGTCCATTTTAGTCTCTGTTTTTAAGGCACTTGCTTCATCTTTGGCATAAGCTTTCAGTTGAACTTTTACAAAGTTCCAGAACTTCTCATGTTCAGCATTAAACAAGATCACTGCCCGAGATGATTGCGAGTTAAAAGAAGATGGACTTTGCTTGATCGCTTGCTGAATCAAATCAGTAAGATGCTCAGGAGATTGATTAACATTACGTCCAATCGCATAAATTGTACGGCGTTTATGAATTAAATCTAAAAAATTATTCGACATTGCTGAATATCCTTGGATATATCCCCGGGGAAATCCGATACTTTAAAAAAGATTATCAAGATATTTTAAAAAATCATAACAAGTATGAATTGATTAAAATCGAAAGTATTACAACATAAAAAAACTTGCTAGAAATATCTACTTTTGTCATATGTTTCTAAGCAAAAGTGAATTAGGAGAAATATAAGGGGCTGTTGACATTTCATAACTGGCTTGCGTTGTAGTTTAAAATTGAGCATGAGATGTATACATCGTAAAGCATGAAGGATAATAGTGAATCTATTTTCGACTTTCATAACGAAGACTGAGATAATTTTAGCCACAATCAGAAGTTTTATCCTACAAACACGTAATAAAGAAGATTGAATAAGAAGTACTAACATTTAAAATCGAATCATTCAGACTTGCTAATGAATGAACTCATTTAAATCATTGTCATCATGCTTAAACAACTGCCGAATAAAATCTAAGCATTAAAAATGTTTCCACTCAAAATTTAGATATCGCAATTGGTTAGAAAATGAAAGTTTTAAATATATTAAGTATCATCAGTTCAATATTTATTCTATTTTTTATGTTTTATACGCTTGGGCCTACAATTTAAAGAATTTAAACAGATGAATAAAAAAATAAAAGGCAGTTTAAAACTGCCTTTTATGCATGAATTTGAGCATTTCAATCTATTGCTAATTTTTGACTAGAAATTAGCATTCAGCACTTTGGCAGGTACAGAATTTTTCCAAATATCTCGCAAAGTAGGTAAATAGAATTTTTCACCTAACTCAACCAATTCAGCGTCAATCAATGCATGTGTTTCATGCATAAATAAGTAGTCCAGTTCAACCGTAGACAATTGTTGCTGCTTTTTTGCAAATTCTTTACGTTTGGCTTGAGCTTGTTTAAGCAATTGATCTGCAAAATTTTTATTTTTATATTGGCTAATCGCTTGTAAACGTAACTCAATCACGCCCCAACCTGTAAGGAGTTTCTTAAAAATCTCAAAATCTTCAGTTGTGGATTCCCAAGTCATTTTATCCAAGTCTTCATCATCAGGAAGTACTGGGAGTAAAATTTCCATTACACTTGGAAAAATCTTTTTGAAATTTAAAATAAATTTAACAGGGTGCTCACCAGGGTAATCTTTAAACTGCACATTTTCCTGAACATCTGTTAAATAAATTGATAACATTAAAAAATCCTTAATTAAAATACTGTTTATTATAACGTTATTGATCATCTTGCAGCCTAAATACAAAATAAAAACAACATGAAAACAGCGAAAGAAATGCATTTTAACAATTATGACAGTTTATTCAATGCCAATTGCAGTATTCACCTGTTGTCGATCAAAGATTCTGGTGGGCGAATAAAGCTGATTCTTGTAAAGAACTAAACCTGGTCAAACTCAGTGACCAAAAACTCGATTAAAGCTTTTACCGATGGTAATAGACCTCTTCTAGAAGTATAGGCCAAATGAATAAGCTCTGGCATCGGTTCCCACTCAGGAATCACTTTAACTAGCCTGCCCGCTTTTAAGTCTTCAGCAATAATTAATTCCGGTAGTTTTGCAATTCCCAAGCCATCTAAGGTCGCTAAATGCAATGCACTTAAATCAGTAGTGGTTAGCCTCGGCTCATCCTTAACCACATATAATTCATTATTAGAATTATAAAGATCCCAATGATATTCAAAGGACAAAGACTCCATCATTAAAATAGGCAATCTTGTTAATTCTCCTGGTGTTTTAATCAAGAAATTTTGATTCAACAAATCAGGGCTTGCGACAATAAATTGTTTTGAAATGGATAGGCTACGTACAATCAAATCACTATCTTTTAAAGGTAAGGGTCTGATTCGAATTGCAACGTCATAACGTTCATTAAACAAGTCTACCTTTCTATTTGTCGCTTCCACATGCAATTTAACTTTCGGATAACGTGCTAAAAATTTATTCAACATTTTACTGACATTAATATGCAATAAATTTGTAGGACAAGAAATTTTTACAATTCCAGTCGGCTCTGCGCTTAACAGTGCGATTGCCTCATCAGCTGATTCAGCTTCCACAAGCATTGCTTTACAGTGTTGTAAATATATGTTCCCGACATCTGTAATCGAAATTCTTTTGGTGGTTCGATTGAGTAGTTTTACTCCTAAACGGTTTTCCAATTCCGCAACTCTTCGACTTAACAATGATTTGGTCACGCCCAACGCATTACTTGCAGCTGAAAAGCCGCCATATTCAATCACTTTGGTAAAATAATACAGGTCATTTAAGTCTTTCATCATATCCCCTTAAATATCGCAACTGTTCTCTACATAAGACAATATGTCATATAAATAGCATAATTCAATGTTTGTCCTACTGTTAGTATTAAAAACAGCAAATGATTGCTTAACTAAGGATATATAAAATGTCTACTCCAGCTAATTTTAATGGCCAAGCCCCAGTGATTGATGTAAATGATTCCGTTATGCTGTTAATTGATCATCAAAGTGGTTTATTTCAAACCGTTGCTGATATGCCAATGACAGAACTACGCCAACGCGCAGCAGCCTTAGCGAAAATAGCATCATTATCAAACATTCCTGTCATTACCACGGCCTCAGTTCCTCAAGGCCCCAATGGCCCACTTATTCCTGAAATACACGCAAATGCGCCCCATGCAAAATATGTCGCACGTAAAGGTGAAATTAATGCTTGGCATAATCAAGAGTTCGTTGAAGCGGTTAAAGCAACAGGTAAAAAGACCCTGATTATTGCGGGTACGATTACCAGTGTGTGTATGGCTTTTCCAGCGATTAGTGCAATTGCTGATGGCTATAAAGTTTTTGTTGTGGTTGATGCATCAGGTACGTATAGCAAAATGGCACAAGAAATTACCTTAGCACGTGTGGTTCAAGCAGGTGCGGTACCGATGGATACAGCGGCGGTTGCTTCAGAAATTCAACAAACTTGGAACCGTGAAGATGCTGCTGAATGGGCTCAAGTGTACACTCAAATCTTCCCTGCTTATCAATTACTGATTGAAAGTTATTCAAAAGCACAAGAAGTTGTGACAAACAAAGAAGTACTTGATTCAGTACGTAAATAATTTTAAATAAATGATGATTTTAGACACCTTTCGAGGTGTCTAAATCTTTGTTATGACGCTGTAATTACTATTTTCATTTTATTGCTACTTCAGGTTTAGAGAATAAATCATGTCTTTAGATTAAAAAAATTAATGTACATGATCCGTCTCCTTTTCCGCTGCCTCAAGTGCGGCAGATTCATTGGCAACGTCATTGACCCATCCATAGCCATTTTTCATCAAAATGGTATAGGTTTTACCATCTGCTGTAATCGTGCCCATGGTAAAATTGTCTTTAATGGTTTGAGTAATATGAAACTTCTCATTATTTTGATCTCCTCCTTCTAGAGAGCCTGACCAACTAACAATATCTTCACCTGGATCTACTTCTATTCGTTCTATAACAGCCCGTCTGTTTAAACCATAGCCTGACACATTAAACACGATTTGATCACCGACATTCTTCGCCTCTAAGGTATATAGATCATTCCTCAGAAATATTCGCCCATCTTTTTTTTGTGCATCTGTCAAAGGAACGGGATTATGCATAGACACCGTATCGACAGTACTCAAATTGAACATCTGTTGATTGAAAATCCCTGCACGTAATTTGTCCTCATCCAGCGTTACAAGTTTACGGCGAGCATGGCTGTCTTTTATACGTTGCAATACTTGTGTTTCAGTAAGATTTGCATTTAGTTTCGGTGAATTCACTTGATCGATTTGTTCATTTTGTTTAGACGCAATCGCTTTAGCTGTATCAGCTGTCTCCTGTTGACCTGAGATGAACCAAGCCAACAAAGAAACCACCAAAACAGTTAAAACAACGGAAATAATGAGATATATCCGTTTATTCATTATGGATTAACCGCAACTAAAAATTTTGAAATAGCTTCAACATTCTCATTAATTTTTCTTAAGCCATCAAATTTGTCAGTTTCACCTAAACGCACGCCATATTCAGGACTATAGATATCTGGGCTTGAATATAAGCCAATTTGATTTCCACCCATAATGGTACTACCTAAAGGATGACCAAATCCCCAGTTATAACCTGTGGTTCGATCAAAACTATGTCCTAGCCCCATGTTATGCCCTAACTCATGCCGCATTGCAGTGATACCACAACCATAGTTATGTGATCCGATCATGTTGTACTTGCTAGGTGTGCTATTTACATAGGCGAGACCGCAACCAGAATGATCTGTAATGGTATATATCGCATCAGCACCTGTTCTGGTTCTTTCCGCTTGTACGGTGGCATCTGAACGTCCTAAATTAATCGCATCACCGAGTGTCGTTCCAGGGATTCGATAATCCAAGTATCCGACTTCTTTGTAGTAGGCTTTTGCTTGCGAGTTTTCAAGCGCTTCATTGGTTAATCTAAGTGCTTCACGGGCTTGAATTTTTGCAGCAGTTACACCGAGTTTGTCATTGACTACCGGGCTATTCACAAGCAATAGATCAATCTGATAGCTATCGGTGTTCCAAACCCCATTGTTGAATATCAAACGGATTTTATCGCCTTTTTTCAAACTTGCACTAATGTTGCTACCTGAAACTGTAAACGCTGTATCCGCAGAATTAGATACGATGACCTTGTCACCCGACTGAGCCGCTGGCAAATTTACAACAGGTGCCCATTGTGCATTATCAGCGGTTATTTCAACAACAGGGGTTTTAAATGTAAAACCTTGTGCAGCGGTGTTTGCAGTGAATACAGTTTTAGGAGACGAAGCCAACACCCAATACGATTTATCTGCAATATAAATGAACTCATAACGATTGCCCTTGTTGATTTTTAGGGTTGCGGTGGTATTGGTATTTTCATTTTCAATCACTGATTGCCAGCTTGCAGTTGAGCTAACAATGATACGATCTCGGTCGTTTGCTGTTTGCGGTAATTTTAATGAAGACACCCACGCCCCATCAGCAAAACGAATTTCTGTTTTAGGTGCAGTTAAATTTTGCAAAGCGGTATTTAATGCCGCAGTATTACCATTGATCACGTTGATAATACGTGTCGGAACAGACAGTGGAACCCATTTACTCAGTTCTTGATTATATTGAAAGATATATGCATCATTTTTATTGACAACCAATGTACTCGGAAATAAAGCATTTTGTGAATTAATTTTTGAGGATTTAAGCGCATTGGACTTAACCACAAGAATCTGGCCATTCTGACCTGTTTGAGGTAAATGAATTGTATCAGTCCAAGCAGCATCACTTACAACATATTGAGCCTGTGATTGTTGAAATACTGGAATAGTATTGCCATTTTTTTCAGGCGTAAAATTGGCAGTTTCAGGCGCATAAAACTCCCATTTTCCATTACTAAATTTAAAACGATAACTGTTTCCAGACTTTAGCGTGAGAACGCCTTTTTTTTCAATATTTACATTACTTAAATCAATATCACTGTCATAACCCGCAGTTGATTGAATTGTAATTAAGGCACCTTCTTTTGCTACATTCGGTAAGGAAATATTCTTCACCCAATTGCCATTAGATACACTAAATATCAGATCATCATAGCCTGTTGGGATGATTCCACTCTGGTTATTCTGGTTTGGTGATAGTGTGGTTGCGGCTATGGCAAAAGTGACCATGCCACTTGTAATGAAGACTGTAATAACTTTTCTTTTATTCATGTTATACCTGAGTCAATATTATAAAGTTGAGCTGACACTATAAATTAATTTTTATTGAAAAATAAAATTAAAAATTGTTAATAAAATCGATAAAACTAACAGCAACCCCAGGTTAAATTAAATTATAAATATATGATATATAAATAAAAAACAAATATTACACCCCCAAAACAATGCAGAGCTTATGAAATAAAACTTAGTAAAATCATCAACCTAAACCAATTAATAATTCGTGAATTATCCTTCTTTTTGTTGAATAATCGCTGAGTTTAAATTTCAGTATTCCAATATAGAAATTTGATATTTCTATAGCTGATTCAATACATTAAAATTATTTTTATATCATCTTATCCACATTGATTTTCACAACTTTATTTCCTGAATTTTTAAAATAAAAAATAAAAATATCAATAATTTAAATAAATAACGTCAAATTTATAAAGCAATATTTTCTATTCAAAAGAGTAAAAATCACAAAAAAAGTGTCCTCAAAGGATATGGTCGCTAATTATTCTAAATGGTAAAAACTTTTAATCGCTTAACAGTTTCATGTTGGATAACCACAATGATCACGGAAAGTCATCAAATTAAAGCAAGAAAAGTATATTTCGATTTTTCTGAGTCTTCTGTATGTTGGATGCCAGATGATCCACTATGTTCACATATTGCCAATGGTATCAATATGCTTTTGCCTGCGGGTGAGTTTTGGTTTTGTCGGGTATTTAATAAAACCCTCCCACATATTACAGATGAAAAATTAAAACAAGAAGTTATTGGCTTTGTCCGTCAAGAAGCTGCACATGCACGCGCACATGAAAAAGTACAAGACTTTTTAAGAGAAAATGGCTATGACATACAAGAACCATTAAATCGTGCCCATCTTGTTTTCAACATTTTATTAGGTGACAAACCATTAGGAATTCCTTTTTTAAAAGGGAAAAAATTTGACGAATATTGGTTAATCTTTCGTGTAGGTGTTATTGCAGCGATCGAGCACTTTACAGGTACAATTGGGCAATGGACGCTTGATAGCAAATCTTGGAATAAAGCAGATCCAGCTATGGCTGATTTATTCCGCTGGCATCTTGCGGAAGAAGTTGAACATCGTTGTGTCGCTTATGATTTGTTTGAGCATTTATTACAACAAAAGCTAGGTTTTTATGTTTCCAGACAAATCATTATGATGGGAATTTTTCCGCTTTTTATTTACTTCCTCGTTGATTTTGCTCGTAGTCTGGGCCAACAAGATACTGAACATCAACAAATCCAAAAATTAATGCGCCGTGGATTCTTTGCTTTTATTCGAGAGTTTGAAAAAACTGCAACCAAAACAGATCACCTACCGACCATTAAATACCTATGGAAAGCCACTCTACGTTGGACCTCTCCAAAGTTTAATCCGCTTCATGAAGGTGATACAGAACAGGCTTTAGCCTATATGTCACGTTCACCTGCTGTTCAGTATTTTGAGAAAACGGCGCTCAATTAGAGGGTCATCACATAATAAAAGTGACCATAAAGCTCGGAAGAAACATGGTTAATGCGAGTCCTATAACTCCTCCAAATTCAAAATAAAAAAGCACCTTAAGGTGCTTTTTTAAACGACTGATGCTTTCTCAATAAATCATCAATAGTATAGTCGCTTACAACTCATTATTTCGCGTTTGGACGTACCATTTTTTCAGGTTGTACCACTTCATCAAACTGTTCAGCCGTGACAAAGCCAAGTTCTATCGCGACTTCTTTTAAAGTCTTATCTTCTTTATAAGCCGTTTTGGCAACTTTAGCGGCATTTTCATAACCAATCACAGGATTCAGTGCTGTTACCAACATCAATGAATTATGTAAGAAGTAATCAATTTTTTCACGATTTGGTTCAATACCTACAGCACAGTGTTCATCGAAGCTGTTACATGCATCGCCAAGCAATTGAATCGACTGAACAAGATTATATGCAATCACAGGCATATAAACATTCAGTTCAAAATTCCCCGCTGCACCTGCAAAGTTAATCGTGGTGTCATTCCCCATCACTTGCGCAACCACCATGGTCATTGCTTCACATTGGGTTGGGTTGACTTTACCAGGCATGATGCTTGAACCAGGTTCATTCTCAGGAATACGCAACTCGCCCAAGCCACAACGTGGTCCACTTGCTAACCAACGTATATCATTGGCAATTTTATTTAAACTCGCAGCTAAGGTTTTCAATGAACCAGAAGCAAATACAGCAGCATCACGACCAGCAAGTGCTTCAAACTTATTGGGATTACTTATAAATGGTAACCCCGTCAGTTTGGCTAATTCTTCCGCTGCTTTGTCTGCATATTCAGGATGCGCATTTAAACCTGTACCAACAGCTGTACCACCAAGTGGTAACTCATAGAGCCACACCAAAGCCTGTTGTAAACGTTTTAGTCCATGATCCAGCTGTGAAACATAGCCACTGAATTCCTGACCTAATGTAAGCGGTGTTGCATCCTGTAAATGAGTCCGACCAATCTTAACAATATCGTCAAACGCTTCAGATTTGCGATGTAAAGTGTCTCGTAAACGTTTTACTGCTGGAATAAGCAACTCATTGATTTGTACCGCAGCAGCCACATGAATCGCTGTTGGAAATGAATCATTGGTAGATTGCGCACGATTGACATGATCATTCGGATGCACCGGCTTTTGCGAACCTAATGGATTACCTAATTTTTGATTGGCAATATTGGCAATGACTTCATTACAGTTCATATTACTTTGCGTACCTGAACCTGTTTGCCAAACCACCAAAGGAAATTGTGAATCCCATTTGCCTGAAATTACTTCATCGGCAGCATCGACAATATACTGTGACAGATCATGCGGAATTTGGTTTAAGCTGGCATTGGTTATTACCGCTGCTTTTTTAACCAGACCCATCGCTCGAATCATCGGGCGTGGCATATGTTCTGTACCAATTTTAAAATTTTCTACGCTTCGCTGAGTTTGTGCGCCCCACATTGCTTCGCTTGGGACTTCAACATCGCCCATTGTGTCATGTTCAATACGTGTTTGCATTTTCAACCTCTTCTTTATCCATATCTTATTTTCAAGTTAAAGCTTGTTTTGACAACATCTGCGTAAAAACACCAGCTTCAGCGAAGCGATTATGCTAAACAAATCAACCAAACATGTAAATGATAATTATTTACAATAATCATCTATTCTGGATTTTTATCGGTTGTTTAAGGTATTTTGATAAAAACGCCATTCATCTTCAATCATTTGTTTAAGCGAGCGCTGTGCTTTCCATTTTAAAAGCTCAAATGCTTTTTGGCTGGTAGATGCAACCTGATCCAGTTCATCTAATTTATACACCGCATCAATTTGATGGATTTGACTCGCCGTAACCTCTTCGATCAAGTGGATCAGGTTTTGTATCGAACAGACAGGACCTGCAATATCAAAACTTTGATAAACATTACCCTGCTCATGTAGCCAAAGAATAGTTGATTTAATTGCTTCACATACGTCAAGAACATGCACAAAGCTACGCTCAGTCGTTTTATCCTCAGTCTCTGAATTACGTTGTACTTCAATTAGATCACGTTGTTGAGCCGCAACTTGTAAAGCCAAAGGAACAACATTTTTAGGTAGTGGTGCAACAAACTCACCCAAGACACCATGCTCAAATGCACCGACGACATTTGAAACCCTTAAAATGGCAATTTTCCATTCTTCATCAGTTTTGAATGTGTCTTTAATGATTTCTTCAATCATTTGCTGAGATTTTATATAAGGATTAGGGTAACTATAATTAAATGCGGTTTGTTCATTCAGCTCTAAACTTGATTGCGCATAAACCATAAGGCTAGAAAGATGTACCAAATTTCTGACACCGGTACGCTGCATCGCGCGTAATAAACTCATAATACAACTGAGATTGTCATTATAATATTCAAGTGGTTTTAGATTTGACTCTTCAATGGACTTAAATCCCGCACAATGCACAACGGTATCTATTGAATATTGTTCAAATACTTTATTTAAAGCGGGAGTATTACGAATATCAATTTTGACAAAGGGAATATACATTCCTGTAATAAATTCTAAGCGCTCTAAGCATTGCAGATTGGCATTGGCTAGATTATCCACAATGACGACCGCTTGCCCTTGAGCTAGCAAACTTAAAACCACATGCGAGCCTATAAAGCCTAAACCACCAGTCACTAAAATCATTGTATACTACCTATCATTATCAAGTTTGAATGTTGCAAACTGTCCATTCTCCAAGTGAATCGCCATCAAATGAGTACTTTATTACTAATCACCGCAGCACCGACTTCAATTCATGCATGGCATGCATTGGGTTTAGCGCAGGCACTGCAAGCTGAAGATCAAGAATTTCGTGTTTTCTTTTATCAAGATGGTGTACAAGTTGCGAACAACTTGCAATGGGTTCCTGACGATCAACGTAATTTATCTGTAGAATGGCAAAAACTCTCAATTCGACTTCCTGTCTGTGTGAGTGCTGCATTAGCGCGGGGGATAACAGATCAAGAGAATGCCAAACGTCACCAAATTCCAGCCGATAATCTTGCAAAAGGCTTTGAGCTTGTGGGTTTAGGCGAACTTGCAGATGCCGTTCAATCTACAGATCGTATCATTCATTTCTAAGTTGATCATCCCATTAGCGTGTTGCATTTAAAAGGTAATTTGTGTGAATACTGTGCTCGTTGTGATAACCCAAGCAAATTTAAATACATTGCAGGTACATGAAAGTTTGTCAGCAACCATGGTTCTTGCAACTTTTGGCTGTAAAGTCAAAGTGTTACTTAAAGACGCTGGATTAAGCCTACTTAAATCAGAAATGGCTTTTAGCCAATTAAATCACGTATTTAAGCTTGCTTCAAATCTGGTCGATAGCTTTGAATTCTATGATTTAACACCAGTTTTAGTAGAAAATATGAATAAATCCTCGCCTTTTGTTACTCAATCACAACAAGAGTTGGAATTTGTAGAATTGAATGCTGAATTTATTCAGTCTTTTGATCATGTGTTGTATTGGTAAGCTGTGGATGGAAAGTTCAAATGTCAGATAAAACACTTTATTTAATTCAATCTTCTTTTATACATACAGACCATATCTTGAATCAGTTGGATCAACTGTATGGTTCTCATGATCACATTGTTTTAATGGGTGATGCGGTACTGTTTGCAGCAGATCAGCGTTTAACAAACAAACAGAATCTTTATCTTCTTAAAAATGATGCTGAGATTTTATCTGAATCCATTCCTGAAAATTTTAAATCAATTTCTTACCCACAATTTGCTCAGTTGGTTTTAGACTTTAACCGCTGTATCAGTTTAAAATAGTGGGCTAGGTTGTCAATTATCTTCGATTTTTTAAAAATCAATCTTTGATGTTTTGTTGATCAAAAGTTACATTGTTTCAGTTGTTTTGTTTAGGTGGTTTTATGAGCTTTGAGTTAGACCAAGATGGTCATTTAGTAGATTACACCATTTGGAATGAACAGGTTGCCCAAGAGTTAGCACAAAGTTTAGATCTACAACTGACCCCATGGCATTTTGAAGTGTTGCATGCAGTACGTCAATTTTATACCCAGTTTGGCCACTCACCTGCAACTCGTCCACTAATTAAATTTTTAATGAAAACGATCAACCCAGCAATTGATAATGCTGTTCTACAAGACAAGTTTAATACAGGACTGGTTGCCCGCCATTTAAGCCGTTTGGCAGGTATCCCTAAACCTGCAAATTGTTTGTGATCACTCCATAAAAATTGATTCGTTTAATTCAATATGAGATCAAACCCATCAATATAGCGAGTAAATATCTAAACTGGCGATAGCATAAATTATTTCACTTTCTTCCTGAGCAAATCCCATTGGTATTTGAAAAAATATTTTAGTGTTTGATTTGGATTGACTGCAGTTTTATTTTTTAAATTTACGCCATCCGAATGATCATAATCTAAAAAATTAGCTGTAGTACCCTGTATAAATTGAAAGCTCGATCCTTTGGATGTAATTTTCTGTGATTCAAACAAATGATCTAATCCAAAACGATGCCCTAATTCATGTACCACGACTTGATTAAATATATTTTGAGGACAGTTAAATAAAGTAACGCTGTCACCACCAGCACCAACTGCATTCTTTATTTCTACAGTTGTGACGAAAACATAATTTTTAGTCGCTAAGTTTTTATCTTGATATTTTTTATAAAACTTAGTTAAGTCACTTAAAAAATAACCCGTGTCATTTATATTTAATTTATTCAAAGATATATTAACATCATCGTCTTTGCTACGATATTTGTTTAAATCAAATGTTGGGGCATTTTTTATTTCTACATTAATTAAAGCTTGGTTAAATGAGTTATGCTTTAAAAAATTTTCATAATCATGTGAACGGCTTGGTTTTTTTCCATCAGTTATAACGTCTACAAAGATAACTGATATAGTAGGAATCACAGCATTATGATAAAGCATTAGCTTCCCAACTTTCTCTTGGGTCTCTCCTTTTATTGCTGTTACAATGATTTCTTCATGTTTTTGCAAAGCACTTGTGCACTTAATATTCACTATTTCTGAAGCTAGATAATAAATCTCTTCTTCTCTTTTAGTATCTTCGCCTAAATCTCGGGTCATTTTTTTGGCGTAAATAAAATCTTCGACACTGAACTCTGCTGGTTCAATAATAATATTCGGATTTGAAACTTCAAACTTAATCTTTGTTCCATCATTTTTTAATGAAAAATTATTTTCTGAATCTAATAGTCTCAACTCTAAATTAAGCCTAACCCCTTGATTGACAGGATTAGAACTATTGCTATCCTCCTGTGAGCTTGGGTACATTGCTAACCATGCAGGGATATATTCTGTGCCAAATGGGCTAATTTTGGTAATTTGGTCTTGGGTATATGTCGCTTTTAATGATTGTATCGAACCACTGACTAAAGCAACTTTGTTTCCAAATTTTGTTGTTGCATTCGGTCTATAGTTGGTTAATTTTTTAAAGTATTCTGGTCTGTACCAATCAAAACCATAAGTTCCATCATATATGTTATCTTCACATCTTCGAAAATAAATCGTAAACTTCTGTAGGCACGTATCACAGGTACTTCCGACTGTTGGGCTTGAACCAATTCCCATTCGATTACTCCATATTAAATATTTTATAAATTATTAAAATTTTGCATCAGTTAAATAAGTATATAAAAGTGAATGACTTGATCAAAGTTATCTGTTAAAAAAAACTCTAAATTCTTTATCAAGCAATAAACCTTATTTTCTAAACTAAGATTACAGTTACTGTTTTTCATACTTTTACTTATTAATTTAAATTATATCTTTTTAAAATTGAACAATCACATATTTTATATCTTGTTAACAAAAATCAAAAACAATATCAGTAATTAAAAGTTCAAATTACTTGCAACGCTTCATCTAAACATTTTCACAAACACTAAAGATAATGAGTGCCCCTGCCTTTAGATTTTTATGAAATTTACCAACAACTTAATCTAAAATTAATTCATGATAAATATTGAAAAATCATCTAGGGAATAGCAATCAAGCTAATTTTTTCTGCGCTAAGTATTGGAAAAACGCAGAGGTAACGATTGGCTTCACCTGTCTCGCATTCACCGCCTGCTGACATTCTGAGCAAACCAATATCGGAGTAAACTCATGACCACAGACGGTATGTTGATACACCATAGGCGCTCCCAGACCCTCATCCATCCATTTATCCGCCCATACCACCATGGTTAATAAAATAGGATATAGATCTAAACCCTTTTCAGTTAAGCGATATTCATAACGCTCTTGTCGATCGACATAAGCCACTTTAACCAATATTTCATGCTCAACCAAACGTTTTAGCCGTTCAGACAATACATGTCTTGTCACACCTAAATTTTCTTGAAAATCATCAAAACGACGTAAACCCATAAAAGCATTACGTAAAATAAGCATGGTCCATCGATCACCCAATACAGATAATGTACGCGCAATTGAACACGGTTGATTGCCTATTTCTTCCCATTTCATACGAAGTTCCAAATTACATTTGTAAATTTAAAATACCATTGCTGAATACTATGAAATAAACAGAAAAAGAAAGATAGTATTTCAGGGATTTTTTTTTACATTCATTAAAATTGAGCGACAAGTGCTTATGCTTTAACAAGGATGACTCACAACTAAAAGTAGCGTTAGTCAACATTTAAAAATGCTGGGATATTTTTAATGCTCAAAAACAATAAAAGCCCAATTCTGGGCTTTTATCTTAAAATTAAATTTTACTTATTCAACAATTTGTCCACGACACCAAATTTTTTGAAAATACTTGCTCGGCGTTTAGGATAAATACTGGCCTTATTTAAATCACCCTTGTAATGATCAAATACACGCTTATCCATAATTTTAAACCACCACGATGGGATCATCGCTGGCAACAGCATACTTGCATAACCGCTTGGTAATTCAGGTGCTTCATCAAAGTGACGTAACGCTTGGAATGGGCGTGTCGGAAAGGCATGATGATCTGAATGACGTTGTAACTGATATAAGAATAAATTAGTTACGATGTTGTTATTGTTCCAACTATGCTCAGGCATTGTGCGTTCATATTTGCCATTTTCATCTTTTTGGCGCAACAAACCATAATGCTCAATATAATTAATGATCTCAAACAACGTAATACTATAAGCTGACTGAGTTGCCAAATAAGGCAAAATACCTTTACCAAATAACCCGACCATAGATGAATGGAATGCTGCGGTCATTGTCCAGCCTTGCAATAACTCATTATCTTTAGACCAGAATCCAAGGCCCTTACGTTTAAGACGGTTGGTTTCAATTTCAATCGCTGATTTAAATGAGCCAATGACGGTACGTGGTAAAAACTCATAGAGGGTTTCACCCATTTGCGATGAAGCTGGATCTTCAGGCGTCGCAGCGCGTTTATGGTGTCCATAAGGATGTTCGATACGGAAATGGTTATAACCTGATGGAACCAATGCCAAATGCGATAAAATATGGTCCATACGGTCATGCTTATGGCTTAACTCATGTGCTGTGTTAATGGCAATACCATTAATTGCACCCATTGAAACACCAAGCAAAATCTTATCTAAAAGTGATGTTTGTTTACGTCCCACCAAATAACAAGCATATACATTGGCGACATATTGAATCGGAATAAAGGATTTGACCAAACGTGAATAATACGGATCTTGCTCAAGTAATTTTACATCTTCACTGGTCGGATTGTTTTTATCCTTACCAATCAATGAATCAATGGCTGGAATAATCACATGCAGTACCAGTGGCCCACCCAATGCAAAAACTTTTTTCAGTGGCTTAGGTGCAACATGATATCCCGCTAAAATTCCTAAGCCAATCACTGGAAGTGATGGGCTAATCATCCAAAGATAACGCTTTTTATCAAGTGCCAAACCTGACTTTGGTTTTAATTCTTGCAATTGCTGCTCTGTCAGTTGAACTGGTGCATTCATGGCTATATCTTCCCTATCTTTCTACTTAGTTATATATTTATGTAAAATTCAACTTAAAGACAGTTGTAAGCGTCCATAAAACCTATGAAAAAGTCTTTGGCATCTTCAACATAGAGTTTGTCCTTTGCGCACATGTTTTAATAGCATGAAACATTTTTATTATTTGAGAACAGGAAATTTGAACTGAATCTATGGATGCTTTAAGTAAAATTTTTGATGATATTCATCTCAACCATTCAGAATATATTTACCTTCAAGCTCAAGGTGATTGGTCGTTTCAGAGCCCAAAACAAGATGCCGTGATCGCGCATATTGTTCTGTATGGAAATGCTTATTTAGAATTTTCACCCAAAATGACTGTTGCACTACAAACCGGCGATATGTTTTTAATCCCAGCAGGATTAGCACACACGGTAAAAAATCATTTAGACACGCAGTTAGTTGAAAGCCTCAATATAGAATCACTATTTGATGGATTAAGACAAGACGCAATTGAATTTGGTCAAGGAAGCTCAGAAAAGACCCTGATCCTTTCTGTACGATGCCATATGAATGCAATCATGGCTCGTCCATTGATCAATGCACTGCCACCATATTTGCATATACAAAATGCCTTGAGTGATGAGGCACCTGAATGGCTTAAAATTGGATTATATTTTGTTTCTGCTGAAACCCGTAGAACCATGGCAGGTAAAAATAAAATTATGGACCACGTCGTCAGTATTTTGATGATTGAGTGTGTACGTGACTATATTGAGCAAATGCAAGATCACAATAACTGGTTAAATGCTCTGGTACATCCTGAACTTTCAAATGCACTTGCAGCCATTCACAGCCGTCCAGAACAAAGCTGGACCGTAGAAAGCTTAGCTGAAACCTGTTGTATGTCGCGTTCTAAATTTGCCAGTTTATTTAATCAAATTATTGGGGAAACACCTTTAGCCTACTTGCAACAACATCGCTTACGTCTTGCCAGCCAGCTAATCAAACAGGGACAACTGCCTATTCAGCAGATTGCACACCAAGTGGGATATTCATCTGAAACTGCATTTAGCCAGGCATTTAAGAAACAATTTGAACTTAGCCCAAGCCAATATCGCAATCAGATCTAAAAAAGATTAGAGACAGCCGCTAATCACATCTTAGTTATATAGTTCCTGTACTCACGCTATATTCCATTTCACATAAAAAAAGCGCCGAGGCGCTTTTTTTAATCCGAGAAGATCAATTATTTAATTTTTGCTTGTGCTTTTAAATAACGCGAATAATCATCTAATAATTGTTCACCACGGAACTTCTGATACATTTGCGTAAGTTGCTGAACTTCAGCAGGATCCATCTGAGCAGTATCTACTTTTTTCACATTCGCTACAGCCACAACAACTAACTCATTTGGCAGCTTGGCAGTGCTGACAGACCACATGCCTGCTTTAGGTACTGGCTGGCTAAAGGCAACGCGCTCAATCTCACGCTTAAGGCCTTTTGAACGTGTGAATGTTCCAGCATGGACAAAATTAGACTGATATTTCGCAGTAACCTCTTGAGCCGGCAATTTTTTGAAATCCGCAATCATGGCATTTAATTTTGCATGCGCAGCATCAAACGCTTTTTGTTCAATCAATTGTGCTTTTACACGTGCAGTTGCTTGCGCTAAAGGCTGTACGCCGGCTGGATGATACTTACGAACTTTAACCCAGACAACATCACCATTGGCAGTTTGGATATTACTTGATGCCGTCGTATTTCCACTTTTCACATCATCATTAAACAGTTTAGATTTAACAGCAGGATCAGCAAGAACTGGATTGGTTGTCGTTAAATTCACATTATTTGCAGATTGGACTTGAACAGTCTTCACTGCTTGTGAAACCACATCCAATGCATCACTGTTGACCACTTGCTCATTTAAACTATTTACAGTGTCTGAGAAATAGTTGGCTGATTTATTCTTTAAAACTTCAGCAGTCAATTCAGCTTTTTTCGACTCAAACGATGGTACTGAATCTACTGGTGTATTCACTTCAATCAAATGATAACCGAATTGAGTTTTAACAGGCTTAGACACTTGACCATTACTTGTTGAGTTCACAGCTTTATCAAAATCATCACCAAAGGCACCTGGCGCATAGGCAGCAAGTGCACCACCTTTCGCTTTAGAATCAGGGTCTTCTGAATATTGCGCAGCAGCTTGAGCAAATGACGTACCTGCCTGAATTTTTGCATACACTTCATTTGCAAGTGTAGCAGCTTGCTCAGGCGTACGAGAATCAGTCGTGATCAGAATATGTTTAACATCACGCTTCAAACTTTGCTTATATTTTTCTACAAACTGAGTATAAGCTTGTTGTAATTCAGCATCAGTCACTGCCGCATTTGGCTGTGTCAATGTCGCTGGGCTGAGCACGACATAGTCCACATCTACTGAAGCAACTTGTTTAAACTTATTTTGATGCTTGTTGTAATAATCCGTAATTTCCTGATTGGTCACTTTAACATTGGCTTTATAGTCATCAAGTTTAACGCTTGATAAGAATAATTCACGTTGTTCAGATTGCAGGTTGGCAATTTGCTGGATATCCAATTTACTGATCAGTGCATTATCCGAAATTGTAGAGCTCAAAATGCTTAAGGCAAAATCTTGGCGAATATTTTGGATAAATGCTTGGCTAGTTAAACCCTGTGAACGTAAATAATTTGCATATAGTGTATTTGAAAATTTACCATTTTCCTGAAAAGCAGGAATTTGTGCAATTTTCTGTTCAATTTGAGCATCGCTCAAAGTCACACCTAACTTATCAGCTTGTTGTCTTAAAAGACTTTGGCTAATTAGGTAATCAAGTGCTTTATTTGCAATAAATTCTTTGTTCAATAAAGACTCATCCCCATGTATAGCAGGATTTGCCAATAATTGATCTGTATAGCCTTTTGTAACCGTTTCTAACTCTTTTTTAGAAATATCTTGACCATTAACAGTTTTAGCTACGTCTGCTTTTTGCCCACCGCTGAAATAGCCTTCAATACCAACCACAGCAAATGGCGCTAAAAATAACACAAGGAGAACTTTACCAAACCAGCCCCTTATGAGAGTGCGAAACGATTCCATGAGTATTCCAATATTATATTTCGTAAGGATTCTAACTGAAATTGTGAAATGAATGAACGAGCAATCACTGATAATTTAATATATTTCATAAAAAACGCGCCACAAAGGCGCGCTTTTAACAAGCTCAGATTAAGCTACTGAGTCTTTTAAGCCTTTACCAGCTTTAAAGCTAGGTACTTTGCTTGCTTTAATCTGAAGCTCTTCACCAGTTTTAGGGTTACGACCAGTACGAGCAGCACGGTCTTTAACACTGAATGTGCCAAAGCCGACTAAAGTCACTGTGTCGCCTTTTTTAAGCGCTTCACCAATTGAAGCAATAGTCGCATCTAATGCTTTACCAGCATCGGACTTTGACAATCCCCCTTTTTCTGCAATCGCATCGATTAATTCTGATTTATTCATGAAGATTACGTCCTCTTATATCGTTTGTTTAAGTTCCAAGGCTGTAGATCAAAGGCCATGACGACTTTATAGCAATGCTTTGGGGGGAAACGCAAGACTCCAAACACGCTTTTCACAAAAATTACGACTAAAATTTACGATTTTTTTGGATTAATGGTAATTATTTCATTTTTTTTAGCAATTGGTCGCGTAAGTTTTGGTTCTCTTCAGCCAATGCATCGACCTTATTGTGGAGTTGCAGGATCAAGTTTTCCAAATGCTGAAGATCTTTAGCAGTCACTAAACCAATTCTGTTTAATGAATGATTTACACGCTGATCTAAAAGCTTTTCAACCTTGTCTTTGGTTTCTGCAACTGACTCTTTGGTTTTTTCAGTGACTTTATTGACTGTCTGATCTGTGACTTCAACTGTCTTGGATTCAAGCTCCTCACCCACCTTGACTAGAGAATCAAAGAGTTTATTGCCTTCTTCTTCGGCTCTGGAGAACGCTCCCAACCCTGCCAACCAGATTTGTTTTGTATATTTTCTGAAATCTAATGCTGACTTTTTATGATTTCTAGGCTTTATTTGAGATTCATCAAATTCATTTTGATCTTCATAAAGATCCGTTTGTTCTTTGTTGCTCTTTTTCATATCTTGCTCCATTTACCCCAAACTCCAGCGTGTAATGACCTATATGACCAAATTATGTAGAAAATATTGCTATATTATCAAATAAAACTATTGAACCTTTTGCTAAACTGTTCTACAAAGCAAAGTAATTGTTTTAATGTTAAGGAACACTTGGCAATTCGACAATGGTTATTAAGATAATTTTTATATCATTGTGGAAATATTGTGTTTCAAGTCATGGATGAGATTGTTTCAAATTTATTTAGAGATCGGACTCTCTGTTTTGCTATAGGAATTTTTTATGAATGAATCGCAACAAAAGCAAGGTCATTCTCGTTTGTTGCTAAACATTGTCATGATTATATTGGAAACCATTTATTCTTTCGTATTAAAACATGATCGTGTTGTTCGCTTACAGGCAAAAAAATTCGTCGGACAGCAGATTACAATTAAAATGAATAGTTATATTCCTTATTTTGACTTTTATGTTCAATTTACAGATCGTGGTATTCTTTTTGATTTACAGCCTCCAGAAAAAGCTATTGACCTTTCTGTGAGTAGCACACTCATCGATTTCATCCAAATTTTTGTCTTTGCTAATCGTCGTAGCATGAAAAAAATGCGTCTGGAGGGCGATAACCTGCTCAAGGAACAGTTTCGTGATCTGGTTGTACACTTAACTGCACCTAAATTGCTTTCAGACTGGAAGCAATGGTTAACCAATCCAGATGATGACAGCCAGACTAAAGCATCAAAAAAACGCATTGCCCCTTTGCTTGAAAAGATTGATCAGCAACGCTCTAAGATCAACACACTCCAAGTTGAAGTGAAACAATATCAAAATCGTGTTAAACGCTTGCAGCTCAATCAACAACGTTTATATACGGCTTTAGGCGTATTGGGCTTTCTATTTATGGCATTAGTCGTGTATAATCTTTGGCAAATATTTTCATAAAACTTGAACAAAAATTGAATTTTTCCTGTAATTTTTGTTCAAGTAATAAATTCTGACTAAATTAGTCAGAATTAAACTTAAAAATACTTGACTATTTTAGTCAGGATTCATAAAATTCATACATCTAGTCTAAAACATGTGTATCGAATCATGCGCCTAACTACTCGCGGTCGCTATGCAGTGACTGCACTACTTGACTTAGCATTGCAGCCACCTGAACAAACGATTACGCTTGCAGAAATTGCAACCCGCCAAACGATATCTGTCGCTTATCTTGAACAATTGTTCGCTAAACTTAAACGTCATGGCTTAGTTTCAAGTGTTCGTGGAGCAAATGGCGGTTATCACTTAGCGCGCCATGCTGAAGAAATTACTGTCTTAGAAATTATTGAAGCTGTAAATGAAACTGTTGATGCGACTCGTTGTGACCACAAAGGCAACTGCCAAAATGGTGCAATGTGTTTAACTCACGATTTATGGCAAGAACTCTCTCTCCATATTGCCGATTATTTAGCTAAAATCACCCTTGCGGATTTAGTAGCTCGTGACAACGTACAAACCGTTGCGGTTCGCCAAAATTCAGCACCTCTTGATTCAGCCCTTTTATCGGTTACAGGTATTTGACATGAAACGTCCGATTTATCTTGACTATGCAGCAACTACGCCTGTTGATCCTCAAGTAGCAGAACGCATGATGGAGTGTTTAACCTTTGATGGTACATTCGGTAATGCTGCTTCTCGCTCACATGCTTATGGATGGCAAGCTGAAGAAAAAGTTGAATATGCACGTGAACAAGTCGCAAATTTAGTAAAAGCTGATCCACGCGAAATTGTCTGGACTTCTGGTGCTACTGAATCTGATAACCTTGCCCTTAAAGGTGTTGCTCAGTTTTACGGTTCTAAACGCAAACACATCATCACAAGTAAAATTGAACATAAAGCAATTTTAGATACTTGTCGTGAATTAGAAGAAGAAGGTTTTGAGATTACCTATCTTGAACCTGAACCTAAAACTGGTTTAATTACCCCAGAAATGGTTCAAGCTGAACTTCGTCCAGATACGCTACTTGTTTCATTGATGATGGTTAACAATGAAATTGGTACTGTGACAGATGTTGCTGCAATTGGTGAGTTAACACGTGCCAATAAAACCTATTTCCATGTAGATGCTGCACAAGCTGCGGGTAAAGTTGAAATCGATCTTTCTACCATGAAAGTTGATTTGATGAGCTTCTCAGGTCATAAAGTTTATGGACCTAAAGGCATTGGTGCTTTATTTGTACGCCGTAGCCCACGTGTTCGTATCAAAGCACAAATTCATGGCGGTGGTCATGAACGTGGTATGCGCTCAGGTACACTTGCAACCCATCAAATTGTCGGTATGGGTGAAGCATTTGAGCTTGCTGGCAAATCTTTACAAGCTGAACAAACACGTTTACGTGTACTCCGTGACAAACTCTGGAACGGTTTACAAGATTTAGAACAAGTCTTCTTAAATGGCCACCCTGTATACAATGTTGCAAACTACTTAAATGTTAGCTTCAACTTTGTTGAAGGTGAATCATTGATGATGGCGTTAAAAGATGCTGCTGTATCTTCTGGTTCAGCATGTACATCTGCAACACTTGAACCTTCTTACGTACTTCGTGCCCTCGGTCTTTCTGACGAGTTAGCACATAGTTCAATTCGTTTTAGCTTTGGTCACTATACGACTGAAGAAGACATTGATCATGTAATTAAGATTACTAAAGCTGCTGTTGAGAAATTGCGTGAGCTTTCTCCGCTTTGGGATATGTACAAAGAAGGGATCGACTTAAATTCAGTTGAATGGGCTGAACACTAAGTTCCTTGAAATCAAAACGCGGCATTTTATTGAAAATCAGTAAAATGCCACCAAATTAGATTGTAGAAATACATATTATCAACGCTGACCCCGAGGTTTGGAGAAGCAACATGGCTTATAGCGAAAAAGTAATAGATCATTACGAAAACCCTCGTAATGTTGGTGTGTTGGATAAAAATGCAGAAAATGTTGGTACAGGTATGGTGGGTGCACCTGCATGTGGCGATGTAATGCGTTTACAAATCCAAGTGAATGACAGTGGTGTAATTGAAGAAGCTCGCTTTAAGACTTATGGCTGTGGCTCTGCAATTGCGTCTAGTTCACTCGTAACCGAATGGTTAAAAGGTAAAACGCTTGACGAAGCACAGGCGATTAAGAATATCGACATCGCAACTGAACTTGCACTTCCTCCTGTAAAAGTACACTGTTCTGTACTTGCAGAAGATGCAATTAAAGCTGCTGTTGAAGATTACCGTAGCAAGAAAACTAAAGCCTAATATCTGTTCGTCAAATTTAGCAGATGATTTTTTAACGGAGTTTTCATGATCAATCTAACTGAAAATGCTGCAACTCATATCAGCAATTACTTAAAGAATCGCGGTAAGGGTGAAGGTATTCGTCTTGGTGTGAAAACTTCAGGCTGTTCTGGCTTAGCTTATGTACTTGAGTTTGTTGATGATATCGACACTCATGATCAAATGTTCGAGCAGTTTGGTGTAAAAGTTTTTGTAGATCCAAAAAGTTTGGTTTATCTCGATGGTATGGAAATGGACTATGTTAAAAATGGTCTAAATGAAGGCTTCGAGTTTAATAACCCAAATAAAAAAGGTGAATGTGGCTGTGGTGAATCTTTCACTGTATAATCTGCCCTGCTTTTTCTCATGTTAAAACAGTGTCTTGCACTGTTTTAATCACATTTAATTACACCGTTTTCCTGTAAAACATCGTGGATGAGTATCTCCCATGAGTCATTTTGAGTTGTTCGATCTCCCGGAAGCACTCGATATTGATTTAGCGACATTAAAAGCTAATTTCCTAAAACTACAACAGCAATATCATCCTGATAAAGCTGAAGATAAAGACAAAGCTTTGATTAAATCAAGTGAAATTAATCAGGCATATAAAGCTTTATCCAATGTAGACAGTCGTGCTGCTTATCTACTGTCACTCAAAAAGCAAGATCATCACTTAGATCAATCAATTAGTGATTTTGAGTTCTTACAATCTGCTTTAGAAATTCGTGAGCAGCTTGATGAAGCAACCAATACTGAACAATTGCATTCTTTAAAAAAAGAAGTCCAACAATGGATTGATGGCTTAGTTCGTGAATTCAAAATTGATTTTGAGGATGAAGATTGGGCTGAAGCACGCGACACTGTGCGCAAGTTACGATTCTTTCAAAAAGTCATGAATGATATTGATAAAGCCGAAGATCAGCTTTTAGATGATGAAGATTTTAGTTTAGATGATGATTTCTAAATTTTAACTTTCATTATATGTTTTACCCGAATTTGTTTTTAGTTTTTATTTTAAGGATGTGACAAATGGCACTCTTGCAAATTGCTGAACCAGGACAATCAAGTGCGCCACATGAACACCGTATTGCGATTGGTATCGACTTAGGGACAACCCATTCTCTTGTTGCTACGGTATTATCAGGCAAAGCCAAAGTACTGAACGATGAGCAAGGTCGCGTGTTACTTCCTTCTATTGTACATTATTCTAAAAATTCGACCGAATATGGCGACGCAGCAAAACCGTTTATTACTGCTGACCCTAAAAATACCATTGTTTCTGTTAAGCGCTTTATGGGCCGTTCTAAAGCAGATGTTAAATTTCAACACCCTTACAAGCTTGCAGGTGCTGATAATGAAATGCCAGCATTTGAAACAGCTCAAGGTCGTAAAACACCTGTAGAAATCTCTGCAGAAATTTTAAAACAACTGAAAGATCGCGCTGAACAAAGTTTAAGCAATCCGGTGAATGGCGCTGTTATTACGGTTCCAGCCTACTTTGATGAAGCGCAACGCCAAGCTACACGTGATGCAGCTGAACTCGCAGGTTTAAATATATTACGCTTACTCAATGAACCTACCGCTGCAGCTGTTGCATATGGCTTAGATCAAGAGAGCAATCTAACAACAGATCGCAACTATGTCATTTATGATTTAGGTGGCGGTACATTTGATGTGTCTATTTTACGCTTTTCTCAAGGTGTGTTTGAAGTTTTAGCTACAGGTGGTCATACCGCACTGGGTGGCGATGACTTAGATCGCCTTATTGTTAAATGGGCAAAAAAACAACTGAATATTGAAACTTTAGATGATGCAGAATATGCGCACTTTATCGTTTCTGCGCGTAAAGCCAAAGAAGCACTCAGTGATGCTACCTCTGTTGATATTAAAGTTCTGACACATCACCTCACGCTAGATCGCACGACATTTGAAGAAATTATTCAAGTGGCATTAGATAAGACGATCAATGTGTGTAAACGTGTCATGCGTGATGCAAAACTTGAACTCGATGATATTCAAAATGTAGTTCTTGTTGGTGGCTCAACCCGCTCTTATGCTGTACAGAAAGTGGTTCGTGAAGTATTTAAGCAAGAGCCGCTTTGTACCATCAATCCTGATGAAGTTGTGGCGATTGGCGCTGCGATCACTGCGAATCAACTCATTGGAAATTCTAAAGATGGTTCATTACTGTTAGATGTTACCCCGCTATCACTTGGTCTAGAAACCATGGGCGGTTTGGTTGAACGTTTAATTTCACGTAATACAGCCATTCCTGTTGCACGCCGTCAAGAGTTCACCACCTATCAAGATGGTCAAACGGCCATGTTGATCCATGTCTTGCAAGGCGAACGCGACTTAGTTGAGCATTGCCGCAGCTTAGGTCGTTTTGTATTACATGGTATCCCACCAATGACCGCGGGTCAGGCACGTATTGAAGTCACTTTTCAGGTCGATGCAGATGGCCTGCTTACTGTTTCAGCCAAAGAAACCACATCAGGGGTCAATGCGCAAATCGACATTAAACCTTCTTATGGATTGTCTGAGACCGATACTGAACGCTTGCTTTTAGAAGGTTATAAATTCGCTGAAGAAGATAAAAATCTTCGCCATCTCAATGAAACTAAAGTTGAAGCACAGCGTGAACTTGAAGCCTTAACACAGGCGTTAAAGGTCGACTCCAACCTGCTCAGTACTGAACAACTGACTGCGCTCAACCAAGCCGCTGAAGCTTTAAAAGCCCAGCTTGAAACAAACGATATCAAATCGATTGAGCATGCTGTTGAACAGTTAAAAACTTATAGCGATGCCTTTGCAGCAGAACGCATGAATCAACACATTGATCATGCACTCAAAGGCACCAAACTTGATGATTGGTCTAACTCAAACTAATTTAAGGTAACGACTATGCCACGTATTAAAGTACTACCTCATGCAACAATTTGTCCAAATGGTGCTGAGTTTGAAGTTGAACCAAACGCGAACCTGTGTCAAAGCTTACTCGATAATGGTATTAAAATCGAACATGCCTGTGACATGTCTAAAGCATGTACTACATGCCATGTGATTGTACGTAAAGGCTTTGATGAGCTTGAAGAGATGGATGATATTGAAGCCGATTTACTCGATCGCGCTTGGGGCTTAGAACCCGATTCACGTCTGTCTTGCCAAGTCAAAATCACAGACGAAGATATGGAAGTTGAAATTCCAAAGTATACAATTAACCATGCTTCTGAAAACCACTAAGTTGCTTTTCATATAGGCAAAAACCACTCTTTATGAGTGGTTTTTTAATGTCTTGGCAATTTTTAATGGCTTAGGTATTTAATTTAATATTTAATGATTTTACAAATAATTTGAGTTGACTTCATCTTCAATATTAAGCTTTGCAACGCCTTGAGAGTTGGTAAGTTTTTGCTGAACCTTAATCCGTTCTACCATTTTTTCTAATACTTCCACCAACTCTGGATATTCAAAGTTTTGCACTTCTTCTAAATTCAGCACCAAGTGGAAGCCTTTATACTCATAATCAAACCATTGCTGATTTTCATTCTTGGTTGCAGAGTATTTTTCCATCACTTGCCAAGTGCGTACCTTACCTTGAATCCCTTTCAGTTCAATCGGGGTTTTTGGTGCACAAAGATAATCGTTTTTAATCAGCTTATAGGTTTCATCTGAAACCAAAATTTCATCGATATCTGCAGCATATTGCAAACGCGCTGCTAAATTGGCATCACGACCCACAATGGTATACGCCATACGATGTACAGCACCATAGTTTCCAACGTGGCAATAACCGGTACTTACCCCCATACGAATATGTAAAGGTGCATAGCCCATTTTCACCCAACGTTCACGGAGAAATTTCATCTGCTGGCGCATTGCAATCGACATATCAATACAGTTTTTCGCATCCTGCTCCACACCTTGTGAGTCTGGATCACCAAAGAAAATCAGGATTGCATCACCCATAAATTTATCAATGGTTGCACCATATTGTTTGGCAATTTCAGTCATATGACTTAAATAGTCATTTAATACAAAGGCCAAATCATCTGGAATCAAAGTTTCTGATAATTCTGTAAATCCTTGAATATCAGAAAAGAAAACCGTCATTTTTTTACGTTTATATTCAATCTTGGCTTCTGTATCGCCACGCATAATCGCCTGCCAAAGCTGTAATGGCGCATAACGACTGAGTTGATTTGACAACTCAATATAACGATTCATTTCATTGAAATAGGTGTTTTTCTTGGTTTCTACACTTTTGATACGGCGATTTTGATAATAATTTCCGATGTTTACAAACAAGATAATACTAATAAAAGACAGGACTGATAGCTCAGGGCTGGTTTGCTGAAAATAATCATAAAAACCAAAGATAAAAATAATATTGGTATAAAACACAACAAAGGCAACTAAAATTGCCAAAGAGCCCATCATAAAAGAAATTTTGTTGTTAATCGCTGTATAGATCAGTGCAAATAACAATACAAAAGTTACCACGAGGCTTAAATGTACAGCAGCCAATGCGGTAGAAACAACGATGACATCAATTAAAAAATAAATATTCTTCCGAATCTTAGAGCCATATGAATATTCTAGCCAACGCGATAATTTAGGGCTAACAATAAAAATAAAGCCAATAAAAAAAGGAACATAAAATTGATAATTTGCAATTGGGGAGGTGAAATAATAAACCATGACCACCAAAGCAATAATCAAATACCCCATAAATCGCTGGAATATTTCAAATTGCTTTGGCTCTTTATCTAACATACGTTCAAATGGCAAAATATTTTACCTCGGATGTCATTTTATTAAACACTTCCCTTGTGCTGTTTACACTTAATCCATACGCCAATCGAATGGCATCTCACCTTGACCACGTAACGCCAACATCAGTGTTTGACGCATGTGTGCTAATACTTCATTGCTATAAGGAACTGCTTGCAGGCCAAATACAGGTTTAGGCCAAGCTACATCATTCTGATAACGAACTACATGATGAAAATGTAATTGCGGAACCATATTTCCAAGTGCAGCGACATTCATTTTATCTGCACGAAAAACACGAGAAAGCTGACTAGACAACCAGCTTGATTCACGTAAAAACTGCTCTTGGTCAGCTTGACTTAGTTCATATAACTCAGTGATACCAGGAACACGTGGAATAAGAATCAGCCACGGAAATTGCATATCATTCATTAAACGACATGTTGAAAGCGGAAAATCGCCTACAAAAAAAGTATCTTGAGCAAGTTGTGGATGCAAACTAAACATATCTTTATAAATGACGCAAAATTAAAAGGATGGCTAATACTAACACATCGGTTTTCGTGTGAATATTGGTTATCTTGTGTTTTGGTACAAATAAACACAGTTTGTTTTGAACCTGATCACAATTACACTTTAAAGAATCACAGAATTTTTTCAAGTGATTTACTAGAAAAAATTCATAAGCACTTTTAATCTCAAATTGAGCATTTTTTAAGCTCAAAATCCTGATAAATTAACGCTTTAATTCTGTCAGTAAATTGTTTAACAAATCCTGAATAAACTGAATTCGCTTGTCATTTTCTTCAAGCATCACCATCACTTTTAAACGTTGCCCACCTTCCATACGGAACCAAGTTGGATGCTTCTGCATTAGCTGAATAATACTGATCGCTTGCACAGGTGTATCAGGTGAAAATTCGATCACCCCACCATTGGCCCCAATATCAATTTTGGTAATTTCTAAGGCTTCAGCCTTAACCCGAATTTGATGAACACTAAACAGTTGTTTTACCGGCAATGGCGGTACACCAAAGCGATCAATCAGCTCCATACGGATATTGTCAAGTTTATCCTGAGTATCGGTATTACTAATACGTTTATAGAACATAAGGCGATGATGTACATCGCCCAAATATTCATCGGGAATCAAAGCAGGCATATGCAGGGTAATTTCAGAGGTAAGTGAAAGTGGTGTATCAAAATTAGGTGTCTTGCCCTGTTGAATTGCTTTGGTCGCTTTGGCCAACATTTCCATATATAGGCTATAACCAATTGCATTCATTGAACCGCTTTGTTGTTCACCCAGTAATTCACCTGCACCACGGATCTCTAAGTCTTCTGTAGCCAACATAAAGCCAGCGCCAAGATTTGAAGCTCTCTGAATGGCATCTAAACGTTTTTCGGCATCACCTTTAAGGCCTTTAATCGATGGCACCATCAAATATGCATAGGCTTGATGATGTGAACGTCCAACACGACCACGTAATTGATGTAATTGGGCTAGGCCAAGTTTGTCTGCACGTTCAATAATAATCGTATTGGCATTGGGAACATCAATTCCCGTTTCAATAATCGTTGAACAGACCAGCACGTTAAATTCTTTGTGATAGAACTGTTGCATGATTTGCTCAAGTTCACGTTCACGCATTTGACCATGCGCAACCGCGACACGTGCCTCTGGTACAAGTTGACGAATATTTTCCGCAGCGCGTTCTATGGTATCTACTTCATTGTGCAAGATATAAACCTGACCACCACGTAACAATTCTCGCAGAATTGCCTCTTTCATGGTTTCATTAGTTTGTTCATTGACAAAAGTTTTAACAGCTAAACGACGTGCGGGTGGTGTGGCAATAATTGAAAGATCACGCATCCCACCAAAAGCCATATTCAATGTACGAGGAATTGGTGTTGCAGTTAAGGTTAACATATCAACATCTGCACGCATGGCTTTGATACGCTCTTTATCACGTACCCCAAAACGATGTTCTTCATCGACAATCATTAAACCTAAGTTTTTAAACTGCACATTTTCCTGAAGAATTTTATGTGTGCCGATGACAATATCGACTTTACCATCGATTAAATCTTCAATAATTTTGGTATGACTTTTATTGGTTCCAAAACGCGAAAGTACCTCTATACGAATTGGCCAATCGGCAAAGCGATCTTTAAATGATTCAAAATGCTGTTGTGCCAATAAGGTGGTAGGTACTAAGACAGCCACTTGCCTATTATTTTGAACAGCAACAAATGCCGCGCGCATCGCCACTTCCGTTTTACCAAAGCCAACATCACCACAAACCAGTCGATCCATTGGTTTGGCTTGTTGCATATCATATAGAGTCGCTTCGATGGCATTGGCCTGATCCAATGTTTCCTCATAAGCAAAGCCACTGGAAAATTGCATATATGCACTTTGATCCAACTCAAAGCTAATCCCCGGTTTAGACTGACGACGTGCTTGAATATGTAACAATTCAGCTGCCACATCATGAATCTGTTCAAGTGCTTTACGTTTTGCTTTATTCCATGCATCTGTACCCAATTTATGTAAAGGTGCTAAATCAGGATCACCACCACTAAAACGGCTAATCAGGTGTAAATTGGTGACAGGAACATACACTTTTGCATCATCTGCATAGTTTAATTGTAGAAACTCATAGTCTTGTTCATCAATATTTAAGGTGACTAAGCCTGCATAACGCCCGACACCATGATCAATATGCACCACTGGCGCACCAATATTGAGTTCCGTCAGACTTCGGATCAGAAACTCTTCTGAAACCTCTTGTTGACGTTTTCTACGGCGCTGTACTACACGGTGTTCATACAGTTGGTTTTCAGAAATAACCGATAGATCATTGCTGATGACCAATCCACGATCCAAAGGCGCATTGGTAATCGCGACAGAGAAATTAGATTGTTGAAATACAGCAAAACTTTCAACAACTGGAATTTCACCTAAACTTGCACGTAAAGCATCTTTTAAAGTTTCACGACGTCCAGCACTTTCAGCCACCAGTAACACTGGATGATTGGCCTCATCCACATATTGTTTAACGGCTTTAAATGGCTGGTCTTGTTTAGGATCTACAGGCAATCGTGGCGGCAATTCAACCGACAAATTGATACAGCCTGCTTTTAATTCAATTGCTTCTGTTGAGGCAATAATTCTTGAAAACTGATTTAAATATTCGAATAGTTGATTCGGTTGTATAAAAATTTCTTCAGGTGGTAATAGCGGTTGATCAGCATTATGGCGTCGGTCTTCGTAACGACGCATCACATCTGTCCAAAAAATCAACAATCCTTCATCAATGTGTTTATCTGTAATGACAATCGCATTGCTTGGTAAGTACGATACCAAACAACTTTGTGTTTGCATGGCTTGCTGTGAAAAGAATAATGGGAAATAGAAATCTAATCCTGGAGAAGCAATGCCTTCTAACACATCTTGATAAATTGGGTTTTTCTTGGGATTTGCAGTTGGAAAACTTTCTGCATAACGATCACGAAATGTTGAACGCGCTTCTTTTAACGGAAATTCTTTTGCAGGAAGTACGGTAAAACGCTCTAACTTTGTTGTTGTTCTTTGGGTTTCTGGGTCAAAGAATTTTAAACTGTCTATTTCATCATCAAATAAATCAATACGAATAGGCGCATTTTGCCCAGAGGCATAAATGTCCATGATGCTACCACGTACCGCAAACTCCCCATGATCATAAACTGTATCAACCAGATGATAACCTGCCTGAACCAGTTTTAATTTTTGTTGTTCTAATGCGAATTTCTGACCAACGCGGATATCAAAATGCTCACCCAATACCCATGATGTAGGGGCAACACGTTGTGCCAAGGTGGTTGCAGAGATTAATAAAATACCTTTTTGTGGCATATTGGAAAGTATCGACAGTCTTTCAGAGACAATATCTTGGTGCGGAGATAAACGATCATATGGCAATATCTCCCAGTCTGGAAATATTGTTGGTTTTACCCCATAAAATTCTAATTCACTTTCCAACTGTCCCAAGTGCTGATTATTTTTTGCAACCAATACAAAGAGCTGATCCGATTTCTCTGCGATCTCCTTAAACAATAAGGCTGCAGATGAACCGAGCATTGTGCCAATCCAGCGTTTTTCGCCTGCTTTCAGTTGTTTTAAATTGAGGTCAGAGATTTCTTGTTTAAACATAATCGCATAGGGTCTAAAAGACATGAGCAATAGTTTAACATGATGACTTTATTCAGTTGAGTGATTTTGTTTATTCTATTTATCTGCGCAGTGACTCAACAACAGCATTTCTTCATCAGGATAGAATTCACATCAGCCTCAAGACATACTCACAGGATCATAGACCTGTGGAAGCTCTTGCAAATGAATTGAGAATAGCCATTTAATAACAATTAAAAATCTAAGCAACATCACACATCATTCTTTGGTGAAATATTCCGATTCCACCAAATGTTATCCATGCCTTAAGTTGATTTATTTTTCTCGTTTAAACGTTTTATAATAATCATTGAGTTTTTGAATAATTTGTTTGAATTGTTTTAAATTTTCTTCTGTATTGCCAAGTCTTTGCACATAGTTGTTTGTCGCGATTTCTAAATCAATCTTTTCATTGATCAAAATTGTTTTATAGAACAAAGCCTTTAAATCATCAAAATTATTGAGTTTTCGGTTAGAAAAGTATTCCAGCCGTTCAGATAACTCACGATTTAAAACAATACCATCTACAATAAAACCATGCTCAGCATCAATTTGAATATTATTTTCTTGTAGAAAAACTTGTTCAGGACCGTTTTTATTGCCCTTAAATAATGCTGCAATTTTATCAAACATCATTAAAACTCAATTAAATCAAAGATTCATCATAACAAAGATGACAAAAGTTCGCAGTAAAAGGCCGTTTTAAAACGACCCATTACCTGAACATAAACCATCAGCGTTATTCGTCGCCTAAATCATCTAAGAAATCGACAGTAGGCACAAAGAATAAGGTTCCTGTCACTGCTGTACTAAAATCTAATAAACGATCTAAATTACCTTCTTCATCACCTTGAAACATATGCTCTAACATTTGTCGAGTGACACTAAATTTGCGTGCATAACCAATAAAGAAGGTGCCATATTCATTTTTAGATGGATTTGAAAACGGCATATTTGCACGCATGATTTTAATTTCATTGCCATCTGCATCATGCGCCTTACTCACTACATTGTGTGCTGTTTTCGGCTTTACATCATCACTCAACTCAACATCATTAAACTTTTTACGTCCGATGACTTTTTCTTGTTCTTCATCACTGAGCGCACGCCACTTATCCATATCATGCATATATTTTTGAATAAATGCATAACTGCCACCTTTAAAGTCTGGATCTTCATCACCCACCAGCGCATATTCAGCTGCAATTTCAGGCTCTGGGTTTTCTGTCCCATCGACAAAGCCAATAATCGCTCTACCGTCAAAATATCGAAAACCATTCACTTCATCCACTGGATAACTTACGGCTTTTAATTGCGTATTGATCATATCTGCCATTTCAAAACACAACGCTTGGCGATCAGCACGAATATGGAAAAACAAATCGCCTTCTGTTGAAACAGCCGTATATTTTGGCCCTTTAATTTCTTTAAACTGTTCTAATTCTTGTGGTTTAGCCTGATCAGGAAATAAACGTTCCCACGCATTTGCCCCAAATCCCATGACTGCACTAAATTGTGCATCTGGATAACGGTTGGTTAAACTACGTGTTAATGCTGAAAAATTTGCTGCAAAATCGATTACTGTATCTATTACTTCAGCCCCAAGCCTTAATCCTAAAACAATAAATAAGGCATTTTCCCCTGGACGATTCATAACAGGTTGAATTCGAGTTGAAGTCATAATTTATCTCAAAATATTCTATTGGTTACAATCTAACATAGGCTGTTTTAAAGCTTAAGTTTTTATCGTTAACAATCCACTAATTCACAATATTTATATGGATAGAAATGTTGCGAAAAATGATTAAAGCAATAAGTTTTGACTTTTTTATTCAGACACATTTATTGTCATTATTTTTAAAATTACTTTGAGTGATAAGCATAAATTTTAAAACAACTATTTTTTTCATCAAACACAATATTCAAACGCTGCAATAAAGTACGAAATTGATCTGTTTGATCTAAAATCAAATCATCGATCAATCTTCCCCTCGGCTTGCTTAGCATAGGCTTTACAATTAAATATTCAATTCCAATAAATACAGGCATAGCATCGTGATAGAAAGGATGCCAATCACCCAAATACCACGGAATTTTCTTCACAAATTGATCTTCAGCTTGTAGATCTCTATTTTCAGTCACCAATTTGACAATAAATGCAGGTGGAAAATCCAAGTCTGTCATTGCATGCAGAAGTTTGAGCCATTTTGAATCACTCATACAAGATACCAACTGCCGTTGATGCATGATCTGCTGAATTTTCAAAATATACTTTATATAGCCTTGGTCAGTCTTTAAAGTATTTATATGATTTCGATATTCAAGATAATTTTCTTGTAAATCCACATTTATCCTTCAATTAAAAGCACCTATGTTCGGTGCTTTTGACACATAGAGTTAACCATATTGTTTCTGTAAATAACGTACGATTGCTGCTGACTCAAAGAGTTTTTCACCTGTATTTGGATCTTCTAAATAAGGCACTTGAATGTCTTGCTTTGCGCGATCCATAACTGGAATAATTTTTTCACGTTTGCCACCCACCAAAGGAACATATTTACCCGGTTTTAAACGTAAAACTGCTGGGCCTAGATCTTGCCAACACTCTTTAGCCACATTATGAAAGATAAATGGAATTTCTAATTCAGTTAACACACCACGCACAACACGTGTATAGGGGCTGGCTTCAAACCCCCATAATTCCAATAATTGCGCTGGACTTGCACGATCAACAATTTTTTTATTAACCCAAACCCCGCGTGCACCATTAATAATGGTTCCCACCATAGCGACCGTTGGGTATTTAGGATAATGAGAATATTTCTTTGGTGTTTTGCCTGTTTTACCATAATGCTTAAATAAGTAATCAACAATCTTTTGCGATTCGTACATTGCTGTTCCCGTGTTTTCATCAATGAAATACGGAAAACGCAATTTTCCACCTTTTTCTTTTACAACCTGACGATATTTGGTCCCACCTTTAGGGCATGGATAGACTTCATAATCCAAATTGAGCAAGGTCATTACTTCTCGTACACGGCGGCAAAATGGTGAACCCTCAAACTCATATAACTTTAAAGCCTTTTCTGGCTGGTTTGGAAACGGAGTTCCTGTTACACCACGGCCTCCCTCAGTCAGTGATGAAGCCAAAGCTTGTACAACTTTAATTTGATGATGCACCATTGTATACCCCCTAGACGATTGTTTTCGCTTAAATAAAGCTTTTTATAAATCCACTATTTTTTCTTTTGAAACCACAATTCCATTGTTATCTGCATAGATATATTCACCAGAATTGAAAGTGACACTACCAAAATACACAGGAATATCGACCTCACCTATGCCTTTACGATTGCTTTTTTGTGGAATTGAAGCCAATGCATGGACACCTAGATCAAGTTCAACTAGCGCATCTACATCACGTACACAACCGTAAATCACCACACCATTCCAGTGATGCTTAACCGCTGACTCTGCAATCATGTCACCCATCAGGGCACAACGCATGGATGCTCCACCATCGACAACCAAAACCTTGCCTGTTCCATCTGTAGCAAGTAACTCTTTCACTCGTGAATTATCTTCAAAACACTTGACTGTCACGATTTGACCGCCAAAGGTTTTACGAGCCCCATAACTTCTAAAAAATTTGCCATCTAGAGATGGGATCAAGGTTTGAATGTCTTGGTCTGGGTGATCATCTAATAAATCACAAGTTACAAAAGGTACTGTAGTCACGTTATCACTCCATTATTTGCTATTTTGTATACGCAAATTATCATAAATTTCAATTTTTTGAGTTTGTGTTTGAGCAGCCTCGACCATAGTATGAGCCACTTGTTGTGCTGTCACTGGCTTATATTTAAAAGAATTGGGTACCAAATGCGAAAATTTACCATACAGCTTTTGCGTTACATCTTCCAAGAATCGCTTTTCATTTCGATCACCAAGGAGTAACGATGGGCGAATAATTGAAAAACGATATAAATTCAACTTTTGTATATAGTCCTCAAGTTCACCTTTCACTTGATTATAAAAAATTGGTGAGCTGGCTTTTGCCCCCATCGCACTGACTAAAAGTAAATGGGTTTCAGTCATTTCAAATAAATCTGCAAAATGTGCATTGATCTCAAAATCAATATTATAGAAAGCTTCTTTAGAACCTGCCTTTTTAATAGTCGTTCCCAAACAACTGAATGCATGGGTGTAACCGCTGACATCTTGATCATTGAGTAGAAGGAAGTCATCCAATACAAATTGTTCAACTTTTTTAAATTTTAAAAAGTCAGGATTTTCTCGTCGTACAACAACTGTAATTTTTTCACAATCAGCCAATAAATTGAGCTGTTCAATGAGACGTTGCCCCACTAAGCCTGTTGCTCCAATCACAATCGCATTTTTTATCGAATTAGTCATTTTTTAAACAATCTCCTAGATTTATTACTAATCTAACGTTTTATTTCAAATTTTTCTTCAACAAAAATGTTGTCAAAGCATGTCAACACTTGACTTTACTGGCCTCTTTAATCACAATATGGCACTTGTTTACGGGCTGGTGATAATCCTCTGATGTGGTTTTCAGATGTGGTTTCAGCCCGCCCAGACCCATCTAATTCAAGGAGTGCACGAGTGGCAAACTCTGCTCAAGCAAAAAAACGTGCTCGTCAAAACGTTAAAGCACGTAAACACAACGCAAGCTTGCGTTCAATGGTACGTACTTATATCAAACGCACAATCGCTGCTATCGCTACTGGTGAATATGCTGCTGCAACTGAAGCTTATAAAGCTGCAGTTCCAGTTATTGACCGTATGGCGGATAAAGGTATCATCCATAAAAACAAAGCTGCTCGTCACAAGAGCCGCTTGAATGCACAAGTTAAAGCGTTAGCTAACTAATTTTTGCATATGAAAAGAGCCCTTTAAAGGGCTTTTTTTGTAGCTAAAATTTGACTATAGCGCATTAAAATCAGAAAACATCAAAACTTATCTACCACTTCATCATTATTTCTCAGTAGATAGATAAGTAAGAGATCTAAAATATAAAAATAATTACTTTGCTAAATGTGAAATTAAGACTGTTGCAGTGGATAAAATACCTTCCTGACGACCAGTAAAACCCAATTTCTCTGTGGTTGTTGCTTTAACACTAATTTGAGTCACATCAACATCTAACACATCTGCAATACTTTGACGCATTTCCAAATTGTGTTTGGCTAATTTAGGCCGTTCACATGCCACAGTAATATCGGCATTATTTAATTTATAACCACGGTCTAAAATTAATTGATAAACATGTTTTAAAAGTTTACGGCTATCCGCACCTTTAAATTCAGCATCTGTGTCTGGGAAATGCTGTCCAATATCCCCTAAAGCCAATGCACCCAATAAAGCATCACATAATGCGTGTAACACGACATCACCATCAGAATGTGCTTTTAAACCATGCGTATGTGGAATTTGAACGCCTGCCAAAGTTACAAAATCACCTTCTTCAAAAGCATGTACATCCATTCCCTGCCCAATACGAATCGGTATGATCATTCTTAGCTCCTTTTGCAGTTTTTAAAATTTAAAAATCTTGTATTCGTACTTTCTCTTTCGCTATAGTACGTATGCAAACATTGTGAAAGTATAAGCGATCATGCTGTTGAATACAGAATTTAATCAAATTAAAACACTCTTGTCTGGTCTCATTTTGAGCTGTATCAGTACATCAGCTGTTTACGCCCTGCCTCTTGACTGTAAGCACCAAGATTCATCACTTTTAAAAAAGTTATGTGGTTCGCAGTATAGTGAACTGCGCGCTCAATTAAATGAGAGCTATCTCACTGCATATTTGGTCACAGATGCACCAATACGCTTAATCAATGATACGCATCGTTTGTGGCTCAACCGTTTAAGTCAATGTAAAAGCAACGATTGTTTCAAACAACAGTTCGATATTCGCCTAGAAGACTTAAATTTTTACACTTCAATGAATCAAAGTTTAACCCAACATTTCATCAAATATGAACATGGTAAAATTTCGAAGCAACCCGCCCATTTACAAATCCATCAACTGACTAAAGATCGGATTAAAGTTGAAGGCATCGCCTACCGAAATCCCAATAACCGTAAAGATAGTCAAATTGTCTCATTGTTGGCTTACACCACGCCTGAAAAAAAGAATGAAATTTTAGACAATGAACATGACTGTAAATATGTGCTTAATTTCCAAAAAGCAATTTTGTCTGTGACGACAACACAAAAAGGCTGTGAGCGCTTTACTGGAATCTACCGTTTATATGATTAAGATTTATCATTAAATTTGGCAAAATCATGAATATAAAACTAGCGTTAAGTGAAGAAAGATTAAAAATATTATCTGAATGTATGCAGAATTATGATGTGGGTGCTGATACAGATGAATGGCCTAACAATATCATTTCGCGCTTTACCAGCGTTTATAATGATGGGTCTATTTCAAAGCACAATATCCCATTGCAGCATGAAATTGATTCCGATGAATTAAAACTTTGTCAAAAATTGAGCGCTGAAATCACCAATATCATGGCAAATGTTGAAGTTGGCATGGGTTCAAACTCGGGTGATTATTTTCAAGATTTTTATATCATGCATTCACACAACTCAGCTAGCCAAAAAATTACGCCTCAACTGATTCAACAATACTTTGCCAATACTATTTTTCCTTTGGCGAACATTACGACTGAACCGCTTACAACCAATACACAGTGGTGGGAAGAAGTAGAACAAGATGGTGAAGAATCTCCAGCAGAATATTTTCAGCCTTGGCACAAGATGATAAATTGGTTTGCAGCACAACACGATTTTATCGACTGTGCATTTGTTCGGATTGGTGACTCAGCACTTTTAGAACAAATCGATTCTGATGATTACCCGAAAGGAACAATCATTACAGGTTGTGTCTTGCCTCGACTTGCATTGGGCTTAACCCAGAATAGCAGCTTGGTTGGAATCTTTGGATATGTTGTACACAGTTAAGATCTAACTAGCTTAATTAAAATATAAATAAAATAGGGAATAACAATGACTCAACTGTTAATTTTAGACCAAGTCTCACAACACCTTGATCAAACCTCTTTTGGTGGTCTTCCTGTTAAAACGATTGGCTTACAGGTTGAATGGCCTTGCTGCACAAATTGTGATGGTGCAATGCAATACCTTGGCAAAGTAAAAACTGATCTCGGTTTAGAATTGATCTTTATGTGTAGCCAAGATCCGGGGATGTGTGATGACTGGGATGCAGATGGTGGTGGTAATAAAGTTATTGTCATTACAGAGATTCATGCTCTTGAAAAATTCCAACCGTTAGAACCTGAAAATACCTTACGTGAAACGGAATATGGCGCCAAGATTTTCCAAGATTCGCAAGAAGAATATTCACAATCGCGTGAACTTTGGCAAGGACCCAAGAGAGAAATTTTAGGTCAGCTTTCTGGCTCAGCTGAGTGGCTGCAAAATGATGAAACACCTGAATGTGATTGCTGCCAAAAGCCTATGCGCTTTGTTGCTCAACTAGAGACTGGACCTGATCATAGAACTGAGATGAATTTTGGTGGAGGAGGTTCCGCCTACCTATTTGATTGCCCTCAGGGTAAAACTGCTAAATTTCTATGGCAATGCTAGCCTTTACCATGGATATACCTAATGGATAAAAAAGTCATTTCCAAACTATTACAACGTCAGTTTTATCCCATTTTAAAAGCACAGGGCTTTATAAAAAAAGGCGATGTATTTAAGCAGGTTGAGGGAGAAGTTATTCGAATCGTCGATATACAGCACTCCATTAAAAGACATTGTTTTCAAGTTAATCTCGGTATTCACCTCATCCCATTAGGTGAATATGTTATGCGATGTACAGGTAACGCTTTAGATATTGAAAAAATGCGTGATTATGATTGTGCATGGCGTAGTTCGATCCTGCCTTATTTGATCAATGATCATGACAACGACTGGTCATATACCTCAAATGAACAAGATGCTAACGAAATGGTGCAATTTCTGGTATCTGAGTGGAATCGTCAAAGCCAAAATTTCTTTAATCAATTAGCACATTGGCCTGAAGATTTTCTCAAGAAAGCGCATCAGGCCTGTATAAATCCCTTACATCCCGCACACATGTGTACCCTCTGCTATGTAGCTAGTGCTGCTGGTGATTTACAATTGGTCAAGAGGCTCGCTGAGATTGCAATTGATGCTGTTCCTGAACGAGCCACCTCATTAAAAGAACGATTAGCATCATTTATCCAAGATCCAAGTTTAGCGATTCCGCAAATTATCGATGAATGACGAAATGAAGCAGTCAAATGCGCTATTCACCAAATTGAAATATTTGTTATATTTTCTAACAACTTTCACGATCCGATTTAAAGTTTTACGCTTTATTTCCTGACTTAATTAACTTATAAATAACTATATATAAATAGTCTGATGACATATTTGTTGTAAATACCGAACACCAAACAATAGAGGATTAAAGGTGTTGCTATGGATTTGAACATGTATCTCACCAATAAATTTAAGAATTTTAATGAGTTTCTAGAAACGCATTGGCATGACTACCCCAATAAATACAAAGAAATCCAAACACTGCTGTTTTTTCAAGCCTATACCACTAAGCCACTTTCTGAGAAATTTGAAATTAATATTGATCAGGCCTTAAAGTACCCAACCTTAAGATATTATTTCCAACAGATTGAAAAATATATCCATATACCGCCCAAGCAACTGTTTCCTAACTCATTTCATCGCCCTTATGAACATATTTTAAATGAGTTTAAATATTTAAGTTTTTACCAAGAAGCTTTTGAATTTCACAAAAATTTAGAAAAAATTAGAAATACTTTTAATAAAATTTCCATTCCAATTGCCAGTCATGCTATTTACACAGAAATTTTACAATATCTCAATTTGAGCTTTGAATACCTTGCTGATCCAAACTTAGCCAACGAGTTAAAAATTAAATTAATTTACCAATGGCAAGATATTCATAATTTAGAAACTGTTGCCGCATATAAATCATTAGAAAAAATTAAGACCACACTCAATCATTATCGGCAGAATTCCTGTTCAGAGTACTATTTTAATTTAATTCAACTGGGTGAAAATCAACGGATTGAATTTAAAGAACGTACCACAGACCTATTAACCAACCGCAAATCAGATAAATGGGTCAAAGCGTGCTTTGCATTTATGAATACCCGCAATGGCTATGTCTTTATAGGTGTTGCTGATGATTTAACCATTGTAGGGATTGAAAATGAACTTGCGGAACACTTTAATAATTCACTCGACTTAATGAAGCGGAGTTTGATTGATAAACTGGCACACGAAAGTAACAAAATTTCAAATATTTATACCACACTAGAAGAAATACAGATTCAAGGAAAAACCATATTGGTCTTTAAATGTAATAAATCGGACCGTCCGTTGTATTACAAAGGCGAATTGTTCATGCGCACCAATGGACAAACAACACGTGTTCCACCTGAACTGATTGAAAGTTTTCGTGTAGAATTTTATTGTTAGCATTCAATAGTTAAAATCTCAGCCTAGAAGAATCAAAAATATGGATTATCCTCAGTTTAAATATCATCCCAACGCATACAAACTTGATCTGTTTGAAAAAGAAGATGGTATTTGTTCAATTTGCAATCAACAACGTGATTTAAAGTACGTATGTTCTTTCTATAGCATAGATGAACCCGATTATATCTGTCCGTGGTGTATTGCCAATGGTGCAGCAGCGCAAAAATACGATGGAGAATACAATGACTATTGTGGCATTGAAGGTATTTCTTCAAACCCAAATGTTCCATCCGAAAAAATCAACCCTGAGTTTTTAGATGAAATCTGCTTAAAAACGCCAAGTTATCATAGTTGGCAACAAGAAGTTTGGCTGGTGCATTGCAATGAACCATGTCAGTTTATCGCTTATGCGGATAGTGAAATGCTTAAACCAATTTGGGATGAGATCAAAGCCGATATCGAAGAAAATGGTTATCCAGTAGAGCTTATCCAAGATCACCTCAGTATCGACGGTGATTTAACAGGCTATCTGTTTCAATGCATTCATTGCCAACAACATCGCTTACATATAGATTGTAGTTAAATACATAATCAAACCTTATAAGTTAAACCTTATAGCTTTGGCTAAGTAACTGGCTTAAATGCTGTTTAATGCCCTGCCATTCATCTTTGATTATGCTGTATATAACAGTATCGCGAACAGTTCCATCTTTTCGTAGCGCATCTTGACGTAGCACACCATCATAATGCGCACCAAGACGCTCAATGGCACTTTGACTTTTAATATTGCGAATATCCGTCCTTAATACAACCGAGTTGGCTTGTAGTTTTTCAAATGCGTACTCAAGTAATAACAACTTACAACTGGTATTGATATGACTGCGTTGTGCTGATTGTGCATACCATGTATAGCCAATCTCAACACGGCGTACCTCCCAAATAAAATCGCGAAAACTGGTGGTTCCTACAATACGACCATTCCGCTGATTTAAAACAACAAAAGGTACGCGTATTCCTAAAGATTTTTGTTCAAGTGCCTTGGTAATATAAGCCTTGATCTGAGAATAATGTGGAACCGATGTATAATCTAATTCCCACAAGCGGCCATCTTTACATACCTCAACTAAAGCATTTTCATGTTCTATTTGTAGTGGTAAAAGCTGCACTTGATGGGTTTGTAATGATGTATAAAGCGTTGAAAAGATATCTTGATTCATAGCAATTACACCAATGTAAAGAATGCTCCTCCATTGTCCGCTATGTTTTTGAAAGTTTTATGATCAAAATATGAAATCACCATGACGATCTTTCAAATGATTTCAAAGGCATTTGCATGCCCTTGAATCGAATATAATTCAACAAAAATAGTTATTTTTTATAGTGTGCCAGCATGTCTTGTAAATGTGCTTTTACATTGTTCCACTCACCTTGCGCAATACTGTACAACACCGTATCTCGAATCGTACCATCTTTACGCATTTGATCACCCCGAATAATGCCATCTTTTTTAGCACCTAAACGTTCAATGGCTTTTTGGCTTTTAAAATTAAATTGATCAGTCCGCAACGCCACGGTATTGGCCTGAAGTTGTTCAAAAGCGAACCCTAATAGCAATAGTTTACAGCTTGTATTGACATGGGTCCGTTGTGCCGATTGTGCATACCATGTATAGCCAATTTCAAAACGTTTTACGTTTAATAAAATATCGTGATAACTGGTCGTTCCCAAGACTTTCCCTGAGCTTTCCTCTATGACAACAAAGGGATAACGGCTGCCCTGTGCTTTTTGGATTAATGCTTTTTCAATATAATTTTTAACTTCTGTGTAATGTGGTGTAGAGGTAATTCGTAAATTCCACAATTCACCATCACGACACGCTTCAGCGAGTCCTTGCTCGTGTTCAAAAGACAGTGGTACTAAGCGAATATTATTTAGTTGTAAATCTAAATGAATAAATAATTGTTCAAATGCATCCATCTCATATCCACCAAGTTAATCTATAAATTTACCGTTTGATGTCATTGTAAAGTGATCAGCATCAATATATATCACACTTTAATTTTACATCTGATAATGGTTTTATATTCTGAATAAAAGCACTCCCAAATGATGAACTGCTTAAATCGTTTCTAGAAACGAAAACATCATCAAGAAGAATCTCTGCCTGAGCTTGATAAAAGCATCCATGTTTTAACGGAACACTGGGGAATTTTAATAATTTAACGTATTTTTTTGACTCATCATCAACTAAAAAACGTGTATGACCTAAATATGTTCCTTGAGTATCTTGATCTAAAAATTGAATTTTTAAATTATTCTCACCATAATCTGCATCATAACCATATAAAGATTCAACAACTAAAGGAGATATTGCTTTATAGGTATAAGTCGTGATGGAAGGATTATCACGATCTCCTTTTTCTTGTTCAGTCTTCACCAATGTTAAATTTGCTGCAAAAACATCTATCATGATAAATGTACCCAGTATTATGAATAGTATTCTTATCATTTTAATCTTTCATTCTCTTAAATCATTATATTGCCAAGGCTAAACATACCACTCCAGCCAAACCTAAAACCAGTCCTAGAGCGGTAATCACTTTAAGCTTTTCTTTAAAAATTAACAGCCCTGCAATGACCCCAAATAACACCACAAGGATATTCATCCCTGCAAAAACGATGGCTGGAGAATCTTTTAATAAAATATGCGCTTTGACATATAAAGCAATATTGGCAAAATTTAAAATCCCCAAAGCCAAACCAGCAATACAGTTCTGAAGCTTCCACTGAGTTTTTCGAATCAGTAAATAAGCGACAGATAATAGGAATGAACAGATAAACATCAAGGTTAATGTAACTGGAAACTGTAAGCCCAGACTGGTTGTATATTTCAATAAAACATCAACCAAAGCATAACCTACCCAAACACTGAGTAAATAAAGGATCCCTTTCTGATTGAGGGATGAATTTGATGGACTCGACTGGGAAAGCACAATACATAAAACTGCCACGATACCCAAACCGATACCAAGCATTTTTAATTGATTAAATTGTTCTTGGAATAAAAAATATGCAGCCAATAATGATAAAACTACAGATAATCGCTGTGCAATTTCAGTTTTTAAAATTCCTGCACTATGTAATGATTTAGCTAGACATAAAAAAATACTGGGTAATACAACACCTAAACCAAGAATCAACCACCACGGTGTATTTGAGATTGAAATATGGGCCAAATCAGGCTTAAACCAAATATAGCTCAATACACTGGCGATTGCGTAATTCCAAGCAATCATTTGCAATGCATCAAAACCTTTTTGTTTGGTCCATTTTAAAAGCATTGAAACCAGTACACTACAAAGTGCTGCTGAAAATATGAGTTCCATAATTTACTTCTTATCTTACCAACCATTGCAAAATTTATGCGGAACCAAGTCCCTATGATTCAAGAAAAAGCCCACTAGCGTGAGTGGGCTTTTAGGTAATCAACAACCATCAAAGATTATTTATAACGATCAACCATTTTTTCTAAAGAAATTGGGCGAATCTTATCTGCATTACCCGCAGTACCAAATGCTGTATAACGGTCTACACAGATTTGTTTCATTGCTTCAACAGTTTCACCGAAGAATTTACGTGGGTCAAATTCACTTGGTTTTTCAGCCATCATACGGCGCATTGCACCTGTAGATGCTAAACGTAAATCTGTATCGATGTTGATTTTACGTACACCATGCTTGATTGCTTCAACCAACTGCTCAACTGGAACACCATAAGTTTCTTTGATGTCACCACCATATTGGTTAATGATCGCCAACCATTCTTGTGGTACCGAGCTTGAACCATGCATAACAAGATGAGTATTTGGAAGTGCCGCATGAATTTCTTTAATACGGTCAATTGCCAAGATATCGCCTGTAGGTGGACGAGTAAACTTGTACGCACCATGAGAAGTACCGACTGCAATTGCTAAAGCATCAACATTGGTATCTGCAACGAATTGACGAGCTTCTTCAACAGAAGTGAGAAGTTGAGAATGATCAAGTACACCTTCTGCACCAACACCATCTTCTTCACCAGCCAAGCCTGTTTCAAGGCTACCCAAACAGCCAATTTCGCCTTCTACAGAAACACCACATGCATGTGCCATTTCAACAGTACGACGTGTTACATCAACGTTATATTCATAAGACGTTGGTGTTTTACCGTCTGCACCTAAAGAACCATCCATCATTACAGATGAAAATCCAAGCTGGATCGAACGTTGACAAACATCTGGGCTTGTACCGTGATCTTGATGCATTACCACTGGAATATGTGGCCATTCTTCAATTGCAGCTAAAATTAAATGACGTAAAAATGGAGCACCTGCATATTTTCGTGCACCAGCCGAAGCTTGCACAATTACAGGTGAATTTGTTGCGTCAGCGGCTAACATAATTGCGCGCATTTGTTCTAAGTTGTTCACATTAAACGCTGGAACGCCGTAACTATGTTCACCGGCATGATCCAAGAGTTGGCGCAATGAGATAAGAGCCATAATATCCTCCCAAGTAATGCCCCATATTCTACATGTTGCTTTATTTCAATTCAGCAACAATATTGACTATTTCATAAAAAATCCCCGCGTTTGCGAGGACTTTTAACAAATAACAACATTTAGAAAGATTATTGAGCTTTAGGTGCTTCTTCTTCAGTCGCTGGTGTAGCCGCATCCGCTGGAGCGTTTGCTTTTTCAGCTGGAACATCTGTATTTTTTTCATCCAAAACAGGTTGATCAAGTGCATCAATCACTGCTTGTTGTTCTGCAGATGTATTTGCTGATTCTGCTGAAACAGCTTCAGAAGAAGATGTTTGTTCTGAGGCTGGTGCTTTTTCTTGTTTAGAACATGCAGTAAATGCCAAAGGAGCAATAAGAAGTGCTGCAAGTGTAAATTTAAATTTCATCACATTTCCCAGTGTTGGTGATTGGATTTGATCTATTTTATTGCAGTTATATTTCATTTTTATTACTTTACAATGAATCTCTCAGATAAAAAAAGCTGACACGAGGTCAGCCTTTCATATAAACGTCATAATTAAAATAATTTTTCAATTAAGCACGTTCAAGCAATACCGCTACAGCAGGAAGTGTTTTGCCTTCGACAAATTCAAGGAATGCACCACCACCAGTTGAAATATAACCAATTTTGTCTGCAACTTGGTATTTATCAATTGCCGCTAAAGTATCACCACCACCTGCAATAGAGAATCCTTCAGATTCCGCAATCGCTAAAGAAAGTGTTTTTGTACCTTCGCCAAATTGATCCACTTCAAACACGCCAACTGGACCATTCCAAAGGATCGTTTTAGACGTTTTTAAGATTTCAGCAAAAGCTTTCGCAGTTTCAGGACCGACATCCAAAATCATGTCATTGTCTGCAACATCTTCAACTTTTTTTACAGTTGCTTTAGCATTTGCCAATGAACCTAAGAAATCTGCAAAATCGATTGCAGAGGCATCTGCCACAACCACATCGGTTGGAAGTGGAACTGATACTTTTGCCGCAATCGCTTTCGCTGTGTCAATCAAATCATGTTCACACAATGATTTACCGACATTGAAGCCAGCTGCGGCTAAGAATGTATTGGCAATACCACCACCAACAATCAATTGATCACAAATATCAGAAAGCGAAGTTAAAACATCAAGTTTAGTAGAAACTTTAGAACCAGCAACAATTGCAACCATTGGTTTTTCAGGTGTTTGCAACGCACGACCTAAAGCATCTAATTCAGCTGCAAGCAAAGGGCCCGCTGCTGCAACTTTTGCTAAGCGTGCTACGCCTTCAGTTGATGCTTCTGCACGATGCGCTGTACCAAATGCGTCCATCACAAATACATCACAAAGCGCTGCATATTTTGCTGAAAGTTCAGCATTATTTTTCTTTTCACCCACATTGAAACGGCAGTTTTCAAGTAATACCACTTGCCCTGCTGCAACTTCAACACCATCTAAATAATCTGTAAATAATTTAACGTCTTGACCAAGCGCCTCAGTTAAATAAGCAGCTACAGGAGCTAATGATTGTTCCGCTTTTGGCTCACCTTCAACGGGACGACCAAGATGAGAATACACCATGACCGCAGCACCTTTCTCAAGTGCCAATTTAATTGTCGGTAATGCAGCACGTAAACGTGCATCACTTGTAATCACACCATTTTTAACAGGTACGTTTAAGTCTTCACGAATAAGTACACGCTTGCCTGCTAAATCGAGGTCAGTCATACGCTGAAAATTCATGTATAGCTCTCTTATAGATATTAAAAATCGCGTAGATTCTAAATGATTACACAAAAAAAGGTTAGATACTTTTGTAGAAAAGCTGTAGAAAAGTTGAGATTTGATTATTATAGGGCGAACTTTTAAATTCTATACGCTTATGTCTTTTCATCCCGATCCTAAAATCAATGGTTTAAATGTCTTAGGTGAACCTTTAGCAAGTTGTTGTTTTTCTCCAATCACAGGTTATTTTCGTAATGGTTTCTGCCATACAGCAACAACCGACCTCGGTCAGCACACTGTATGCGCTGAAATGACTTCAGAATTTTTAAATTTTTCACAAAAAGTGGGAAATGACCTAATTACACCGCTGCCAGAACACGGCTTTCCGGGACTACAACCTGGTGATTTTTGGTGTTTATGTGTGACGCGTTGGGTTGAGGCCTATCAAAACGACATGGCACCTCGCGTAAAACTGCAAGCCTGTCATCAAGCTGTTTTGGCGTATGTTCCCTTAGATCTCTTGATGGAATATGCAGTATAACTAGGCATGAATTATTCAAAGATGAATCACCCTGAAATTATTTTGGCTTCATCGAGCCAAACCCGTAAAGATTTAATGAATCGTTTACGCTTAGACTATCATTGTATCTCTCCTGAAATCGATGAATCACCACAGGGTGAGTCTCATGCCGATGATTTGGCTAAACGCTTGGCTTTTGAAAAAGCCCGAATCATTGCTCAAGAACATCCAAATGCAATTGTGATTGGGTCAGATCAAGTGGCTTGGCGTGAACATGCACCACAAGATTTTATTGGTAAACCTCTATCTGTAGAAAAAGCCATTCAACAGCTACAAGCCAATTCAGGCAAAAATGTCTTTTTTAGTACTGCCTTAAGTGTGCAACATTTGGCTTCTGGTTTTGAACAAACCTTGGTTGAGCATTATCATGTGAAATTTCGTGACTTAACTTTGGCTGAAATTGAGCGTTACATCGAAATTGATCAGCCTCTGCATTGTGCGGGTAGCTTTAAGTGTGAAAGTCTTGGTATTGGTTTATTTGAGCAAATGATTGGGCAAGACCAAACCACTTTGATGGGTATGCCAATGATTCAGTTATGTGGAATTTTAAGGAAGTTGGGAATCCTGCTACCTTAATTTCCACATTGTATAATAAGCTCGATCTTATTATAAATTTCCATAATTACCTGGACTTTGTGTTATTTGCTCATGCATTAAAAAAGGATGAAGACTTTTTGAGTTAATCCCATAAATCCTGATAATGCGTTGCAAATAATATAAGCCCTTCTTTAATCTTAGCTTTAGATTCTGTTTGATAATCCCCAATCAAGACCAACTCAAAAGCAAGAATCACCTTGTTTAAATACTCTAACCAAATTTGATTTAATTGAACCTCACTAAAATCATTCACTTGCGCTTCACTCACCACCCAAGTTGGAATAGACATATTTTTGCCCTTGATAATCAATTGTCAATACGAACACAATACTGAAAGTGTTTTGTCTGCAATTTCTTTTTTGGGATCAGAATAATACGAAATAGGAACAAATCCATATCCCTCAATCCAATTAAAAAATGCTTTCTTTTAAATCTAGGCAAATCTCGGATATATTATGAGATATTTTTTAAAATCATGACTTTTACAACTCCTTTAATTTTCAAAAAAGCATGGCTGTTTTTATATAAATATATTTTGAATAAATTTACAAATACTTGCACCACCTGTCATCTCATAAGACAATAGCTACATTATAGATTCAAATTTGCTTAGGCTATTTTCATGTCCCTACCTTTAGATGTTCTTGGCGGAATTACTGCTGAACAATTCCTCTCAGAATACTGGCAAAAAAAACCTTTATTGGTTCGTAATGCTTTACCTGAAATTGCCAATATCCTTGTTCCAGATGACGTTATGGAGCTTGCTCTGGATGAAAACATCACAGCACGCCTGATTAAGCAAAAAGACAAAGATCCAAATCAATGGTCAGTAAAATCATCACCACTCATCAAAGGTGATTTTCAAAAAATGCCAAAACTTTGGACCTTATTGATTCAAGCTGTAGATCACTATTCATTTGATTTAGCAGAGCTTTGGAAGAAATTTCCTTTTATTCCACAGTGGCGTCGTGATGACATTATGGTCTCTTATGCTGCTAAAGGTGGTTCTGTAGGTCAGCATTTTGACTTTTATGATGTATTTCTTGTACAAGGCTATGGACATCGTCGTTGGCAACTTGGACAAATGTGTGATGCTGAATCTGAATTTGTTGAAGGGCAGCCGTTAAAGCTACTTCCAGAAATGGAGATCAATTTTGATGAAGTTTTAGCGCCAGGCGATTTACTTTATGTCCCACCAGGATTGTCACATTATGGTGTAGCGGAAGACGATTGCCTAACCTACTCCTTTGGTTTCCGTATGCCTAATATTGCCGACATGATGGATCGTGTCAGCGATAAATTTGTCGAAAACCAACAACTACGTAATCCGCTTCTCGACATCTTACGGAATAAACAAAACCCGATTGGGCAAGTGACACAAGCTGAACTTGATTATTTAAAAACTGAATTGTTGGCAAAATTAAATAATTCTAAAGTGTTAGAAGATGCCATTATGAGTCTAATGGCTGAAGCAAAGTACCCTGAAAATATTCCAGATGCTGAAGCGATTGGCACTGGAGATTTAGAAGAAGTTCTTGACCAAGGCTATTTACTACAAATTGAGCCAGCCTCTCGATTAATTTATCTTCAACAGAATCATGAATTATTATTCTGGGCAAATGGTGAATCGATCTGTATTTCTGAACAATTTGCACCCCATTTAAAGCAGATTGCAGATGGACAAAGTGTCAAACTCAATCATGAATTGTCTGATGATGAAATATTAGAGGACATTGCTGGATTATTAAATGAATCTATCTTGATGCTTGTTCCCACTGACGAATAAAATTCGCAATCTAACTCTAACAATGTAACACTTAAATAAAGCCTGAAAATTCAGGCTTTATTTCTATCAATTTACTTTCAGCATAACTTTAAGAAATAACTCGCTCATCCTTGCTTAAGCTGATATTTGAGTGAGCTTGAGGACTTAACCGAAGCATTGAGTTTAAGTCACTTCAGTTCTGCTAAAGTATAAATTTTCATAGGTATTAGAAAAGTAAACACTTCATTCCACTAGAGATAAAGACTTTGCTGTGACTTTATTGTCCTTTTATCAGACTATTTTTTCTCATAGTTTTCGATAAACTCCGAAATCTATTGTCAATATTTTTTGTCGTTCAAGTTTTTCAAAAAAGTCTAAAGTACTACTAAAGGGATTAACGAAGTATTTTGTTAAGTGATTGAATTCAACTGTTGTCTTGAGAAAATTATAAAAGAAATATGGGTCAAGATTGCCAATACTTTCTTTGTTTCCAAGCGAAACTTCAAGAATTTGTCCTGTTATTAAATTCTCAAACATACAATGCTCTCCATGCACAAAAAAAGACCAATCTTCCGATAGCGTTTTTTGTCCATTTAAAAAATCAGCATCTTGTATTTCGTAATAGTGTCCTGCATTAATTTTTTCTTTTTCAGGTTGGTCTGTTTCTGTAATTAATTTATCAATAAGCACTTCAGCAATGGCTTTATAGTTGTCCATTGCTGTTAATAATTCCTGTTCTACATCAGAAGTAAGGTCGATCATATAATTACTGTCAAAATTTCAAAGCTAAATAATTAAAACTTATCAAATAAAGCCTGAAAATTCAGGCTTTATTTCTATCAATTTATTTTCAGCATAATTTTAAGAAATAATTCCCTCATCCTTGCTTAAGCTGATATTTGAGTGAGCTTGAGAATTTAACTGATGCTTTAATGTCTCGTTTTCCTGCTTTAGATTTTTAATTTTAAAAAACTGGAAGAATAGCCCGATATAAGCAATAACAACGATCACAGAAACATAAATGGCTAAAAAACTGATACTTGGGTTTAACAATTTTGTCAGAAACTCTTCAAACATTTTCGATTCCTTTTTGTTTTCATCACATATTGAATAAATATTTCAGTTAAATTAACTCAAATTGTTTAGAAAATAAATCATTCAATTATTAATCTAGAACCATTCTCAAGTCTAACAAATCATTACTTGAGCTTTTTCATCAATTTGGGCAATTTAGCGCTATATAAAGAATGAGATATTTACTTCATGGCAAGTCCTGCTCAAGCAATTCGACATCAACTTCTCAATACTTTTTTCTCTCGTTATTCTGTTTGGTTCCTTTGTATATTTGTATCTTTATATTTGACTTGGATTATTTTCTTTAACGAAGGTCATTATATTTATTACTTTTTTTCAGATACTGTACTGAATTTAGCTTGGATTATTTCATCCATACTGGCCGCAATTGGCTTTGCCGATATCATCCAAACACAACATTCTATTTTAAGAAATTACCCTTTAATGGGACATTTTCGATTTTTCTTTGAAGATATACGTCCTGAAATTCGTCAATATTTCATTGAATCTGATGATGATGCCTTACCTTTTTCACGTGCACAAAGAAGTTTAGTTTACCAACGTGCTAAAAATGAAAATGCAGATAAGCCTTTTGGTTCAATTATTGATGTCTATCAAGATGACTATCGTTTTTTAACCCATTCGATGACACCCAAAACACCTGCTGATTTTAATACATTTAGAATTAGTATTGGTAATGATCAGTGCTCACAACCTTATAGCGCTTCGATCATGAATATCTCAGCAATGAGTTTTGGTAGTTTGAGTGCAAATGCCATTCTTGCTTTAAATACTGGTGCAAAAAAAGGCAACTTTTATCATGACACAGGTGAAGGTAGCTTAAGTCCTTATCACCTTGAACCGGGTGGTGATATTGTTTGGGAAATTGCCAGTGGCTATTTTGGTTGCCGTACTTTAGATGGTAAGTTTGATCCTGAAAAATTTAAGCAACAAGCGGCTTTGCCTCAGATCAAAATGATCGAAATCAAACTATCACAAGGGGCAAAACCAGGGCACGGCGGTATTCTTCCCAAAGATAAAATCACCAAAGAAATTGCCGAAATACGCGGTGTTTCTATGGACGTGGATTGTATTTCCCCAGCGACACATTCTGCTTTTAGCACTCCTATTGAAATGATGCATTTTATTCAGCAATTACGTGTGCTATCCAACGGCAAACCGGTTGGTTTTAAATTGTGTATCGGACAACCTTGGCAATTTATGAGCATTGTAAAAGCCATGCGACTGACCAAAATCACTCCAGATTTTATCGTGGTTGATGGTTCAGAGGGCGGTACAGGTGCTGCCCCTATTGAACTGATTGATCATATGGGTACGCCTTTACGTGAAGGCCTGCTTTTTGTAAACAATACCTTAATTGGCGCAGGTTTACGTTCTCAAATCAAGATTGGCGCAAGTGGTAAAATTATCAGTGCCTTTGATATCGCCAGTACTATGGCTATGGGTGCTGACTGGGTCAATTCTGCACGTGGCTTTATGTTTGCGGTGGGTTGCATCCAAGCACAAAGTTGTCATACCAACCAATGTCCTGTTGGCGTTGCAACGCAGAACAAAGAGCGTCAAAAAGCACTTGATGTACCATCTAAAGCAGACCGTGTGTTTAGTTTCCAAAAAAACACCTTAAAAGCGCTTGCGGAAATGATTGCTGCAGCTGGCTTACAACATCCTGCTGAGATTAAAGCACATCATTTGGCACAACGAATCAATGACCGTGAAATCAAAAACTATGCTCAATTGCACTTTTGGATGAAAGATGGTGAATTGCTCAGTTGTGAAAATAAAGATGAAGAAAATTTCTATTTTAGAATGTGGAACTTAGCAACTGCTGAACATTTCTAATTATTTGCAAACGAAATTTCATTAAGGAGATCAACATGATCTCCTTTTTTATATCTAGCATTTAAATAGTTAAAAGAAGCCTAATCTTCTGTTTTTGATTCTTACGCATTTTTTAAGTTTATATTGGCTTTTATTTTTACTCAAACACCATTTTAATCTAAACAATATTTAAGCAAGATAGCTTAAAACACATCAAGAATATTTGCGGATGAAATTTCTAAAACACATAACCGCCACCACTATCCTTACAACGTCATTACATTGTTATGCAACTGTGGGTGGTAGACAAACAATAGAAGTATTGGGTTATGAAGCAAAACAACAAAAACTTTATCTGTTACGACACTATGAAGATGAGCGTGGGCGCTTGCCACAGTTATACTATTATCAACTCAACAGTAAAACACCTGACAAGTTGATTGAAGTACAATCGTTATATATCAATCCCAAAACACATAAAATTGACTATGATCAAGATGCTATCCAGTTTGAAAAAGACCTAAATAAAATTAAAAAGCGTTTAACACCGTTACTTATAGGAAATGCCAATACAGCAAAAATTCAAGTGGTGCAAAGTCAAACTCATTACGTCCCTGCTTGGCATGATCAATCCCAAAAGATTCCTCAATATAAAACCATATACAAAGTTACAACAGCTTCTTTAAAAAGCAAAAACCAACAAGCTATACAGTATGCTAAAACAATAAAAATCACTCAGAACTATGTCGTGCCAAATCAGAATAAGCGGCTGATTGTGGTTAAATATTTCGGCATTCCAGAAGAAACAGGCTATGATGTTGAAGATACTGTTTTGCTCTTACCAATACAATAATGAGGATAAATCGTGTTAAAAATAATCACATCGACGCTCTTATTCAGTTTTAGTTCTCTCGCTTTTGCAAAAAGTTATAGCAATATTTCACTTGAAGTCCTCGGCTATGATTCAGATAAAAAAGCGGTTTTAATTCTTGAAAATTCAGCAAGCTATGACATTCCAAGAGTTTATCGCTATTCACTGAGTGAAAAACGCTATGATCTGCTCAAATACGATGAAAATTTTACAGGTATTACAGATCAACAAAGCTTTCAGCAAAAACTTTCAAGCATAAAGACTCAGCTCAAACCGCTTAAAAAAATCGCGCTTCAAGACTTTAACGTTAATCTACTCGAACAAAGACCTTCTGATACTGAAAGCTCTGACTCATTTAAAACAATTTATGGCTCGATATTTACAATATCCAGTCCGCAATATCAAAGTCTTCAACAGAATTTAACCAGTTACAGTCCAGAAATTAAACTTAAACAGGCTTTTGAACTGCCAAAACATAAAGGTGCACTGATTACTTTTGAATCACTCAGCTTACCTTTTGATGAAGGATATAGCCGTGAAGAAGCTGTTGTTTTATTTCCTACCGGTCAACTTCCCCAATAAATAAAGCCTCTTAGGAGGCTTTATTTTTACTGCTTTTATCAATCTTGATCAATGCATTACGCCGCTGAGCGCTCAGTGATCGGTACAACTTTACGGAGCTCTGGACCAGTATAATCTGCGCTTGGACGAATAATACGATTGTCAGCACGTTGTTCCATTACATGCGCTGCCCAACCCGTAACACGAGACATCACAAAGATTGGTGTGAATAATTTTGTTGCAATATCCATGAAATGATATGCAGATGCATGGAAGAAATCGGCATTACAGAACAATTTCTTCTCACGCCACATCACTTCTTCGCAACGTACTGATACTGGGTAAAGCACTGTATCACCAACATCTTTTGCTAAACGCTCAGCCCAAATTTTGATGATGCCATTACGCGGGTCATTGTCTTTATAGATCGCATGACCAAAGCCCATGATCTTTTCTTTACGTTCCAGTTTACCCAGCATTTCACGTTCGGCTTGTTCTGGAGATGTCCAGTTTTCAATCATTTCCATCGCAGCTTCATTTGCGCCACCATGCAAAGGACCACGCAGTGAACCAATTGCGCCAGTAATACACGAGTGCATATCAGACAATGTTGAAGCACATACACGTGCAGTAAATGTTGAAGCGTTAAACTCATGCTCAGCATAAAGAATTAATGAAACATTCATCACTTGTTCATGTAATTCATTTGGCTTTTCACCACGCAGTAAATGCAAGAATTGTGCACCGATTGAATCGTCATCAGTATTTTCTTCAATACGTACACCATCATGACTAAAACGGTACCAATAACAAATGATCGCTGGCAAAGTTGCAAGAATACGATCTGCCACATCTTGCTGTTGATCAAATGATTTTTCAGTTTCCAGATTACCTAACATTGAAACCCCTGTACGCATCACGTCCATTGGATGTGAATCAGCAGGAATACGCTCCAATACTTCTTTTAAAGCTTGTGGTAATTGGCGAAGTGATTTTAATTTGGCTTTATATGTCGCCAACTGTTCTGCTGTAGGCAATTCACCAAAGAAAATAAGATAAGCGACTTCTTCAAATTGGCAATTTTCTGCAAGGTCTTGCACATCATAACCACGATAAGTTAAGCCTGCGCCACTCTTACCTACTGTAGAAAGTGCTGTTTTACCTGCAACTTGACCACGCAATCCTGCGCCTGTAAGTACTTTTCCTTCAGCCATTTTATTATTTCTCCTGGGTGAACAGTTTATCTAGAGTGTTTTCGAAAGTATGATAATCAAGGAATTCGTAAAGTTCTTTTCGTTGTTGCATGCTATCCAGTACATTAACTTGTGTACCATTTTCACGAATTGAACGGAAAACTTCGAGAGCTGCTTTTTGCATTGCACGTGTTGCAGACAATGGATATAGCACCATGCTGATTCCCTGTTCAGCTAACTCTTGGGTGGTGTAATAAGGTGTATCACCAAACTCTGTAATATTTGCAAGAACAGGAACACCTACTGCATCACAGACTGTTTTATACATGGTAATGTCCGTCATTGCTTCAGCAAAGATCGCATCTGCGCCAGCTTCGACACATGCACAGGCACGATCAATCACGGCTTGCAAACCTTCTTTTTGCAATGCATCTGTACGTGCCATCACAACAAAGTTCGAATCTGTTTTTGCATCAACTGCTGCTTTAATGCGATCAACCATTTCTTGTTGAGAAACAATTTCTTTATTTGGACGATGACCACAACGTTTTTGTGCAACTTGATCCTCAATATGGACAGCTGCCGCACCCGCACTAATCATTTGTTTAATTGTCCGTGCAATATTAAATGCACCACCCCAACCTGTATCGATATCAACAAGTAATGGTGTATCTACACGTTCTGTAATACGACGAACATCTTCCAATACGTTGTCTAAGCTGGTCATCCCTAAATCAGGTAAACCATAAGAATAGTTTGCCACACCAGCACCTGAAAGATAGATGGCTTTATAACCCACCTGTTTCGCCATCATCGCTGCATAAGCGTTGACTGTACCAATGATTTGTAATGGTTTTTCCACTTCTAGAGCTTGTCTAAATCTTAAGCCTGCAGACGTCTGTTGTGTCATATTCCCTTCCACAGTGGTCACTTGTTTATTGAGTTTTGAGTATAGCCATAATTTATATTTCGCATATGACCATTTAGGTATATTACTCTAAAACTTTAGTCAAAGAAAAATGAATTTTGATTCATTTTTTCATTTTTATGCACTTTTTTTAATCATTTTTTCCAATAGCACGTTTGCTAAGAAATTTATTGACATCTTTGATATAATAGTGACAACCCATTTTTCCTCAGTAATTTATGAACGAAGATTTAGCACAAGTTGAAGCTACAGGATGTGATTTTCCACAAACTAAACGTGGGCATGAACGTCGCTTGGCATTACTGATTAGTGCAAACGATCTTTTTTTAGAGCACGGTTATGATGCGGTATCTTTAGATGACATCGTGAATCATGCAGGCGGATCAAAAGCCTCGATTTACAAATATTTTGGTAGTAAAGAAGGTCTATTTACAGCGATCTGTGACTATCGTCGTGATTTATTCTTTAAAGATATCTGCATTCCATTTAACCCCGCGTTGAATGAGCTCAGAGCATATTTGATCAATACCTTGATTAACTTTTATAAGCATATGATCATTCCTGAAAATATTGCTTTTATACGTTTGGTCTTAGAACGTTCACAAAAAGACCCACAATTGGCCGTCTATATTCATGAAAAAGGACCAAAGCAAGTACAACACTCTATTGCATGTGCCTTGGAACGTTGTGTAGAAAATCAAATATTAACCTGTGCAAATCCTTTATTTTCAGCACAATTTTATTTTGGAATTCTTAGAAATTTGGAATGGCGAATTTTAATGGGGATTGAAATCAAAGAATCTGATCAAGAAATATTCAATTGCGTAAGTTATTGTGTAGATCGCTTCTTAGAGGGCCATCAAAAGGTCTAATTTTTTTGCGTTTTCATATTCATATAGTATATTAGCTGATTCTCCTTTTTATTTTCATCAACCACCAACAATGAATTGTTGGTCAATTTCCCTGTTGGTTTTGACTAAACAATTATTGTGGAGTAACCATGGCTCTACGACATTTTCTTACTTTACGTGATTTATCCACTGCTGAACTTAACCGTATCATTGAACGTGCTCAAGAGTTAAAGCGAAAACAACACAACAACGAAGTATTTCAACCCTTTGTTGGAAAAGTCATGGGGATGATTTTTGAAAAGTCGAGTACCCGTACTCGTGTATCTTTCGAAGCTGGTATGAGCCAATTTGGAGGCAGTGCAATTTTCCTTTCATCACGCGACACCCAATTGGGTCGTGGTGAGCCAATTGAAGATTCTGCACGCGTGATATCGAGCATGCTTGATATTGTGATGATTCGTACATTTGGTCATGATATTGTTGAACGTTTTGCTGAATATTCAACAGTCCCAGTTATCAATGCATTAACTGATGACCACCACCCTTGCCAGCTACTTGCAGATGTACAAACATTTGTTGAACATCGTGGTTCGATCAATGGCAAAACTGTGGCTTGGATTGGCGATGGCAACAATATGTGTAATTCATATATTGAAGCTGCACATATGTGGGGCTTTAAGTTAAAAATCGCATCACCGAAAGGTTATGAACCAAAACCTGAATTTCTTTCAGAATTTGCTCATTGCGTAGAACTTTTTGAATCAGCAGAAGATGCAGCGGTCAATGCAGATCTAATCGTGACGGATGTTTGGGCAAGTATGGGCCAAGAAGAAGAACAAAAAATTCGTGAAAAAGCGTTTGCTGCGTATCAAGTGAATGAAAAATTAATGGATTTAGCACATCCAGATTGTCTATTTATGCATTGTCTACCAGCACATCGCGGTGAAGAAGTTTCTGAAAATATGCTAGATCACAAAAACGCTGTGGTTTGGGATGAAGCAGAAAACCGCCTACATGCACAAAAAGCCTTGGTTGAATTTTTAATCAATGAAAATTTAAACAAAGACTAATTTGTTTTGTTTTAAGATAAATAAGCACCAACACTGGTGCTTATTTTTTGTTTCAGTATAATAAAATCCATATTTTTAATATGTGTATAATTCAAATGAAATTTAAAATAATTCCTTTATTCGCAATGTCACTATGCTTACTCATTTTTCAAAGTAGTTATGCAACTGAATTAGATGACTATTTGATTCAAAAGAATTTGATTGGACAGCATTATAAAATTATAGATCAACAAAATTTAGATGATGTTTTAACTGCGTTAAGTGAAGAAGACTCTCGCGTGCTGCCTGTACAAGTCGACCAAAACACAGTGATTGAGAAAATTCATATGTATCATGATCATATTGATTTGCAAGGTTTAATTACATCTAAAGATTTTAATCAGTTTTCAAATAGCATGGGTAAAGAAAAAACTCAGCAACTTTTGATGGAAGGAATGCTTGAAAATTGTCATTTACTTTTTGAAAATGAATTCCAACGTCAAAATCCTTATTATGTAAAAATAAAACTGATGTCTGAACAGAAAGCATATGAGCTAAAACTCAAAAATGAGCAATGCAAATTTTAATTTGTAATAATATTATCTTGGTGCATTGTATCAATTCGCATTTTGTCTAAACAGATTTTATTTTTATAGCTGATCAAACGATTAAAAAAATTAATATTTTTTAATCGTTTAAGATTAAGACAATTTTTAACATTTTAGCTATCTGTAACAATTTTGTCATGTAGAATACTTACTATGCCCTTCAAGGTCGTTAAGACAGTTTCAAATGACGCAGATCATGCCCGCTTCAAAAAGTTTAACCACGCCTGAATTTCAACATAGCTCTAGCAGCTATATTAATCGTGAAATTTCCTTACTGGAATTTCATAAACGTGTGTTAGCCCAAGCTAAAGATGAAACTCATCCTTTGCTTGAACGGTTGAATTTTCTCATTATTTTTTCACGTAATTTAGATGAGTTTTTTGAAATTCGTGTCGCTGGATTAATGAAACAACTGGATTTTAAAACCATTACCACTGCACCGGATGGTATTCCAAACGAAGTTATTCTTGAGCAAATTTCACATAACGCACATCTTGCGATTCAAGAGCAATACGACACCTTAAATCATGTTTTATTGCCTGAGTTAGAAAACTATGGCGTCAAATTCATCCAATATAATGACATATTAGAAAAACACGCGGAATGGATTAAAAATTACTTTTTTAAACAAGTACAACCTGTTGTAACACCAATTAGCTTAGATCCTGCTCATCCTTTCCCACGCTTGGTCAATAAAAGCTTAAACTTTATTGTCACCTTAGAAGGAAAAGATGCTTTTGGTCGCCAGATTGAACTGGCCATTGTACCCGCACCTCGTTCCTTACCGCGTGTTGTACGCTTACCAAACGAGCTCACAGACGGCGCAGAACATTACATTTTATTGTCAGCGATTATCCAACAGCATATCAGTGATTTATTCCCCGGCATGACAGCAACAGGATGCTATCAATTCCGTGTTACCCGTAATGCTGACTTAACTTTGGCAGAAGATGTCGATGATTTGGCAGTCGCATTGAAAGATGAATTATCTTCACGTCGTTTTGGTCGTGCAGTTCGTTTAGAAATCGCAGATAATTGCCCAAATTCAATTAATAATTATTTATTAGAACAATTTGATTTAGATCCACAGCATCTTTATCAAGTGAATGGTCCTGTCAATTTAACACGTCTGATTACTGATTTTGATATTCCAGAATTAAGGTTTAAGCCTTATCAAGCCGTTATTCCCAAAGCCTTAAGAAATTCAAATAAAATATTTGAAATATTAAGCAAGCAAGATTTGCTATTACATCATCCATTTGATTCTTTCCAGCCCGTTATCAATCTACTCAAAGAAGCGGCAAAAGACCCCAATGTTTTAGCAATTAAACAAACCTTATATCGTAGTGGCCCAGACTCAGAAATTGTACAAGTGCTGGCAGAAGCTGCTCGCAATGGGAAAGAAGTTACAGCGATTATCGAATTACGTGCGCGCTTTGATGAAGAGTCCAATATTATCGTCGCAAATCTTCTACAAGAAGCTGGCGCAGTTGTGGTGTATGGTATTGTCGGTTATAAAACGCATGCCAAAATGATTTTAGTTGTGCGACGTGAAGTCGATAAACTCAAACGTTATGTACACCTTGGCACAGGCAACTACCATGCTGGAAATGCACGGATGTATACCGACTATGGTTTACTCACCACAAATGATGAAATTTGTGAAGATGTACATAAAATCTTCCAAGAGCTGACAGGTATGGGTAAATTGTTAAAGCTAAAAAAACTCTTTCATGCCCCCTTCACCTTACACTCCCAGCTGTTACATTTGATCGAGCAAGAAACAGCACATGCAAAAGCGGGTAAAAAAGCCCGTATCATCATTAAAGTCAATGCATTGACTGAACCTAAGCTGATTACAGCTTTGTATAAAGCATCTCAAGCTGGGGTTAAAATAGAGCTGATTATCCGTTCAATCTGTTGTTTAAGACCACAAATTGAAGGGCTTTCTGAAAATATTAAAGTTCGTTCTATTGTCGGGCGCTTCCTAGAACATACTCGTGTTTATTATTTTTATAATGATGCCAATGAGGACTTATACTGCGCAAGTGCTGACTGGATGGGTCGAAACTTATTTTCTCGGGTCGAAACTTGCTTTCCGATTGAAGATAAAAAGCTTAAAAAACAGATTATTGAATATGGGCTGCTCAGTTATTTAAAGGACAATATTCGTGCTTGGGAACTCGATGCCAATGATCAATGGCATGCAGTTCAACCTAAAAATGATGAAAAACCTTATATTGCACAACAGGTGTTGATGCAACAACGGATTATTCCGACTACAGCGTAATTCTTTCATATTGTTATTTTCAATTATTCAGAACAACTCTCCTTAAAAAGGAGGGTTGTTCTGAATAATTCGGCATTGAAGCACCCCAATCAAGCTATCACTTTGATTGATCCTATACGTTGATTTCAATATTCTTTTAAATCAGTCGACTACAAGCCAATACCCTCAATAACCCCTTGTTGCTTTAACTGTAACAATTCATCATCTGAACAAAATTCTTCTAAAATCGCTTTGGTATGTTCTCCTAAGCGTGGCGGTGCATTACGATATTCAACAGGTGTTCCTGTCATTTTAATCGGTGAACCAATCACATTAAAATCAGGATTATCTGTATGTGGAATATTGACCACCATTTTACGATATTGAATTTGGGGTTCATCTAAAGCATCTGCAACAGAATTAATCACGCCAACAGGTACTTTCACTGCATGAATTGCATCGACCCAATGCTTCGCGGTATTTGATAAAAAATATTCAGACAACAAAGCAACCAATTCTTGACGATATTTCACCCGATCTTGATTACGGAGATAGTTTGGTTGATCTAACAATTCAGGTTTTCCAATGGCAATACATAAATCTTTAAATTGTTTATCATTGCCACAGGCCAGAATAAACTCCTTATCTTGCGCTTTAAAAGTCTGATAAGGCACAATATTGGGATGATGATTACCCATTCGTTGAGGTGCGATACCTGAACTTAAATAGTTCATACCTTGGTTGGCGAGCCCAGCAACCTGTACATCTAACAAAGACATATCAATATATTGTCCAACACCTGTTTGCTGACGAGAAATCAGTGCCGCCTGAATCGCAATTGTTGCATATAACCCAGTCTGAATATCAACCACCGCCACACCAACTTTTTGTGCTCTTGCCCCTAACTCACCTTCTTTTTCACCAGTAATACTCATCAAGCCAGACATACCTTGAATAATAAAGTCATAACCCGGTTCTTCTGCACGCGGCCCATCTTGACCAAAACCAGTGATAGAGCAATAGATCAATTTTGGATTAATATGCTTGAGGGTTTCATAATCCAATCCATATTTTTTCAATGAACCTGCTTTAAAGTTTTCAATCACAATATCTGCGGTTTTCACCATGTGTTGTAATAATCGCTGCCCATCCTGTGTTGCCATATCAATTGCCACTGAGGATTTATTGCGATTCGCAGATTGGTAATATCCAGATTCTCGCGTCGCTCTACCCTGTTGATCAAGCATCCACGGCGGGCCCCACATACGGGTATCATCACCAACTTTAGGGCGTTCAATCTTAATCACTTCGGCGCCTAGATCTGCAAGAACTTGTCCACACCACGGACCTGCCAGTACTCGACTCAGATCTAAAACTCGAATTCCTTGTAATGCACCCATATGTTTACCTCTATGTAAGGAGTAAGCGAATACTCCTCAATTTTACGATTTACTAAATCTGTTTAAACAAGCGTTGACTATTGTTGTTGGGGATCATATTGACGATCTTTGATAAATAAGCCAGGTAATACTCCTGCAACAAAATAAGCTGCGCCCATCACGATAAATGCCGTCATAAATGTACCTCCCGAAGCAAGGAAACCAATGGTTGCTGGGGCAATTGCAGCGCCTACTCGCCCAATGTTATATGCACCACCAATTGCTGTACCTCGGACATCGGTAGAAAATGATTCCGCCATATAGGTCGCATTTACACCATAAGGGATGCCATATAAGAAACCAAAAGTGATCAATAAGTACAAAATATTGTCTGGTGTATTAAAGATAATAATCACAGGTAAGAAGACAGCGCTGGCTATGGTACCGAACACAAATACTGCACGACGATTAAATTTATCTGCCAAATATCCCGCTAAGATCTTGCCTAAAATCATCGCTGTATATGAACCTACCATATAACTGGTCATGTTTTTAAAGTTCATATGCACTTCTGTTTCTAGATAACTTGGCATCCAATTGTTGATTCCGTAGTAACCAAATTGTAAGAAGAAGGCTGTAGTCATCCACAATAAAAACATTTTACGGTGCTTAAAGTTGGCAAAAATTTGTTTATAAATACTGCCACTTTTCGCTTTCTCGGGAACTGTGGCTTCAACTGGTTTCTCGCCTTGAAGCTGATTGATTTTGTTGAGCTGCCAAGACTTTGGTTCAGGTACAAAGCGTTGCAAGAAAATATTGATAAATGCTGGAATAACCGTGATAAAAAACAAGACTCTCCAACCATGATCAGGAATAATCGCACCAGCTAATAATGTAGCAACAATATATCCAACGGTTTGCCCTGTTTGTAATGTACCCAATACCGTAGTTCTATACGTTGTAGGAACATATTCAGCCATAAGGGTATTGCATGCCATATAAAGCGCCCCAATCCCTAGTGCACCAATAAATCGTAATGCCATAAATTGTTCAAAACTTTGGGTAAAGCCTAACAAACATGTTGCAACTGAGAAAAACGATACAGAATTGGCAATGGTACGTACTCGGCCAAACTTATCACATGCCCATCCACCTAGAATCCCACCAATCCCCATACCTGCCAGAGAGGCACTGCCTAAGGCGCCAGCCTGAAAAGTAGATAATGCAAACTCACCTTTTAAACTGGTTAAGCTATAGGACAACAACATGATATCTACGCCATCGACGACCATAGCGAAATAGGCGAATAAAAGTGCCCATTTCCAAGTATTTGGGCCTATTTTTTCAAAGGTTCCAATATTGGATGGCATGGATAATTTTGTTGAAGTTGTAACTGATCGAACATCATTGTTCATTTTTCTCTACCTCATTTTCCCAAATGAGTCATCGGTCACTTTTTATCTTTCTCTCTACTTATTTCTTTGTTATTTTTATTGCATCAATCTAGAGTTAAGTATGAGAGTTAAAAGAATAATCAGATATTTTTCACGATGAATCCTTTTATCATTGATTTATTTTCACCTTAGTTTTTATAAAATTTAAGGCAAAAAATCCTACAAGGGATGCTAGATTTAAGCATCCCTGTTTTAAAGCAGTTGATTTTTAGTTACTAAAGGCAGCAATTCCTGTCTGTGCACGCCCGAGAATTAAGGCATGTACATCATGGGTACCTTCATAGGTGTTGACCACTTCCAGATTGACCAAATGGCGAGCGACACCGAATTCATCACTGATGCCATTGCCACCCATCATGTCTCGAGCAACACGTGCAATATCTAAGGCTTTACCACAATTGTTGCGTTTAATCAGTGAAGTGCCTTCAACAGAAGCAATACCTTCATCTTTCATACGTCCAAAACGTAATGCGATCTGCAGCCCTAAAGCAATTTCAGTTTGCATATCTGCAAGTTTCTTTTGCACCAATTGATTCGCAGCCAATGGGCGTCCAAATTGTTTACGATCCATCGTATATTGGTGTGCAGTGTGCCAGCAAAACTCTGCCGCCCCCATCGCGCCCCATGCAATACCGTAACGTGCACTATTTAAACAAGTAAATGGTCCACGCAAACCACGAATTTCGGGAAATGCATTTTCTTCAGGAACAAAAACATTGTCCATCACAATTTCACCAGTAATCGATGCACGCAAACCGACTTTGCCATGAATCGCAGGCGCAGAAAGTCCTTCCCAACCTTTTTCTAGGATAAAGCCACGAATTTCACCGACATTGCCTTCAGCAGAAACTTCTTTGGCCCAGACCACAAATACATCAGCGATTGGACTATTGGTAATCCACATTTTTGCGCCAGTCAGACGATAACCACCTTCGACCTTTTTAGCACGGGTGATCATACTGCCTGGATCTGAACCATGATCAGGTTCTGTTAAACCGAAACATCCAATAAACTCGCCAGTAGCTAATTTAGGTAAGTACTTTTGTTTTTGCTCTTCAGAACCAAATTCATTGATAGGCACCATCACCAATGAGCTTTGTACACTTGCCATTGAACGATAACCCGAATCTACGCGTTCAATTTCACGGGCAATAAGACCGTAACTGACATAATTTAGACCTGCACCACCGTATTCTTCAGGAATTGTCGGTCCCAGCAAACCTAACTCACCCATTTCACGAAAAATAGAAGCATCTGTTTTTTCATGGCGGAATTGTTCCAAAACTCTTGGCATCAGTTTGTCTTGTGAATAGGCATAAGCAGCATCACGAATCATGCGTTCTTCAGAACTGAGTTGCTGTTCCAATAAAAATGGATCTTGCCAGTTAAATTGAACACGTGCCGTTTTTGTAGAATTAACCATTTGATTCATAGCATCCTTTGCTGAACATATCTTGTTGTCTTAGTAGCGATGTTAGGTGTGAAAATTCATACTTTCAAACGATTAATTCTCACTCAGATATTCCATTTACGCATATCTTATGTTTTTATAACATGGCTCGCTCAATGACTACTGTTCAATTATGTTGGTGTTAAACGAGGCTTTTTAACAAATTTTTATCATCTTTACGTCCTCTTATAAATTTTTATTTGAGGTAAAACCAAGTAACTTGATGAAAGATTCATTGCAAACATCTGCTTTGATTTAAGCTCTTTTTGCAAGATATGAATAGATTAAATTTAGTCTTAATTAAACTTTGATATTCAAGGAATGAATATGCGTAGAATGATTCCTTCATTACAATCACTAATATGTTTTGAAGCGGCTGCCAAGCATCTAAGCTATACCTTTGCTGCTCAAGAGCTACATCTTACTCAAAGTGCGATATCTCGCCAAGTACAACAACTCGAAGATTTTTTAGGACTCAATCTATTTAACAGAACACGGCATGGCGTTGAATTAACACAAGCTGGTGAACATTATTATAAAAACATCAAAGCCCATTTATTGGGTATTGAACAAAGCACACTCGATTTAATGAGCCATAAAGGTTTAGGCGGTACTCTAAAATTAGGGGTTGTACCGACATTTGCAACACGTTGGCTCTTACCCCGACTGTATAAGTTCAACGAAATATATCCTGAAATTACCATTCATTTAGAGACCAGTACCAAACCCTTTTTATTCAGTGAGCATATTTTTGATGCAGCAATATATACAGGTACACCTGCACAAATTGAAAATTGGCCGGGTGCAAAAGTCCACTATTTAATGAATGAAGATGTTGTTCCTGTGTGTTCTGCTGAGTTAATTTTTAAGCATTTTCCAGAGCTAAGAGGGCCTTCCGGAGATTTACGTCGAAGCTTAACGGCGGAAGAAATTGCCACGCTGCCCTTACTCCAACAAACCACACGCCCCTATATTTGGAAAGAGTGGTTTGAAGTTTCTGGTTATGAGCATCCTTTTGCATTAGAAGGACAACGGCATGAGTTATTTTCGATGCTTGCGGTGGCAGCCATACATCATATGGGGGTTGCGCTTATTCCACAAAAACTACTTGAAAAAGAACTGCGCTCAGGTGATTTAATTATTGCCTCAGAAATTAAGCTAAAAGGTTCACGTGCCTATTATTTTGTCTATGCAGAACAACAGCAAACACCCCTCATTGCTAAATTCATTGAATGGTTATTGGCAGAAGTTGAACGATCACAAAGTACTTTTTTAAAATAACGCGATTTCGAGTTAAACAATAGCTTATACAAGATTTATAGAATATAGCTTAATTTCTATATTGTGATGATAAAACTCAACTTGTAGAAGATGAAAGAAACAGCGCCTACAACAGAAAATTTAAGCCTACTCCGCTATTTTTAATGCCCTTCAGCATTTTAATAAGAATAGGCTAAAAGAAACACATTATTCAATTGAGCAGTGTTTAAACCGAATGGCTACAGATCTTAAAATTTAAGTGCTAAATCCAATATAACGATAAAAATCTTGATCCCCTACAACACCTAAGCTTGTTTTATAAATCAGGTAATTAGGATAATTACTCTCAGATAATTCATTGAAAATATTCAGTCCCTGATCATCATGAGCATGGATTTCATCGACGCTACGGTGCATGGTCGCTTCAAATTCATCTGAAATATATTCAAAGCCCAAATCCATCGCAATAAACAAGGTATGTATACACGGCTGTAAATATTGTTCTTTATTCCAATCAATGACCGCATGTTGGCAATGTGGGCATGTAACATTTTCTTGAGAATTTTCTAAAGTGATCAGTTGAAATGGCATACGCTTTGGAACAGAATAAAATTGTATTTTAAACGAGTTAGGGAAATTAAACACTCGTTTTAGATAAATCTAAAACTGCTTTTCATATTTTATAAATACACGAAACAAAGCTAAGGATATTATGTCAACGATTGAAAAAGCGATTGCTTTAGCAGCTCGTAAACACGCAGGCCAAAAAGATAAAGCACAACAGCCTTATATTTTTCACCCTCTGAGGTTGATGTTCAAAGTTAAAACACCCAATCAACAGATTGTTGCTGTATTACACGACATCTTGGAAGATACCGATACCACTGTGGTCGATTTAATCTCACTTGGCTTTAGTCAAGAAATTGTCGATGCCGTTGTTGCCTTAACCAAAAAAGAAGGTGAATCTAGAATCGAAGCCGCCTACCGTGCAGTAAAAAATCCAATTGCACGTGTGGTAAAACTGGCAGATGTTACTGATAACATGGATATCACCCGTATTCCGCACCCGACCACTAAAGACCTTTTAAGATTAGAAGAATATAAGCAAGTTCAAAATATTCTCATGACAGGCAATGCCTAATCTTATAAAATTTTCACAATTAACAAGTTGACTTGATGCAACAATTAAGTTTAATAGTGCATCATTGTTGCAATTATGGAATGTATTTATGCTCACTGATTTGGATGACTTTTACTGCTTTGGTTTGGTTGTAGAGCATGGGGGATTTAGTGCGGCTGAACGTGCAACGGATATTCCTAAATCCAAGCTCAGTCGCCGTGTATATAATTTAGAAGAAAAATTAGGGGTTCGTTTAATTCAACGAAGTTCACGTCATTTCGCAGTTACAGACATTGGCATGAATATTTACCGCCATGCCCAAGTGATGATGAATGCAGCACAATCAGCGCATGATCTGGTTGATCATCTCAGTGAACAACCCCGTGGTGTGATTAAAGTCAGTGTACCTGTGACCGTTGCGCAAAGTGAATTGTCCAAAATCCTTCCTGACTTTTTAAAAACTTATCCTGAAATCAGAGTACAACTTTTAGTCAGTAATCGTCGAGTAGATATCATCAATGAAGGTTTTGATGTTGCCTTGCGTGTGCGCGCAAATCTGGACGATGACCCGAGCTTAGTGCTGAGAAAGTTTGGACATATTGAACAGCACCTTCTTGCAAGCCAAGCCTATTTAAATGAATTTGGTATGCTCAAAAAACCAGAAGATTTATCTGAACACCGAATTTTAAGTATGGTTGATGAGCACTTAGATCAACAAATGGTATTACATGATAGTGAAAATCAACAGAAAAAAATTAAAGTTAACCCGATACTCATGGGATCGGATTTAATGATGCTGGCAAAATTAGCCAGTCAAAATTGTGGTATTGCCTTACTTCCAGATACTATTGCCAATGATTTTGTCGCCACAGGTGAATTGGTTCGTGTCTTACCTGAATGGAAAGCACCGCACGGGATCTTTCACGCTGTTTACCCTTCTCGCCGAGGCTTACTTCCTGCGGTAAGAGTCTTTATTGACTATTTGGTTAAGCACTTAAGTAAGTGTTGAGTAACTTATCTTCATCGTCACTTTGATTAAAGAATCCTAGGATTATTTCAATAGACAAACCGATCTAAATAAATTGACAAAGATGGACTACAATCTGGTGTCCATCTGGTGCTATTTTTGATACCATCGCTACTGCTTAATTCCAATGTTTTTCTGATTTATATGACTTCATCTTATCAACAACAGCTTGATGCCAAAATTGAACGAATCCAAACTCAATTCGCAGAATTTAATCCACCTTCGTTAGAAGTATTTGCTTCACCTGAACAAAACTTCCGTATGCGTGCAGAATTCCGAATTTGGCATACTGAAGATGATATGTTCTATGCCATGTTTGAACGAGATGAAAATCAACAAAAAACTGTTGCTCGTATCGATGAATTTCCGATCGCAGATCAAAGTATAAATCAGCTTATGCCAGTTTTATTGGCTGAGCTAAAAGCCAATTCAATCTTATCAAAACGGCTTTTTGAAGTGCATTTTCTAGCAACGCTCAAGGGCGAAATGCTGGTTTCATTGATTTACCGTGCGCCACTGAGTGAAGAATGGGAAGTTTTAGCAAAACAATTGGCTGAAAAGCTGAATGTTAAAATCATTGGTCGCAGTCGCGGACAAAAAGTTGTCTTAACCGATGAATTTGTTGTAGAAGAATTACAAGTTTTTGAGCGTAAATTTCAATATAAACAAATTGAAAGTAGCTTTACTCAGCCCAATGCGCAAGTTTGCCAAAAAATGTTGCAATGGGCTTGTCAGTCAGTAGAGGGCGAAAATAAAGACTTACTCGAATTATACTGTGGTAATGGTAACTTTACCCTTCCCTTATCCTTGAGTTTTAACCGTGTTTTGGCAACTGAATTAGCGAAATCTTCGGTCTATGCGGCACAATGGAATATTCAACAAAATCAGATCAACAATATTCAAGTTGCACGCCTTTCAGCAGAAGAATTTACTCAGGCCTATAACGGAGAACGTGAATTCCGTCGTTTACAAGAAGCAGAAATAGACATTCAGGGCTATGAGTTTGATACAGTTTTTGTTGATCCACCACGTGCAGGGATTGATGACGATACGTTAATGCTATTGCAAGGTTTTCAACGTATTCTTTATATTTCATGCAATCCAGACACATTACACGACAATTTAAAAACCTTGCTTAAAACTCATAAAATTGTGAAATTTGCGATGTTTGATCAATTCCCCTACACCCATCATGTAGAATCTGGGGTTCTTCTCGAAAAAATTTAAACAATTTATTACAAGATTAGACTGCTATGTAAATTAGCATGGCAGCTATTTCTTTAAATTATTTATTGATATATCATTAAGTTATAAATCATTTAAAACATGGCCCTTTAACAAACCGTTTAAAACATATCAAATCATCGAAAAAATTAGCCTATAACTCGACCATCTATTTCGCTCAGATCTTGTATTTTATTAAAAAACGGCTATATTTCGAACTATGTTAGGTTGTGTATGAAGGCTCTATGAGTTTTTGGCAAAAGCTGTTTACGGCTGAAGATACATTGCAAAATGAACATAAAAATCAAATTGCATGTGTTGAAAATGATTGCTCTTGTAAATCCAATGATCAACTTTTATCAGCGTTGATGAAAGCGACAGATCAGGATGTGATTACTGGGATTAAAAAGGTACTTATCTCTAGAGGTTTCAGTAAAAAAGAGTTAAACCAATTACAGCATCCACCTATTCAATAGTCATGGATGACCGCTAAGAAAGAAAAAGCATTCAGTTTACTGGATGCTTTTTTAATTCCAATAGAACAACTTTTGATGTTTCTCCTTGCCTTGTATACAATTATTTCAAAGAATAGATAAACGCAGAATCAACAATGAAAATTAAAATTGTTATTTTTTTATTATCACTCAACGCTTCAATTACCTATGCAGATATCAAAGATGATGAGATTCAAGCCATAGAAGATTTAAGTGATCAAGTATTAGCAACCAAAAATCTTGCCAAACTTGAACCACAAATTAAGGCTCAAATCAAAAAAGCCCAACCCAATGTGCAAAAACTATTAAAAGCCAAAGACATTGAATATAACGATTCTGTCTATTTACACAACTATGCGATTCTGACTTCTGGATATGCTGAATATTTGCTTGAACAACACTGCACCATGCTCTCTCAGCCTTTTCAAGAACTTACTGAACAAGCGTATTTTGCGTTAAAAAAACGTGATCCTAAAGATACAATCGCAATCAATAATTTAGGGTTATTCTACGCGCAAATGTCGGTGTACTATCGGAAAAACATAGACCCAACGCCACGTCTAAACTATTTGCTAAAGGCTGAACAACTATTTGAGACCTTAATGAAGTTGCAACCAGACAATGAGGAGTATGAGAAAAATTATTATGCTGTACTCAGTGACAAACTGATGCTGTTACAGAAATATCATCGTGATCAGAATGAGCAAAAACGCCTCATCAATATACTTAAAAAGCCTTTATTTCACTATTTATCTGATCCCAATCAAGCTTTCGATGCAGGAAATTTTATTATTTTAGCGCAACAGTATTTTAAATATCTCAATCGTGAAGACCCTAAACTTGCTGAAAAATGGTTGCGTGATAATCAGGCTAAAATTGAAGCTGTGGTGAATAAGAATCGGAAGCAAACTCAGCGAGAAAAGGAATTCCTCGCTGAATTCTATGCCCTGCTTGGTCAAACGGATCAAGCGCTGTCCTACTTAAAACAATTGGAATTTTCTGATGAGAACAATACAGAACCATCCTCTTTTGAAAATGAACCCAATCTTGCCAATTTAAGGCTAAATCCTGAATATCAGAAATGGTTTAAACAATATAAACAGGATTATGCTGCATATCGCAAAGCAATTCCCAAAGTATGTAAGATCAATCAACTTGAAACAACACAAGATACGTTAGAATAATGCTATTGAAGACTTAACGAATCAAACCTTGCGGTTGCAGAATAATCACCAAAGCCCCAATGATTACAATACAGCCGCCAAACAAATCCCAGCGAGTTAAGCTGACATGATCGACAAATTTCAGCCACATCAATGCACTAAAGATATAGATACCGCCATATGCAGCATAAATACGCCCTGAAGCAGCAGGATGCAAGGTCAATAGCCAGACAAATACCGCCAAACTTAAAACGGTAGGTATCCATAACCAATGGCTTTTATTTTGATTCAGAATTAAATAAGGAAAATAACAACCTAAAATTTCTGCAACAGCTGTGACAAAAAATAATAAAATCGTGGTTAAAATTTTAGTAAATGCAATGTCCATTGATACTCAAAGAATAATCATGAAGTTAGAGTATATGTGATTTTCACGCGAGCTAAGCAATAAAATTTTGAGCATACTAAAACGGCTAAGCTTTTATCTATAAATTGTAGTTGTTGTTTGCCTCATCCACAAAAACATACATATTTAAATATGCTGATCATTTTGTCATGTTAAAAATAGAATAAAATATCAGCATCTACAATCTTTGGTTTTATAAATGAAAATAAATCATTTCGTGTTTAATTCCTTCATTTTCCTATGGCTTAGCCAAAATGTAGATGCAGCAACACCAAGTCTTCCATTGTGGCCCAATACCGCAACACTTACACCATCCAGTGAACAATATACGCTAATTAAGCATGGTGCTATTGAGCATATCACTTCCCCTCAATTGCGTGTATATCCCCCCAAACAGAACAATCACATCGCTATTTTAGTCATTAGTGGTGGTGGTTATGCCAGAGAGGAATTGGCCAAAGAAAGCACGCCAACTGCACAGTTTTTACAAGAACAGGGATTTACCGTATTTGAATTAATCTACCGCTTACCTAATCAGGATGGCAATAATCTGCTTGCGCCCTTTCAAGATGGCCAAAGAGCCCTGCGTATAATTCGTTATCATGCACATCAATTCAACATTGATCCAGACAAAATTGGTGTACTGGGTTTCTCCGCAGGTGGACATTTAGCAGGAATCATTGCGACACAATGGCAACAACAATTTTCGAGTTTAAATGATCCGATTGATCAAATTTCCGCTCAGCCTAATTTTGTGGTGCTACTCTATTCAATCATTAGTATGCAAGCGCCGCTTGATCATACCCATGCTTATAAAAGCTTATTTGGCTCAAACCATGATTTAGCCAAACAAATCTTGTTTTCTGTTGATTTACAAGTCAAACAGAATACACCTCCAACCTTTTTAGCCCATGCCATAGATGATCCGATTTCACCTGTTCAGAATAGCCTCAATATGCAAACCGCTTTGCAGCAACACAAGATCGCTTATGAATTACATCTTTTCAAAAATGGTGGGCATGGTTGGGGCTTAGGCAAAGCCAATACTGAAACAATGCAATGGCCCACATTATTCCTAGTTTGGTTAAAGAAAATTGATATTTTATAAGCGTATAATTCAAAAAATAACCCGCAATCAATGCGGGTTATTTTAAAGTTCATTCACAACTATGCTGGTTCAGCAGTCTGATCTTCAAAGACTTCTAATGTAAGCCCTACCGCCTTACCATTTTCTTTCTTCACAGAAACAGCAACATTACCGCCATGATCTGCAAGCTCACCAAATAGAATCATCTCAGCAAGTGGTTTCTTCAAATGTTCTTGAATCAAACGTTGCATTGGGCGAGCACCCATTAAACGATCATAGCCATTCTCAGCCATCCAATCGCGAGCAGATTGATCAACTTCCAACACCACTTTTTTATCATCCAACTGCGCTTGAAGTTCGGTTAAGAATTTATCAACGACAGACTCAATCACTGTAGTAGGCAATGCTTTAAACTGAATTACACCATCTAAACGGTTGCGGAACTCTGGTGCAAATGCACGTTTCATCGCTTCCTGATTGTCATTACTATTGTCTTGCTCAGTAAAACCGATACTGTTACGAGAAATACTTTCAGCACCAATATTGGTGGTCAATACAATAATCACATTACGGAAATCAGACTTACGTCCATTGTTATCGGTTAAAGCACCATGATCCATGACTTGTAATAACAAGTTAAAGACATCTGGATGTGCTTTTTCGATTTCATCTAATAACAAGACACAGTGCGGATTCTTATGAATCGCGTCAGTCAGTAAACCACCTTGATCATAACCAACATAACCTGGAGGCGCACCAATCAAACGAGAAACAGCATGTCGTTCCATATATTCAGACATATCGAAACGAACAAGCTCTACACCCAACAATTTTGCCAGTTGCTTGGTCACTTCTGTTTTACCAACACCTGTAGGCCCTGCAAAAACAAAACTACCCACTGGTTTATCTGGCGCTTTCAAACCTGCACGTGACAGTTTAATCGCAGAAGCCAAGGCTGTAATTGCTTCATCTTGACCAAATACCACACGTTTAAGATCACGCTCTAGATATTCAAGTACCGATTTATCATCTTTAGATACTGTTTTTGGCGGGATACGTGCAATCTTCGAAATAATATCTTCGATATTTTCAACTGTAATCAAAGTATCATCTTGTTCAGCTTTTAAACGACGCTGTGCACCAGCTTCATCAATCACATCAATCGCCTTATCTGGCAAGAAACGATCATTAATAAACTTAGCAGACAACTCAACCGCTGAAACTAGCGCAGTATCTTCATATTTAACATGATGGAAATCTTCAAACTTGCTTTTCAAACCACGCAAAATATCAATTGTCTCTGAAATAGAAGGCTCATTCACATCAATTTTTTGGAAACGACGTGATAGTGCATGATCTTTTTCAAATACTTGGCGATATTCTTGGAAAGTGGTTGAACCAATACAACGTAAACTACCATTCGCCAATGCAGGTTTGATTAAATTCGATGCATCCATGGTACTGCCCATACTTGAGCCAGCACCAATGATCATATGAATTTCATCGATAAATAAAATTGCTTCTGGTTTCTTTTTCAAAGCATTGAGAAGCTGTTTCAATCGTTTTTCAAAGTCACCACGGTATTTTGTACCCGCAACCAATGCACCGATGTCTAAACTAAACACTTCAGCAGTCGCAAGTGGCTTAGGCGCTTTACCATTCACAATCAACCATGCCAGACCTTCAGCAATCGATGTTTTACCCACACCAGGATCACCTACAAGCAATGGGTTGTTTTTACGGCGACGGCAAAGAATTTGAGCAGTTCGTTCAATTTCTTTTTCACGCCCGATTAAAGGATCAGTTTTGCCTTTTTGCGCTTCAATATTCAAATTCAAAGTATAAAGTTCAAGTGGTCCAGCATTTGCTGAAGCATTTGATTCACCTTCTAAATCATCAGATTCTTCTTCAACTTGAATTTCTTCTTTACGCGCACCGTGTGACAAATATTGGGTTAAAGTCAAACGATTGATTTGATGTCGTTTTAGCAAATAAACGGCAAAAGAATCTCGCTCAGAGTACATCGCAACCAGTACATCTGCACCCTCTACTGTGCGATCACCGCCACTTGACTGAACGTGGAAAATTGCACGTTGTAAGATACGGTCAAAACTTTCAGTTGGATGAGGGGCTTGGTCGTTGTTTTCTCCTAGTTTAGGGGTATGTTGTTCTACATACTCCTCTAACTCTTTGCGCAAACTGATAATTTCAGCGCCGCATGCTTTTAAGGCATTTACAGCTGAATCGTTATCAAGTAAAGCCAATAATAAATGTTCAACCGTAAGAAACTCATGTCTCTTTTGACGAGCCATGCTAACAGCCAAACGGAGTGAAACTTCTAATTGACGACTGAGCATGAAACCCCCTTATTCTTTTGGCTCAATCTGACAAAGCAATGGATGACCTTGAGATCGAGCGTAGTTATTAACTTGGTTGGCTTTAGTCTCCGCAATGTCTCTTGGATAAACACCAGCTTCACCTTTTCCTTCATAATGTACTGTTAACATTACTTGAGTGGCTTGGTCAAGATTCAAAGCAAAGTATTGTTGTAAAATTTCAATAACAAAGTCCATCGGAGTGTAATCATCGTTCAATAAAACGACAGAATACATCGGTGGTCGCTTCACTTCAGGTGGTGCAGTTTGTACTGCAACATCTGCTTGATCATGGTCTGGATGGTTTGGATCTTCTGAATTACTTATACGAATACTCAAGTGCCAATCTATAAATCCTGAATCACGGAATGATGATTTCACTTCATTTAAACTCATTTGACGTTTATTAGTTCGCATATTTTTCAAAATACTTATGATTTATTGAGAATTAGCCGCAGCTTGAGGAACCTCTGCAGCAAATGCTGCTGCACTGTCTACAGCTTGCCCACGTGACCAACTAAAGCGTTTAACCACTGGCGTGGCACCATTTAGACGGATTTCGATAAATTGTGGATTAAAGCCCTTAGGCATGGTCCAACGACCAGTTAAGCGCTCATAATCAGTAAAGTTATAATTCGCATCTGCCATTGGCACTGTTAACACCTCAGTACCACTAATCAAACGAATTTCAACGGAACCCGTCGCACGTCTTGGACTGACTTGAATAAGATCAAGCTGATATTCATAAGCGTTTTCTGGTAATGGCTTAACCGCCAAGTTTTGAATTGTTAAACTCAAACCGCCACGTTGTTTTAACACTTCACGATAAATCGCACTCATCACATCAACTTGTGATTTTTCAGCATTGGCTTTGTTCAATGACTCTAACAAATCGTTAGAATTCGAAACAGCCACGTCTCTTTCCTGTACAGCAGCATTTAGGCTTTTATTTAAATTAGCCAGTGTTGTTTTTTGTTGCTTCACAACTTCTACCAACTGTTCTGCATCTGCATCAAAACCGACTACCGTTAGCCCTTGGCGATGTCCAACCGTATAACCTAAAAGTACACTGCCAGCACATAATACAACCCCACCGATCACCAAAGGCATATTCCCTTTTAAAAAAGGCTTTTTCGGTGCTTGAGCTGGTTGTGACGCGGTATTTGTTTCTGTGTTCTGCATCATCATCTCTAAGTATTATTGATAGAATCAAAACACACATTTAACCGCAAAGTTATATGTGTGTGAAGCCATAAAGCGTTTTTTATGGTAATAATCCGATACCTTGTAAACCAGCATCTTCAGCAAAACCAAACATTAAGTTCATATTTTGTACAGCCTGTCCTGCCGCACCTTTGACTAAATTGTCTTGAACAGACAAAACAATTAACTTGTTCGGATGCGGTTTATACAGTGCAATTCTGAGTTGGTTTGCACCACGTACAGAACGTGTTTCTGGTGAACTATTTGCAGGCATTACATCTACAAATATTTCATTTGCATAAAATTTTTCATAAAGACTTTGTAAATCTGCTGCTGCGCCTTGCTCTGTCAAATCAACATAGATTGTACTGAACATACCACGAATCATCGGAACCAAATGTGGTACAAAAAGAATCTGATCAAATACATTTTTTTGACCTGAAATATTTTCTAATGCTTCTACAATTTCAGGATGATGACGATGTCCAGCAACGCCATAGGCTTTAAAATTATCTGCATTTTCTGAATAAATCATGCCCAAACTAGCTTTACGCCCCGCACCTGATACACCAGATTTCGCATCAATGATAATACTTTCTGGTTTAACCAATGTTTCAGCTTGCTTAAAAAGTGGCGCTAATCCCAACTGTACAGTGGTTGGGTAACAGCCAGGATTACCGACAACATTGGCATTTTTAATCTGTTCACGATTAAGTTCAGATAAACCATATACAGAATCTTTCAGTACTTCTGGACAAGCGTGCTGCATCCCATACCATTTTTCAAACTGTGCTAAATTCTGCAAGCGAAAATCAGCGGCTAAATCGATAACTTTGGTATTTGCTGCCAAAAGTTGTTGTGCATGCTGCATTGCCACACCATGCGGGGTCGCAAAAAACACAACATCACATTTTTTTAATTCATCAATGTTTAAATCTGAATACTTAAGCTCTGTGTGACCACGTAAGCTTGGAAACATATCATCTACACGGCGACCATCTTCGGTACGTGATGTCAGTACATTCACTTGCACATTTGGATGTCGTAGTAAAAGACGCAACAATTCAACGCCTGTATAACCTGTTCCACCGACAATACCCACTGAAATCACGTTTTTTACCTCGATTTAAAAGTATCCATTTTGTAGTGCTGTAGTATGACAGGAAGTTGATGCTTTCTAAACTATTTTACTGAGTTTTTATGATGTTTTAGCATTATGACAAAGTTAAATTCCCATAAAATCGATTGATGAATCTTGCGCAATACAGTTGCGCCCTCTACGTTTGGCGACATACAAAAGTTTGTCAGCAGCTTCTATACCGCTGGCTAAATTACGATGTCGCACTTGTGTTAAACCAAAGCTGGCTGTCAATAAGATCGATTGAGTTAAAAATTGCTCAGTCTCAATAGCAGTTCGCATACGCTCAGCAATTTTATAGGCATAATCGCGATCTTCAACTTGTAATAAAACAATAAACTCTTCACCACCAAAACGTCCAACTAAGCCCTTTTCACCAACATGCTGACTGACAAGACGACCTACACTCTGCAAAATCTGATCACCCACCAGATGTCCATAGGTGTCATTAATTTTCTTAAAATGATCGACATCACACATCAACAAAAAATATTGCTTTTCTGGTAAATCGATTAAAATTATTTTAGCTGCGTCATAAAATCCACGACGATTGAGTAAATGTGTTAATGGATCTCTGCAACGTTCATCATTTAATTTCAAAATAATATCTCGAACTAATGTTCCCAAAAGTACGATCGCAAACCACATGCTCAGGATAATACTGGCAGCAAGCATCATTAACCACCACACAGAATCCACAAGCATACTGGCTTCAATATTTTTCAAAAAAAAGAAAATAATAATGACACGGACAAAAGTATATACAACGATAAAAAGATAGGAATAATCGACCAGCTTATTTAACCAATCACTTTGCTTATCATCTCTAAAAATCGATGTTAAAACCAAGGATTCAATTGTGGCAATACTAATATTTAAAATCAGCATTCTCATCCATAGCTGTTCATCAACAAAAGAATAATAGACCAGCAGACATATTGTGATAAGGATCAAAATGAAAGCCACTAAAGTGTGCGCACTGGCTTTCTTTCTCAATGCCATAGTATAGGCACTGGCCCATGCACCAAATAGGTATAAACCACCAACAACAGGGGCAGAGAATGTTAATTGTTGGTTAGACATAAAACTTTGTGCAGCTAAAGCAAAAGACGGCACGATATATCCAAGACCCAACCAAAATAAATAAGTAGGTGCTTTAAAAAAATAATGGCAGATCAAAAGTAAACTGCCCATTAATATCAGGCAGATCGGTACAATCAAAATAAAGTAATGAGTATCTGCAAAATTCACGTCTGATATCTTTATGATAAGAAATAGGAAATATTGGCAAGTCGCCAAGTTTAGAGTATTTTTTAATTCACTCCCAACTTATGCTTAAAATAATCAGACTATTTTGTAATTTAACTGCTTTTATTAAGAAATACTTTTAAAGCATTATACCATCACTTAAAATTCATGATGATAAATACACAAATAAACATGTAATTTAATGACATCGCCTATAAAATCATCAAATTAAACCTCTAAAAAAAATGATAAACAAACCTTTTCATTTTAATTCTCGTTTTTGACATAAAAGACTATTCAAACAAATTCAAAGAAAACGGTCTTGTCTTGCTCAATGATCTATGCATAATAATTTAGAGTAATTACTCTAAAATCAACAAAAGGATGCATTGGTCATGATTGGATCACGAGCGTGGATGAATACAAGTAATGGAAAACTTAGCTTTAAAGAGAAAACTCAGCTTATAAAACAAGTTCTAATCCCTGTCACATTGAACTATGGCAAGACATTTCTCAAAGCACATCATGATTCAACTTCATTTACATTGGATAGTTTTCAGATTCCTGACACAGCAATTGTCAAAGAAGCGATGGACGAATTAGAACAAACAGCCTCTCAAGCGATCATCAATCATTCTTGGCGGAGCTATTTTTGGGCTATTGCTATCGCCCACACCAAACAATGGCAATTTGATCAAGAGAGTCTTGTTATTTCATGTTTGATGCATGATTTAGGACTGGTTAATCATTTGGATCAATATGCATGTCAATGTTTTAGCTTTGAAAGTGCCTTAAGAGCTGAAACCCTCTGTAGCAAACACCATTATCCCGAAGACAAAATGGTTAATATTTCAAATGCGATTTGTTTACATATGAATGGCAGTTTAGATGAAAGTGATCACAGTCTTTCTAAAGAAGTGCTATTACTGCAAAAAGCCACTTCCTGTGATGTAATTGGGACTCATCTCAGCTTATTTTCAAACAGTTTTAAAAACCGAATTTTAACCCAATATCCACGGGTACATTTTAATTCAGAAATGCGTAAACTTATCTCAATTGAAGCAAAGAGAAACCCTCAATCACGAACTGCTTTAATGCATACACTCGGACTTTCAAGCATGATTCAAATGAATATTTTTAAGGACTAAATCATGAAAAATACATCTTTCACCCAAAAGAATATTGATTTTGGGCAATATCCAATTGTAGTCGATATTTATTCCAACCCTGAAAACAGCCATAGTGTTATTTTGCTGGCTGCGCTTGGCATACCAATCAGTAAATACGAGGTGCTCATTACCGCTTTAAGCCAAAGTGGCTTGAATGTTATTGTGGCTGATTATCCCCATTGTGGGCGTAATACTCCGCCTGTTTCAGCAAAGATTGATTATGGTTATGCTGATTTACTCAATGACTTTATTCCTCAACTGGAAAAGCTGGCCTTAGAACTAAACCAGCAAGTTCCAATCTTATTTGGACATAGTTTAGGTGGACATTTAGCAACACTTTATGCACAAAATCATGCAAATAAAGTCATTGGTGTTGCCACAGGCAATATCGGTTTAAAAAATTGGGACTTAAAAGGTAAAATCAATATTTTAAAAGCAGTCACAGTGATCAACGCCATGATTTTAAAAGATGGTTATTTTGCAGGCTATAAAATTGCTTTTGGGAATAAAGAGACAAAATCCTTAATGCGTGATTGGTCTAAAGTTATCTTTACAGGAAATTATGCACATATTAGTGGTCAAGAAAACGTGGTGAATAACGCCGCCTTATTTGTCTATTTAAATGGTGATGATTTTGCACCAATGTCTTCAATGCTTGGCCTAAGTGGTTATTTTAAAAACCCACAAATAAACACGCTGGATTTAACCCATAAAACTAAAGGCAATCAACATAGTGCATGGATTAAACAGCCTGATGAAGTCGTCGAAATAATTCGGGAATGGATCGATGGTTTTACTGAATAAGTTTTGCTTTTGACATCAATATATATCCACCTTCTTCACTTACTCCAGTGCTGATTGCTTCCCAGCCATGACCTAAATAAAAAGACAAAGCTTGTTTATTTTCAGATAAACATTTGAGATAGCCTGTACCCGTAAACAGTTGTTCTGCTGCGTGTAGCAATACTGTCCCTACACCCTGATTTTGAGCATTTGGGGCAATAAATAGATGATGTAAAAAGTTCTCTTGCAGGTAAATAGATGCAAATCCCAAATATTCTTGGTCTTTTTCAGCCACTAAAATCATTTCATTTTCGGTGTATTTTTCAAAATCACTCAGCCCCCATTTTGAAGAATCTAACCACGGCCAACTTAATTTTCTGGTATTTAAAAAAAGTTCACTCAATGGTGCTCGGTCATGATTTTGAAAAGATCTGATGTGCATCGCTGTATCTCAATTAAAGTCCCTATAACCTTACCTTATTTAATCTAGTGTTATTGCTCTTTCCCCAATCACCTCAACAATTCGTAATAAATAACCATCTGGATCTTGAACTAAAAATTGCTTTTGTCCATGCTCTATAGTTTCTGCACGGTACCAACGTTCTTCTAACGCTGCAAACAGCGGCCATTGTGCGACATCCAAACGATTTAAAATACTGTCGAGTTGGTCTACTTCGAACTGAAAGTTAATCCCTCTTCCCAATGGATAGGCCAACACTCCTGTTAACCATTGCCCTTGTTGCTGTTGCTCTAACATAAACTGAACACCATCAAGTTCCACATACATAAATTTTTCTTCAGTCCGTTGATACATTACAGAAAAACCCAGTATTTCCACCCAAAAATGATAACTTTTATCCAAATCGGTGACGATCAATTCTGGAACCAATTTATTCCACTGCATTTAAAAATCCTACTTAATTCATTAATTTTTAATATTCAATATGTTGTAAAACATTTACAACCTTTCCAAATGGATCTTTGACATAGAATCGCCTAACACCCCAGTCTTCATTGGTTAAGGGATAGAGAATGTCTAAATCTAATTTTTTGGCTTTTTCATAAAGTTCATCCACATTGTCAACTTCGATTGAAAAATCGGGTACATCTGTATTATTTCCCCCTTCCGAAGCAATACTGATTTGTGGATGCATGATTTCCTGACTGGCAAATGTTTTGATCCAGCCATGATCCATCACCAAGTCCATCGCTAAAAAATCACCATAAAAAGCTTGGGCACTGGCTAAATCTAAAGCTTTAATATTACTTATGATTCTTTTTACAGTCATACGCTTTTCCTCATTTTTTATTTTAATGCAATCTAGAAATTTACTTATTTTATTACGCCCACCACCAAGGCATTACACTACTTTTTAAAACTTTACGATGCTGCTGATAGTGTTGATCGTGCTTTTCAACTTCAGACCAAAAAGCAGCGCTATGATCAAAATGTTTGGTATGTGCCAATTCATGTACACAGACATAACGGGTAATTCGTTGATCACATAAAACTAAGGCACTATTGAGCATAATATCATGACGGGCTGTACAACTTCCCCAACGCGTTTTCGGGTGTCGAACAGCACACTGTCCAAACTTTAAATGGGTTTCATCACTGACTTGCTTTAAATAAATCGGTAGATAATGCTTTGCATAAGCAATCACAAAAGCTTTTAAATAGCTTTCCGGCTGACGCTCGCTGACAAATAACTGATGCTTTTGCTCATCTAAAATATAGCTATTTTTTTGAGTTTTATAAATAATTTCTAGGGGCAGTTTTAAATTAAACAGTTGCAAGCTTGTCGGTAATATCTGATCAACCTGCTGTATTTTTTCCTGCTGTTTATGCCATGTCTCAATCATCCATTGTTCAGACTCGTGTAAAAAATGCTGAATTTGACGTTGGGTACAATACTTAGGCACAGTTAAGCGAATCTGCGTCGGTTCAACACGTAAACGTAAGCGTGTTGCCCGTGCATGATGTGTGATTTTTATTTCAGGAAGATTTGCCATCTTAATACGCTTATTTTTAGAATCTCCCCCAACCTTTCTTTACAAAGCAAGGAAAAGCCTTGTCTTTACTCAAGCAGAAGTTAGGGGAAATTTTTCTTATCCTGCGGTACGCTCTTCAATACCATGATTGGTGGCAACTACAGCAACATCAGCTTTATTGATCGCAAAAATACCATTACACACCACACCAGGAATATCGTTAATAGTTTTTTCGACCTCTAATGCATTCAAAATATTTAAGTTATAGACATCTAGAATGACATTACCGTTATCCGTTACCACACCTTCACGATAAACTGGGTCACCGCCTAAAGATACGATTTTACGTGCAACGGCTGAACGTGCCATAGGAATCACTTCGATAGGCAATGGAAATTCACGGCCTAATTGATCGACCCATTTCGAGTCATCAACAATACATACAAACTTTTTCGCAATAGATGCCACGATTTTTTCACGTGTGAGTGCAGCACCACCGCCTTTAATCATATGTAAATGACGGTCAATTTCATCAGCACCATCTACATAAGCATCTAAACCACCAACATGGTTCATATCAACCACTTCAATGCCTAATTTCTTAAGACGTTGAGCTGTTGCTTCTGAACTGGCTACGGCTGCTTCAAGTTGTAACTGAGGTAATAATTCAATTAAGAAGTTCACTGTACTACCAGTACCGACTCCCAAAATGCCCCCTCTTGGTAAGTGTTTTAAAGCGGCTTGGGCTGCAGCTTGTTTTTTCTCGTCCTGGGTTGCATAAAGGCTCATGACATCTCTCAATAAAATTTCAATTTCCTGCACATTTTGCATAATTTTAAAACGCAAAGGTACAACGGTTTGTTACAATGAGCGCTCATTTTAAACTGTTAGATGGAAAATTAACATGCTGTCTCGTTTGGTTCGACAAATATTACAGGCAACGGTGTATGACGTTGCAATCGAAACCCCACTCGAAGCAGCGCCACGAATTAGTGAAAAACTAAACAATAACATTCGCTTTAAACGCGAAGATTTACAACCTGTCTTTTCCTTCAAACTACGCGGTGCGTATAACCGTATTAGTCAATTACCGAAATCTCAGTTGGAACGTGGCGTTATTACTGCTTCAGCAGGTAACCATGCTCAGGGCGTGGCTTTATCTGGTCAAAAGTTAGGTATTCGCGCCATTATTGTGATGCCAAAAACCACCCCTGATATTAAAGTTCAAGCAGTAAAACGTTTGGGTGGTGATGTTGTGCTTCACGGCGACTCATTTGATGTTGCTAACAAATATGCCATTCAACGTGCAAATGACGAAGGTTTAACCTTTATTCCGCCTTATGATGATGAACTGGTTATGGCCGGCCAAGGTACAATTGCCAATGAAATATTGCGTCAATGGCGTGATGTTGAATACGTATTTGTTGCTGTGGGCGGTGGTGGTTTAATTGCAGGTGTAGCGGCATATCTTGGTGATGTTGCCCCGCATGTCAAAGTTATTCCTGTCGAATATGATGAATCTGCATGTTTAAAAGCAGCATTTGAAGCCAATCAACGTGTAATACTCCCTTCTGTAGGATTATTTGCAGATGGTACAGCTGTTGCTCAAATCGGTGAAAAGCCATTTGAAGTGATTCAACTACAAAAATCTGATAACTCAGGTCCAATTGTTGAACGTGATGTGGTACTGGTCAATACAGATGAAATCTGTACGGCAATCAAAGACACTTATGATGAATGTCGTAGTATTGTTGAACCATCAGGTGCTATGGCACTTGCAGGTATCAAAAAGTACGTCGCTGCACATGGTCTTGAAGGCAAAAACATGGTGTCAATTGTTTGCGGTGCCAACATGAACTTTGACCGTTTACGTTATATTGCTGAACGTACCGAACTCGGTGAACGTAAAGAAGCCATTTTTGCAGTGACCATTCCAGAAGAAAAAGGTTCTTTCCTGAATTTCTGTCGTGCTTTGCAAGGCCGTAATATCACTGAGTTTAACTACCGTGCCAGTGACGCATCTGCAGCTCAAGTCTTTGTCGGTATTAGCTTAAAGGCTGGTGAAAAAGAACGCCATGACATCTATGAAGCCATGAAATTACATTATGATGTCGATGATTTATCGGATGATGAAGTTGCAAAATTGCATATCCGTTATTTGATTGGGGGTCATGCCGATATTGCCAATGAACGTTTGTTCCGTGTTGAGTTTCCAGAACGCCCAGGCGCTTTATTAACATTCTTGGAGCGCCTTGGTCCAACCCATAACATTAGCCTATTCCATTATCGTAATCACGGTGCAGCAGAAGGACGTGTTTTGGTTGGCTTGGATGCAGAAGATGCTGTACAGAATCCAGATGGACTGATTGAGACTTTGGAAAATATCAATTACCCATATCAAGAAATTACCAATAACTTAGGTTATCAACGTTTCTTAAAATAGAAATAGCTTCAAAATCGAAATAGCCTATAAATTTTTTATGGGCTATTTTTTTATAAAATCAGAACAATTCGAAAAAGTTAACTTAATAAACCGCCATATTTAAATCACCATCATCATTAAATGCGTCATTAAAAGCATCCACAATTTGATTTAATTGTTGCTCATCTTGTGTAGGTACAAGCATCCAATACGGATTCTCACGATATATAACCAATAAAGAAAGCTGATACTGATTTGCAACCAGTTTAATTTTATCGAAAATGATTTCTTCTGTTTGTTGCATTGCGTCCATTTGATCATCAAATGAGACATCATCTTCTTCATCGTATTGATCAAATACTTCAGCTATTGCAACTTCAATCTCATTTTGCAATTGCTCAGTATCAATATTGTGCTGGTTAAAGTAGAAATCATCTTCAATTCCATTGTCATAATATTCTTTTAATTCAATATAATGTAGGAAATCATGCTGTTGATTTATCCATTCACTAAAACTATAAAATTCAGTATCTTGAGGGATTTTTTGTGCATTTAGCTCGGGAATTAAATATTGAAGTAATGAATATATTTTCTGTGACATGGATATCTCTCTATTTTATTATCAATATGTTGAATTAATTGCAAAAAACTAAGTCGATCTTGAACAATCAAATAATGCGTAATGTTCTATACTGACATCTTCATCATGAAATTGTTTATTAAAACACTTGCAGAACTTTTCAATTTTATATTCATGATTCGGTACGATCAACCAATAATAATCTTCAGCATAAATCAATAGCAACTCATGATCATGTTGTCTGGCCTGTTTTAATATTTCCTCAAATACAACATCATAAACTTGATCTTGAACATTGTAATAGCGTCCAATAACATCTTTGTGTACTTCATAATGATCAAATAAAGGCTTCGCTCTTTCACGAATTTGAGTTTGAATTCCCAAGCTATCTACTGCATATTCATGAAAAACCGCACAACGCTCAATCTCATTTTCATGAAATTGCATACGATCAATTTTCATTAAATATCCACGAAATCGCCCACCAAACTTTTCAGCTTCGATCCAATTAATAAACTCGACAAAACGTTTACGATGTTTCTTTTTGGGAATATCTCTTTGCTCCAACGCTGGGAACCAATGTTGGAGAATTTTAAAAATTTTCTTATCGTCCATTTTTTTATCATCCGTTTTTTATTCTTGGATAAAAAGCTCAATCTTGGCTTTGCATTTTTAAATTTCAAAGCAATGATATCGGATCAATTTTAAGTTTTTATGACATAAATCTGGTTTTATTTACATTTATCGCTTTTTATTCTCAGTTTGTAGATTGGCGTTGCAATACTTTAAAGATAAAATATATAAAAATTGAATATGATCATACCAACACAAAATCAGTGTCGGGATAAGGACTTTGTAGAATGGCGCAATTCGCTGTCATCGGTTTAGGCAGTTTTGGTGAAGCAGTTGCACTAGAACTCACCAACTTAAATCACGATGTAATAGGTATTGATACATTAAAGAAAAATGTAGAAAACATTGCCGATAAAATCAGTCATGCAGTTATTGCAGATGCTACCGATGAACATGTGTTAGATGAACTGAATATCAAAAATTGTGATGCCGTAGTGGTTGCCATTGGTGAAGATATTGAAGCCAGTATTCTATGCGTACTGCATTTAAAAAATTTGGGTATCGAAAAAATCTTTGTCAAAGCCAAATCTAAATCGCATCATATGATTTTGTCTCATTTAGGCATTACAAAAATCATTCACCCTGAAGAAGACATGGGGATTCGTGTTGCACAATCACTCAGTTATCCAATGGTGAGACGTTATATGGCGTTAAATAATGATCGCTATATCGTCAAAATTGAAATAGGTGCAAATTTACAAGGCGCGCAATTTCAAACGGTCATGGAAAATACCCCCGAACTTACAACCTTGTTATTACAACGCGGCTCGCATGTACTGTATGATATTGCACCGGGGACGATTTTACAGGAAAAGGATATTTTAATCCTTGAAGGACCTGTAGAAATGTTAAGACAATTTTCGATTCGTTTCTTATAGTCATAACTATGCGTTTATCTAAAAAAGAACTAATCAACAAAAAACACAATAGTATTAATCTCAGCCCACCGAGCTTACTTGCTTTAGGTTTTTTAAGCTTTATTATCATCGGAACATTGTTACTTAAACTTCCCTTTGCTAATCAAGGCAATTTGACATGGCTAGAGGCTCTGTTTACTGCCACGTCTGCTGTAACCATCACTGGGCTGTCTGTCGTTAATATTGGAGACTCCTTAACCACCTTCGGTCAAGTTGTGGTGATGATACTGATCCAATGCGGCGGCTTAGGTTTTATGACGTTTGCGATCTTAGCTGCTTTGAGTCTTTCCTCAAAAGTTGGTATTCGGCAGCAAGTCATGGCACAAGAAACCATTGGTCAAACCAGTTTGGCCAAAGCGACCTTTACTGTAAAAGGAGTTTTTCTTTACTCCTTGTTCTTTGAAGCGATTGGTACAGGGATTCTAACCATGGCATGGTCACATCACTATGACCTTGAACATGCATTTTTCTATGCACTGTTTTATAGTATTTCTGCGTTTAACAATGGTGGATTTTCTTTATTTCCCAATAGCTTAATGAGCTTCTCTGACCAGTATATGGTGACATTTACCATCAGTATGCTGTATATCATCGGTGGGATTGGTTTTGTTGTATTGATGGATATTAAAAGAGCCAAGCGTTGGAAGAAACTTTCCACCAATAGTAAGTTAATTCTGTCTACGATTGCGGGCTTAAACCTTTTTGCCTTTATTGTTATTTGGGCAATCGAAGCATCCAATCCTTTAACACTGGCTCCAATGTCTGTTGGTGATCAAGCTTTAAACGCATGGTTCCATGCTACCGTACCTCGTTCATCAGGTTTTAACAGCTTGGAAGTCAGCAGTATGACCAATGCATCAACATTAATTACCATGGTATTGATGTTTATTGGTGGTGGTTCTTTAAGTACTGCTGGTGGAATTAAAGTCGGCACATTTATTATTATGATTTTAAGTGTCATTACCTTCTTAAAACGTTCAGATGAAATTACCATTTTTGGGCATTCTGTTTCTCATCAGGCTACATTTAAGGCAATGGCGGTCATTTCAATTACTTCACTGCTGATCCTGATTGGCTTTTTTACCCTACTGATCCTTGAGCCTGATAAAAAGTTTTTAGACTTATTATTTGAAGCCGTTTCTGCAGCTTGTACTGTCGGCTTATCACGCGGAATCACTGAGAATTTACACGCTGGTAGTCAAATCGCTTTAATTTGTCTAATGTTTGCTGGACGCTTAGGACCACTAACACTGGCTTATTTGATTGCTACACCGAATAAAAGTCGTGTTCGTCACCCAAATACTGAAATTCAGGTGGGTTAATTGTTTTTAGTCATCAGACGAATACAACTTAAGCAGCTTTGTGGGATCATTTTAATCTTATCGCATATATCTAATATAGGCTGAGACTCCTTAAATAGATTGCTCACACAGTCCTTGCAAAATGCATACTGATGACAGTATCCCCCCATAAAAAAGCGATCTTATCAATGATAGGATCGCTTTTTCACATCTTTCTAAAGATGATTATTCTACTTCTAACTCACTATTGCCTTTAATCAAACGATGCTCTGACTGCAAATATTCATCTGATTGCATTTCAAGTAAACGAGAACGTGTACGTTCAATTTCGAAAGCCAGCTTCTCTCCGTCATAAATCTCAATAATCGAGTCTTGAGATGTCAATAACAGTTTTACGCCACGGTCATAAAACTCATCTACCAGATAAATAAAACGACGTGTACCTTCTGACAACAAATCAGTTAAGTGCGGAACATTACTCACCAAAACGGTATTATAGATATTGGCAATTTCAATAAAGTCCGATGGGCTACGCGGTTTCATACAGAGTTCTCTAAACTCACACCACAATACATCTTCTGTATGGCCTAAAGTTTCAACAACACGGTTATTAATCGTAATTGGTTCTTCTGATACTGTCTGCGATGTGGTTAATGCATTAAAACGCTTTGCCATCCAGACTTTATTGTCATCTGTCAGTGGCGATTTAAACAATTGCGCTTGTTTTAATACCCGTAAACGATAGTCAACACCCGCATCAACATTCAATACCACACAATGTTTTTTTACCATTTCAATCGTTGGAATAAAACGATCACGATGGATTCCATTTTTATATAAACCATCTGGGGCAATATTTGATGTGGCAATCAAGGTAATGCCACGAGTAAATAATTTTTGGAATAAATCACTGAGAATCATTGCATCGGTTACATTCGATACAAAGAACTCATCAAAACAAATCACCACAGCTTCTTTATAAATTTGATCTGCAACAATATCTAAAGGATTACGCTGTCCAGAAAGCTTATTTAACTCTTTATGCACAAATTGCATAAAATGATGGAAATGCATACGAGTTTTACGGCGAAAAGGAATCGAATCGTAAAATTGATCCATAAGCCATGTCTTTCCACGCCCTACACCACCCCACATATATACACCTCTCGGTGCAGTTTGACGGCGGAAACGACGAAAAGCTTTTTTCGATGCTTTATAACGATTGATCAATTCTTGCCATACCCGCTCCAACTCATGTACTGCTTGAGCCTGAGCATCATCTGGTAAAAACTGTCCAGATGACAATGCTTTTGCATAACGCTCAGCGGGTGATACGGGAGTAAATGCTGTTGAAGTTGTATTCTGATCTAACATATCATTTTGTTACTTTTAAAGGCTAAAGGAAGTATATCGAATATTCATTTTTGATAAATAAAACTTTGGGATAATTCTAACTCTATATCTCATATCAGCACTACCTGTTTATTTACCATATTGACGCGGGCTTTGCCCAAACCAACGTTTAAAAGCATGATTAAATGCAGCGGGTTCTGAGTAACCAAGTAATTCAGCAATCACCTCAATTGAATATTCCTTATATTCAATCAAGCGCAATGCTTTGTGCTTAATCAACTGTTCCCGAATTTGTTTATAACTGGTATTTAATTGCTGCAACTGATGGCGTAAGGTTCTTTCAGGCACATTCAACGCCTGAGCCACTTCGGCCATCGACGGAATAATCCCTTGCTGTAATTCCAAATAATCATTTACCCGTTGAATCAATGGCGCAATTTTCTGTTCTTCGGCATTCAATCGCTCGATTTCAGCAATACACTTGGCTTCGTAAACCCGATGTGTAATTGGATCTGCGGATGGAATCGGCAGTTGCATCACATCTTCATTGATCCAAAAAGCGGCTTTTTCACAATTAAAATGTAAATCTGAACCATAATAATCATGATATTTCTTTAATACACTTAAATCCTGAGGCTGCTGAAAGGGTAACTCGATTCTCACGCTGGGCGCTGTAAGTCCCATCATTTTATAAATATCATCCAGAAATTTATAAGTTCCAGAGATTTCACATTGCGCTCTCAACAAACCCATTTCTGTTTCTAAGTCTACAGGCTTGTAGGTTAATGCGACTTGATGATCGCCTTTCTCAAGCCCTAAGACACCGTATAAATAGGTTAAACCCTGATAATGCACACCATTTTGAATCGCATCACCAACATTACTACATGTCACCAAGAGCATCAGTAACGGACCATAACCCGCCAAAGAATAATGTTGACCGATAAACAAACCTGTTTCTGGCTGCACACCCTGCCCAATCACTTTTTGTATATCCCACTCTAAGCTGGGATGAATGATTGAACTGGGATCAAGTGCATCTGCTTTGATCCCAATACTAGCAAGTCGTGAATCTACATCGATTCCAGCATTACGCATACCATGAATTAAATACATTAAACCGAGAATCGAGCGTTTCATTGGATCATCATTTGATTTCTACCCAAACTTTGTACTACAAAGATGGTTTTTTGCAAATTGCCGAATATATCAATTTTTGTGTCAGTGCAATCATATTTCAAGCGCTGCATTTCCGATATTCTATGCAAAACTGGAAAAGTCAGAGCGAACAAAAATGAGTACAGCCCCTACGACTGAAGCAAAACCTCAATCAACGCAAGTTGCAATTATTGGATCTGGATTTGGTGGTTTAGCCATGGCAATCCGCCTATTGCAAGCCAATATTCATGATTTTATCATTTTAGAAAAAGCAGATGATGTTGGTGGTACATGGCGTGAGAACCAGTACCCAGGTGCGGCTTGTGATGTTCAATCACATATGTACTCGCTTTCATTTGCACCAAAAACAGATTGGTCAAAACGTTATGCCGAAGCGCCTGAGATTTTTGACTATATTCAAGATTTAATTCAGCAATTCAATTTAAAGAAATACATCCAATTTAATCAAGAAGTGGTGTCAACACGTTATGATGAGCACAATTTCAATTGGCATTTAACACTAAAAAGTGGACAAAAAATTGAAGCTCAATTTGTTATTTTTGCATCAGGTCCATTGCATGTACCACAGATTCCTAAAATTAAAGGGATTGAAAAATTCAAAGGTGAAGTTTTCCATTCATCACACTGGAAGCATGACTATAATTTAAATCAAAAAAATGTAGCATCCATTGGTACTGGGGGTAGTGCAATTCAATATATTCCTGAAATTGCTGCAAAAGTTCAAAATCTTTATGTATTTCAAAGAACCCCTGCTTGGGTGATTCCTCGTGATGAACGTGCGTATAATGCACTTGATAAAAAACTATTTAGTCGCTTTGAATGGTTTAGAAAATTACACCGTGCTCGTTTGTACTGGTCAAATGAATCACGTGTCGTCCCCATTGTAAAACCACAAATCATGAAATATGGTCAGAAACTTGCTGAAGCTTATATAAAATTCCAAGTCAAAGACAAAGAAATCGCCAAAAAACTGACCCCTGACTATATTATGGGCTGTAAACGCATCCTGATTTCCAACAAATACTTTCCAACATTTAATCGTAAAAATGTTGAATTAATCACCGATGGAATTCAGGAAATTACAGAAAATAGCATCATCACTAAGGATGGCAAAGAACGTCAAATTGATTGTTTAATTTATGGTACTGGTTTTATTACAGACCCACGGATCTATTTAAAATCATTTGATTGCTATGGCGAACACGGTGTTGAATTAAAAACGGCATGGAAAGATGGTGCAGAAAGTTTTTATGGGATCAGCACTAAAGGTTTTCCTAATCTATTTCAATTGCTTGGTCCGAATACCGTACTGGGTCATAACTCTGTAATTTTCATGATTGAATCTCAAGTGAATTATATTTTGCAATTGATTCAAATGGTTGCAAAAACACAGACGCAAGCAGTGACGGTAAAAGCTGAAGTACAAGATCAATTTAATGAAAATGTACAAAAACAGCTTGAAGGTACGGTATGGCAATCTGGCTGTGTCAGTTGGTACCAACAAGATGGCGGTAAAAACTTTGCATTATGGCCAACCTATACCTGGAAATTTTGGCTCAGCACTCGCAAAGTAAACCCAGCAGATTTCCGCTTATTAGGCCGTGAGCAAAGCGCAAAACAAAAGTCAAAAGCTGCATAAACTTGGTTGATATTCTTCTATAAATTTTCAACCGCTTTTCTTCGCTTCGACTATAATAGATAGGTATCCATTGCCTATCTATTTTTTCATGCAATCTCTTTGGCTTATTTTCCAACTTTTATTTTGTTTATGTTTAGGGTTTATTTTAGCCCGCAGAATTCCACAATCCATTGAAAAAATAGCTTTTAAAATACTGCCTTATTTTACCTATATTCTTTTAATTGCAATTGCGATGGAGTTTTCTCAAACAATTCATAACATTGCCAGCCCTGCACAGATTCTCACCAGTTCAATCACGATTGCATTCACCACATCATTGGGTGCATTTTTTTGTTGTTATCTGGTATTTACAGCGATTGGCTATAAACCATCACAAGGTAAAGTTTCTGCTGAATTATTGATGGGTTCATTACTCAACATCAGCTATGCATTTATTGCACTGGCTGTAGGTTATGGCTTAGCAGAGTTAGCCCACCTTTTTCATGTTCCTCTACATGTCAGCACATGGAATTTACTTTTAGTTTACATGTTACTGATCGGCTTGGATCTGGCTTACTCGCCACTGGATCGTTCTTGGCTAAACTGGAAAATTATGCTGGTACCGATTGCCTGTGTGATTGGCTCACTATTGGGTGCTGTTGCGGCATTTTACTTGATTCAAGATATCAGTATGAAAGATTTAATCATGCTATCGCAAGGTTACGGCTTCTATTCGATGACAGGGATTGTGGTGACTGAATTAAAGAATGCCCATCTGGGAAGTATTGCGTTAATGAACGATTTATTTAGGGAGATTTTTGCCATTTTATTTATGTATATGATTGGATGGCGTTATCCACGTTCAGCAATTTCTTCTGCTGGTGCAACCGCAATGGACGTCACCTTACCTATGGTGAAACAAGCTTGCGGCAATGATTATATTCCACATGCTATGGTCAGTGGTTTTGTTCTGTCGGTATTGGCGCCAATTGCGGTAAGTGTTCTGGCTGCACTTTAAAATTAAGTTCTGAATATCGTGCTTTATCTGATGAGATAGTAATACTGTTCAATAGAATCATTGGAATATAAAAGATTATTTAAACTATTGAAGAAAAGATCTAGTAGCGCAGGTACACTACAGTGTATATACATCAATTTTTATTATATAAATCAAAGAAATCACCCTCTTGATCAACTGACAAAGAGGGTTTATTTTTTATAGGGTCGCTAAAATATCTTGCAGGGTTTTACTTGGATGTTCTGATTGAGTAATTGGACGACCAATCACTAAATGTGTAGAACCATCAAGCATGGCTTGCTTAGGCGTTACAATACGCTTTTGATCATCCGCATTTGCACCAGCTGGACGAATCCCTGGTGTTACCAAAGCAAATTCAGCACCTAACTCCTGACGTAACATCTTGGCTTCCTGAGCCGAGCATACCACGCCATCCAAACCACTCTGTTGAGTCAATTTAGCCAGACGTTTCACTTGTTCAAATGGCTCAATGTCTAAACCAATTTCACGCAAGTCTTCACGTTCCATTGAAGTAAGTACAGTAACCGCAATCAATTGGGTTTTATAGTTACCTGCTTTTAAGCGTTCTACACAAGTTTCCATCATTTTACGCCCACCTGAGGCATGGACATTGACCATCCATACGCCCAAATCGGCCGCAGCACAAACTGCCTGCGCAGTTGTGTTCGGAATATCATGAAATTTTAAATCGAGGAATACTTCAAAGCCCTTATCATGTAGTGCTTTCACAACCAGAGGGCCTTCATGGGTAAATAGTTCTTTACCGACTTTTAAACGACATAGTGATGGGTCAAGCTGATCAGCAATTGCTAGGGCGTCATATTGGCTTTTTGCATCTAAGGCAACAATAATACTCACGAATCTCAGTTCCATCACATAAATTTGCGCTCATTATAAAGTGATTCATGCCATGTACAAAGCCAGAAAATCGACTTCATCACAAAACAATCAACTATTCTTACATCTTGCTCATGATTTATCTCTGTTCTGAGATCAAAATTGCACGCGTGTCTTGTTCTAGTGCCTCAAAAATATGCGCTTGATCTGCTGGATAGGAAATATAGTCCCCTGCTTGAAGCAACTCAGCACTGTCTAATAAACCCACTTTGGCAGAGCCCTGCATGATAATAATATGCTCCACACTGCCAATAGGATGCGGTTTACTGCAACGCGGCTCACCCGGTTGAGTTGTAAGCATATACACATCTCGTCGTGCATTGGGTGGGCATGTCGCCAACAAAACAGCCTGATAATTTGATATTTCAGAAACAACAGAAGCACCTTCGCCATAACGAATCACTTGCGTGGCTTGAGCTTGTGCTTCCATAAGTTTGGCAAAAGGAATATTTAAAGCCACGCAAAGTGCCCATAAAGTTTCGAGACTCGGATTGCCCTGCCCAGATTCAAGTTGCGAAAGTGTGGATTTCGCAATACCAGCACGTCGAGCAACTTCTCCCAAAGATAATGCAGCACTTTTTCTTTCTTTTTGCAGATTATTTGCAATGATTTCAATTGGTATAGACATTATCCTTCCAAAAAATACGATCGTTCGGTTTGACGAACAACAATAATCAAACTATTATAACAAATGATCGTTCATTTTATCGAACGATCTTATTACCCCAAGCAAGGCTCATCTAAATGAAGTATAAAGAAATAAAAAATTTACCCAAGCCCCTGATAAAATCAATCGTGATTCTCTGCATCGCAACCGCACTGATCGGGATTTCATTAGGTACGCTTGCGGTCAATTATCAACTGCCGATCTGGATACCTTTACTGCTTTCAATCTGTGTGTTGGCTGGTGCTGCCGAGTTTACTTTCATTGGCATGATTGCTGCTGGAAGCAGTCCAATTACAGCTGCGATTGTCGGATTGCTGATTAATTTACGACATCTGCCTTTTGGTTTAGCGATTACCCATTTTATAGAAAAAAATAAATTAAAATATTTTGCTACACATATTATGAATGATGAAAGTGTTTTATTTGGTTTAAGCCAATCATCAAATGAGCTAAAGCTGAGTGCTTATTGGCTGTGCGGAGTCGGAATTTTATTTGCTTGGCCCATAGGCGTTTTAAGCGGTTATGTATTGGGAAGTCATTTAGCTTATGCAAAATTACTGGGTATCGATACGATTTTTCCTGTCGTATTGTTTGCACTTACCTTTAAATCATTAAAAAGAAAATCTGCTCGAAAATCGGCAATGACTGGTGCAGTCATCAGCCTCGCTACTTTTCCATTTCTACCCTTAGGGATTCCGATACTTATGTCATTATTTGGCTTGTTTGTAGGAAGAAAATAACATGCATCAGCAATTTATCATTTTGATCGGGATCATGCTGCTGGCAATGGGGACTTATTTGATCCGATATGCAGGACTTTCACTCGGCCAATATTTTACGATCACTCAACAACGCGAGCAACTTTTTAATGATGCCGCAACAACTTTATTGTTTTCTATTGCGATTCTCAGCACTTTTTTTGAAGGTACGGATTGGGCAGACTTAGGCAAAATCATGGGGGTATTGGTAGGCTTATTTCTGATTTGGAAAAACCACTCACTTATCACGACGATTGTGATCGCAATGATGATCACCACATTCTTTCGCTTTGCAGAATTTTTCTGGTTAGCCCAATAGAACTGTTAAAGCTTAAAAAAAGCGTTTTGCAACAATCAAAGCGCTTTTTTAACAGCATAATGTAAGTGACTACGTGTGCTTAATTATTGATCGAAGATAATGTTTTAATCTCTATGCTTATTTTTTATGAATACTTAATCAATCATAAAGCGCTTAAAATTCATTTTATATTGATCATTGTGAAGCACTTCACTCACTCCAAAAATAAAACATTTCTCAAAACACTGCCTTCTCTATATTTTAATCCTTACAGCAGATAAATTCTTTTTCAAGTAATTAAAAACCAGTAAAAGCTTAAATGAATATTAAATTAAATAAAAATTATATTTTTATTTAATTTATTGATTGCATGCATCCATGTTTACACTAGAGTTTTATTTTTAATAAATCTATTTGCTTTATTTCTAAATATATTCTTTATAACTAAACAAACACTACAGAACAACTAAACAATAATTCTCTTTAATAAATCAAAAAGTGATCATACCAAGTGAATCATAGTGGTATTCAAAGTTTCTTCTCCTGTTGAGATCATTCTAAGATGAGCGCGATTTTATGTTGATCTATGCATTTAAAAACAATTTACAAAGAAGCTAAATAAATACTAAAAAATCCATTAAATTCAATCTTATAAAACTTGTTGATAAAAATGCTCAATTACAGTGCAGTCTATTAAAATAAAAATAATATCTGATTAATCATGATAATAAAGTATTTTAGAAAAACTTAAATAAGCCCTTATACTTAATATAAGCAGATCAAAATAATTTGCTATAATATGACGTTATTCACAAAAAGTGACATTTTTTGTCACTTTTTAGTAAACAGAAACAAATCCGCTTTAAATTAAATAAACATGTTAATTATAAACATACTCTTGTATTTAAATAATAAAAAACAAATCTAAAACAAATAACATTATATTGTGCTTATAAGATAAAAATAATGTGATATTTGTCTCTTTTTTTCATTGTTTTTATTTAGGAAAAATTTATAGTAGCCCTTATTGTTTAGCTCCTAAACACTTCCCCTTTATTAGGAAAGTACCAGTAAAGGGCAAATCAACGCAGTATTGAGAGAAATTCTATGAAAAATATTCAATTGGGTTTAGCGATCATTGGCTTAGGTTTAGCATCTTCAACAGTTTTTGCGGCTGCTGATGGTACAGTAACAGTTACAGGTAAAATCGTTGATCAAACCTGTACAGTTGGTGGTACTGCTGGTAACTACACTGTTGTTTTACCGACTGTAGGTAAATCAACTTTAGCGACAGCGGCGACAACAAATGGCGACACTAAATTTACCATTAATCTAACTGCATGCCCTGTAGGTAATGTGGGTGTTTATTATGACAACACCAATGCAAATATTAATACTGCAGGCCGTTTAAACAATACCGTAACGACTGGCGGTGCAACAAATGTAAATATTCAATTATTAAACTCTGCAAAAGCAGTAATTGACCTTACTAAAGATCGTACAGGCCAAAACATTGTGACTTCAAATGTTGCAACTGCAAACGGTTCTGCAAATCTTGATTTTTATGCGCGTTACTATGCAACTGGTGCAACAACTGCTGGTGATGTAAGCACGACTGCTACTTACTATGTTGTATATCCATAATTAAAAATTTGGATCTGTAAGTTTTCAAACAAGTCTGCGTTAATTTCTACATCTTAACCAGACTTGCCTCTCCCCAAGGGTCTTTCGATGAAAAAAACCATTTTTATTTCTAGCTTGTTAATGATCAGTACTTTGATCACATCCGCTCAAGCAGGTATTGTGATTACAGGTACCCGTGTAATTTACCCTAGTGATAAAGAATTTGTATCTGTGCAATTAACCAATGTAGGTGATCAAGTTGCATTAGTACAATCATGGGTGGACAGTAAAGACATTATTGCAGATCCAACCACAACCCAAGCCCCATTTATTGTTACCCCTCCAATAACCACGATTGAAGCTGCTAAAGGTCAATCTTTACGTGTCATTTTCAATCAAAAACAAAAACTTGCTACTGATCGAGAAACATTGTTTTGGCTCAACGTACTTGATATCCCAGCCAAGCCAACAGCTGAAGCAAATTACTTACAATTTGCGATTCGTAACCGCTTAAAACTGTTTTACCGACCAACTGGCATCAAAATGGAACAGCAACAAGCGTTTCAAAAAGTTGAATTACAACGTGTAAATAACCAACTACAAATCAATAATCCGACACCTTATTACTTAAATTTTGGTAAATCGAATCTGGTTTTAAAAAATGGTGCGCCAAGCGAAATTAAAAATCTAAGCTTTATAGAACCATTTTCAAAACAACAAATTGAGGTCGAAAATTTATCAGACGCCAAGTCCGTCCAGCTTTATTTAATCAATGACTACGGCAGTTTATCGACAATAGAGAAACAGTTTTAATCTAAATTATTGGGAGAATTGTGCTTGAAACATTTCACACTTAGGTATAGTGTTTTGGCGCTAAGTCTATATCTATGCAATCAAAATGTTATAGCGCAAGCACCACAATTCGATAATAGTTTTTTATACGGCAAAAATTCTAAAACAATTGATCTTGAAAAATTTGTTTCAAGCGATAAAGTCGCGCCAAATGATTACATCCTCGATATTTACCTAAATGATCGTTATATCACCCGCTCTATTGTGCATATTTCAGATGATCCTGAATCACCTGAAAAGCAACGCTATTGTATTCCACGCAGTACTGTTAAGCAGCTTGATTTCAATCATAAACTTATCGATTTAGATAAAGTCACTGGTGACTGTATCGATACACGCTTAATGAATCATGTCGTGTTCTGGAAGCTGAATATAGCGGAACAACGCGTGGATGTTTCAAGCCCTCAATCAATGTTAAATGAGCGACCATTTGGCTATATAGATCCATCACTTTGGGAAACTGGTGGAAATAGTGCTTTTCTCAAATATTACTACAATTACTATAATTCAGATTATGGTCAGGACAACAAACAAGATTCTAGTTTTCTGAATATTAATTCTGGTATCAATATTGATGATTGGCAATTCCGTCATTCTGGTAGTACCAGTATGGGAGACAGCAATCATTCAGGCCAATATACCAGCTATGAAAACAAGCTTATGCGAGTACTGCCTAGTTTAAAAACTCAGCTTAGCCTTGGTGATTTCTATACCAATACCAAAACCATCAATAGTAATTCGAGTATCGCCATTCGTGGGGTACAACTTGCTAGCGATGACAGAATGCTTCCGATTTCATTGCAAAGTTATGCACCTACAATTTCAGGTTATGCAAAAAGTAATGCTTTAATACGGGTACGCCAAAATCAACAAATTATTATGGAACGTACTGTTCCTGCCGGTGCATTTAACATTACAGATCTCCAAACACCTGGGACGGGTGGTACATTAAATGTAGATATTATTGAAGCAAATGGTGAAATCCGCAGTTTTGATTTGCCTTATAATAATTTTATTCAGTCTATCCGCGCGCAACAGTATCGTTATCAAATTGCAGCAGGTACTTTTCGTCAAAATAGCAAATCCTATGATGAGAAGTTAATCAATGCATCTTTTGATTATGGATTAAATGATTTTATGTCAGTGAGCAGCTCAGCACTGGTCAGTGATCACTATCAATCTTATATTCTTGGAACCGCGTTAAATACCAAGCTCGGTGGTATTGCCCTAGAAAGCAATTATGTTAAAGCAGATATTAACCAATCCAACCAAAATTTAGACAGTTCTTTGCTTACGCTGCGCTATAACCTTGCTCTAAACAGTGCAAAAACAAATATCAGTTTAAACAGTACTGTTTATGGAAATGATCAATATTATTCCTTTGATGAAGCCATGCAGAATCGTTATATCCAAAACAACAGTTCTGCGCTGGTGCTTAATGGTCGTCCCAAGTCATCAAACTATATTCAACTGAGCCAAAACTTAGGTCATCAGTTTGGTGCTATTTCAGCCAATTTTTCGCAATATAAATTTTGGCATCAAGTCAATACACAAAAATTTTACCAAATTAGTTATAGCAATAGTTATAAAGGCATCAGTTACTATGTGGGTATGCAACATACTCAAAATGATCAATACAAATTAGATAAAGACACCCAATACTTTGTGAATGTGAATATTCCCCTGTCGTTTAAAAAGAAAAATAGTAATTTACGCCTAAGTAGTGAAGTCTATCCAGATAATAATGCGCTCAATACCAATCAAATCGGCATATTTGGAAATTTAGGTGAAAATCAACAGTTTGGCTATAACTTCAATTATTCAAATAGTAAAGATAAAGATCTCTTCAGCAGTTCTTTAAGTTATCGAACCAATCCGGTTTATTTAGCATCGACTTATGCAACTGACTTTGACCAACAACGTCAATACTCTTTACAAGCACAAGGTGCAATTGTTGCACATCAACACGGTATTACTTTAGCCAATGATTTAAATGATACTTTTGCAATTATTCATGCCAAAGGTTTAGAGGGAACCAGCCTTTCCAATGGAAATAATATTAAAATTGATCGCTGGGGCAATGCGATTATTCCCTATCTAAATCCTTACCAATACAATAGTATCAACTTAAACCCAAATACAATTCCATTAAATACCGATGTTGATGCAACCCAATTACAAGTTGTACCTAAATCAAACGCAAGTATTCTGGTTGATTTTAAAGCATTAAAAACCACAAAAGCCTTAATTGAACTTAAACACGCAAATGAGGCGCTCATTCCAATGGGTGCTCAAGTGAAAGATACTTTGGGTAATGCAGTGACTACAGTAGGACAAGGTCAGCAAATTTTTATGCAAAATATAAATCCTGGACGCTATAGCGTCTCTTGGAGTAATACTGATTCTTGTCAATTCAATATTTCCAAAGAAATATTGGAGCAAAGTAAAAATCAAATCCCTTTTGCAAGCTTTAGCCTAAATTGCAAATAAGCACGGAGTAATTTTATGCTGAAATATAAATTGTTATTTATGTTATCTACACTCCCTGCAAGTTTTACAGTATTTGCAGATTGCAGTGTAGGCAGCAATTTCACCAGCGGCTATAGCATGCCGACGATGAATGCCAGTACTATGAACATTAATAAATATGAAGGGACATCGGTACAGTCCAATGTCTATTCTCGCGAAGTTGCTTCAGCAAATTTTGATATTTTCCGTGTCTATAGTGGATGTACTGTTGGCACAAATAGAACCATTTTTGGGAATGTTTTTGCCACCAATGTGATTCCTTATGATGCCAATATTTCGCGTTTAAATGCTTACCCAGCTTTAGGAATTAAAGTTGAAATGGGCGATGCACCTGCAAGTGGCACATTAAAAACGCTAAATACCACTGAATTAGCTATTTATAGTTATAGTGGTGATACACATGGTGTAAAAATGAGAGTGACATTATATGTTTTGCCCAGAACATCAACAATGACCTCATACCCCACAACGATCAATGTTTCGAATCTACGAATAGCAACCATCAGTTTAAGACGTGTTAGTGATAATGTTCTTATTCCTGCAAATACACAAATTCCCGTATATTTAAATGCAGCAGTGAATATATCTGAATCCACATGCTCACTAAGTCAAAGTAGCTACACTATTGCGTTACCTGACGTCAGTGTACGAAACTTGGGTTTAGTCGGAAATGAAACTGCATTAAGCTCAAGTAATACAGCAACCCTCAGTATTAATTGTGCAAATTTAAATGATGGTGCAGGTCGCGAAATAAAGGCTTATACCACGGATGCCTTAAATCAATCCAATGCGACAAATATATTAGAAAATCAAGTTGGTGCTGGTTATGCGACAGGCGTAGGGATTCGTTTACGTGATAAAAACAATGCGATAATTAGTCTAGATCCAAACCAATCAAAGAGTACCAACAAGTGGACCTTTGGCAATTTAAGCACTTCTCAGTTGATTCAACATGTAATTAAAGCCAATTACGTAAGAACAACAAATACAGTGACACCTGGTCTGGTCAGATCTCAAGCTTATTTAAATATTGTATATGATTAAAAAAAGCGAACTTATGTTCTTTTATTTGTTTGATAATATTGAACAAAGTTTCTGGTATTGAATAATTGACACAATCAACAATCAGTACAAATAAAAAAGCGCTTTACAGTGATGGTAAAGCGCTTTTTTTTATCATAATGATTAAAGCGGATTGATATTCTTATTTTCTGGTTGAATATCTAATACCGTCTTTTCATGACGAGCACTTGCAGCAGCTTCAGCAGCAGCCAATTGTGCTGTCTGTATTTGTTCTTTTCGGAGATGATCGATATCTTTACGAAGACGCTTAACTTCCCATGCATTTTGGAATACACGGAAAACCTGTACACCAAGCAACAATCCAAGAACAATCCCGAGTACCAAAGTTAATAGTAGCAATAACCCTAAACGCATTGCTGGTACTTGAGTAAACAATAAATCTACAGGTAGTTCAGCTGGATTCTGCAAGACTAATGCTAAAGCATAACCAAAGACTACCAGTAGTAATGCAACTAAGAAATAGCGCATACTCACCTCATTCGAATTTTATTAATTAGCAGATTCGTTTACTGCATCACGGAGTGCTTTACCAGGTTTAAAGTGAGGTACAGCTTTTGCTGCAACTTCTACTGATTTACCTGTTTTAGGATTACGACCCACACGTGGCTCACGGTGATGTAAAGCGAAACTACCAAACCCACGAATTTCAATACGGTCATCTGAAGATAACGATGCAATCATTTGATCGATCATAATCTTAACTGCTTCTTCGACTAATGGCTCTGCTAAATGCGGATTTTTAAGAGCAATTCTTTCTATTAAGTCAGACTTATTAAGTGCTTCAGTTGTCATTTAAGACCTCATTAATTTTAATGCTAATTGATATACACCAGATAATATCCTTTTTAAATACAAAAAGGTAGCGCAGTAATCATATACTACGCTATCTTTTACACTATTTGAATAAAAAATATTAATTAATTACATTAAATAATACTTCTTAACAATCACTTAGTGGTTCATCTGTGCTTTGATCAAATCACCAATAGTCTTAGGACCATTGTCTTGACCTGCAGGCGCAGTTGTAGTTGTTTTCAAGTTTGCTACAGCTTCTTTCTCTTCAGCTTCGTCTTTCGCTTTAATCGACAAGTTAATAGAACGTGATTTACGATCTACATTGATGATTTTAGCTTCAACTTCTTGACCAACTTCTAAGAATTTAGTTGCATCTTCAACGCGATCGCGGTTGATTTCAGACGCTTTCAAAGAAGCTTCAACTTCGTCAGCTAACTTAATTGTTGCGCCTTTAGCATCAACAGCAGTTACTGTACCTTTAACCAACGCACCGCGTTCGTTAGCAGCTAAGAAGTCATTGAACGGATCGCTGTTCATTTGCTTGATACCAAGACTGATACGGTTACCTTCAGCATCTACAGATAAGATAACTGCTTCAACTGTATCACCTTTCTTGTAACGACGAATAGCGTCTTCGCCTTGTTCGTTCCAAGAAATATCAGACAAGTGAACTAGACCATCGATACCGCCAGGTAAACCGATGAAGATACCGAAGTCAGTGATAGACTTGATCGTACCAGAAACTTTTTCACCTTTGTCGTGTGACTTAGAGAACTCTTCCCATGGGTTCGCACGAGTTTGCTTGATACCCAATGAAATACGACGACGTTCTTCATCAACTTCAAGAACCATAACATCAACTTCATCACCAATCTGAACAACTTTAGATGGGTGGATGTTTTTGTTTGTGTGATCCATTTCTGAAACGTGTACTAAGCCTTCAACGCCTTCAGCGATTTCAGCGAAACAACCGTAGTCAGTTAAGTTTGTAACACGTGCTTTAACGATAGAACCCTTAGGATAACGGTTCATGATCGCTAACCATGGATCTTCGCCTAATTGCTTAAGACCTAAAGATACACGATTACGTTCTTTGTCAAACTTAAGTACTTTAACAGTAACTTCTTGACCCACTTCAACAACTTCTGAAGGGTGTTTGATGCGTTTCCAAGCCATATCTGTGATATGTAGAAGACCATCAATACCGCCAAGGTCAACGAATGCACCGTAATCAGTAAGATTTTTGATCGTACCAGTAACTGTTTGGCCTTCTTCCAATTGAGAAAGAAGCGCTTCACGGTCAGCTGAAGATTCAGCTTCCATTACAGCACGACGAGATACAACAACGTTGTTACGTTTAGCATCAAGTTTGATTACTTTGAATTCTAACTCTTTGCCTTCAAGGTGAGTTGTATCACGAATAGGGCGAGTATCTACCAATGAACCTGGTAAGAATGCACGAACTGGACCGATGTCAACAGTGAAACCGCCTTTAACCTTACCAGAAATAACACCAGTAACGATTTCGCCGTCTTCAAAGATTTTTTCAAGTTTAGTCCAAGTTTCAGCACGTTTCGCTTTTTCACGTGATAAAACTGTTTGACCCATACCGTTGTCAAGCGCTTCAACAACAACATCAACTTCATCGCCAACTTGAACTTCAAGCTCACGTTGTTCGTTTAAGAATTCTGAACGTGCAACAACACCTTCAGATTTAAGGCCAGTGTCAACAGTAACCCAGTCAGAGTCGATGCTAACAACGATACCTTTAATAACGGCACCTTTGTCGATATTGAGAGTTGATTCGCTTTCTTCAAAGAGGGCTGCAAAAGATTCGGTCATGATATACCTAGTAAAGTCAACGGTCTTGGATCAGACAAGGCCGGTTTAGTTAAGCCATCCACATAGTCCGTATAAACTGATCAAGCTATGCTTTGGCTAATATTTGGTTAAATATTCTTTATTTAGCTAAATGTAACTCGACATAATCAGTCATCAGTTTAAACACTTCATCGATGTTCATTTCTGAGCTATCAATGATATAAGCGTCTTCTGCTGGCTTGAGTGGAGCGACGGTGCGTTCCATATCTCTTTTATCTCGAGCTTGTATATTTGCTAAAATGTCGCTTATTTTAACATCCAGCCCCATTCCCTGCAACTGTTTTACACGACGCTCTGCACGGGACTCGGCTGAAGCAGTGAGATAAATCTTCGCTTGTGCTTGTGGAAAAATAGAAGTGCCCATATCACGCCCATCGGCAACCAAGCCAGGCAACTGAGCAAAAGCATGTTGTCGATCTACCAATGCCGCTCTAAGCGCTGGAATTGCTGCGACTTTTGAAGCAAATTCACCAACACGTTCAGTACGAATCGTTTGTGAGACATCCTCACCATCTAACAAAATCATGATTCCGTTGTCAGCACTCTTAAATACGATATCTAAATTTGTTGCAATGGTCACACTTTGTTGCAATACAGATTCAGTATCTAATGCGTCTAACAATTCTTTTTGATGCAATGACAATCCAAGCAAACGATACAGCGCACCAGAGTCTAATAAATGGAATTGATAGTGATGCGCAAGTTTTGCTGCAAGTGTTCCTTTACCAGAACCACTTGGCCCATCGATTGTGATAATTTGAATTGTCATTGAATTTCCAATTAAGCTACAGACTTAGCAAGTTTCTTAAATCCAAGTGTAATCGCTAGTTTAAGCTGTGCAAGTATTAATTTACTCACAAATGGTGCACGTGCTTGTAATTCGATCGTATAGTCAACACGGGTTTTGTTTGCAGCAAGCGCTGTAAACTCAATAATTCCAATATGATGTTTAATCAATGGATTGTTAATTAACTTATATTCAATACGTTTATTGACATCCAGATGCGTAATTTGCTCTTGAATCGGCTTGATCGGACCAAACCCCATACGACGGATAGAACCCAATCCATCTGGGCGTTCAGGATCAGCAGCATCTTTTACCCGTACAACTTGAATGGGAGCAAAAGCCACATTATAGGTTGAATGTTTTGATAACAAGTCAAAAACCTGATCGATTGGTGCATTAAACTCTTGTTTTACTTGAATAGAATTCATTGTTATACCCTTTTAAACTTTAACTATATTTTTAAACCCTTATTTTGACAATTTTCATTGTCACTAAAATCTTGTGTATTCTAGATCATTTTAATGAGTCATTTAAGGTCTTTTGTTGTAACTTTAATTGTTTTTTTTGCTCACGACGCATTTTAAAAAAATCAGACAGTTGGCTTGAGCACTGCGTTTGTAAACAACCGCCTTCAAACTGAAATATATGATTGTAATAGCCAATCTCTAACAGTTGGCGGCTACTGATAAGTGAACCCGCTTTAGGTTCAGTCGCGCCAAAAACCACACGTTTGATTCTTGCATGGATTAATGCACCAACACACATGGTACAAGGTTCAAGTGTGACGTATAAAGTAGCGTCTTCTGGCAGGCGATAATTTTCAATCTTTTGACACGCATTGCGCAGTGCCTGAATTTCCGCATGGGCTGTTGGATCATGCTGAGCAATCGGTTGATTATAACCTTCACCAATGACTTGCCCCTGACTTACAATCACTGCACCTACAGGAATTTCACCGATAGATGCAGCAAATGCAGCTTGCTCTAAAGCCAGCTGCATCCATTGTTGATCTATGTGTTGTTGAGTTTTTTCAGTCATATGACCTTAAATGATACCGTACTGACTTAGCAGCGCATTCCAACTGTCAATCGTCGTGACAGGTGGATTTTTAGCAAGTATTCCACGCAATGTTCTAGACTCAACCTGTTCCCACTCTGGTGATAAATCTTTATCCACCAAACGTGCGCGTACCCCTTCAACAAAATCAGGATGACGAATTTTCCAATCAGAAATTTGTTTTTCTAATTCAAAAACCTCAGACCACGGATGAACTTGACGTCCCCACTGCCATAACAACCAGGTAATCGCAGCAGTACTTGGTGAGCCCTTTTGTAGATTCTCACTGGCTTGACGCAACCAATCACTACGCGCATCACTTAGGCCAATAATCGCTTCATAATCATGTTCAAAGTTTACACCACGACAAACACTATGAATCACATCCAAAGAGTTTTGCAACGGTCCCGGTGAAACAGGACGATGTAAACTATTTAAGGTGTCATCTAAAGCACGGAAATCACCAGCAGGATAATGATCCCAATCAATATCAATCAGTTTCTGTAAAACCACATCACGTTGGGCATCACAAATATGGGTTGCCCAGCCAATCCCATAACCACCCGCTGCAGTCATGATCGAACCAGTTAAACCTGTGAATAAACCTATCGGACCACGATCTGCCAAGAAACGTGTAGCCCCCACATCTGGATATAGACCAATATTCACTTCAGGCATAGCAAGACGCGAATACGGAGTAACTAAACGAAATGGGGCAGCCATAAATAAGCCTAAGCCACCACCCATGACATAACCTTCACCCCAAACCACTACAGGTTTAGCATAATTATGCAACAGTAAATCTAAAGCATATTCCGTTTCAAAAAACTTATTGGCTGTTTCAACTTCATTGTTGATCACCAATTGACGCAGTTTACGAACGTCACCGCCTGCACAAAAAGCTTTAGGCGTGGTTGAATCTAACCAAATTGCCTTAACTGAGTCATCATGATGAAAATCCTCAAACAGCTTCAATAATGCCGCAACGATAGATTCATCAAGTGCATGAAGCGACTTAGGACGATTTAAGCGAATAATTCGCCATCCCTTTTTCGCTTCTTCGATAATCAGATCTGGGTGATAATTATTTATTTCGGGAGAGTTTGTCATGCGTCCAGCTGCCAGTCGATTGGCTCAATGCCATATTGTTTCAGATAATTATTTGTTTTTGAAAAAACCTTGCAACCAAAAAAGCCACCACGATTTGCTGCCAATGGAGATGGGTGTGCAGCTTTTAATACCAGATGCTTCGTTTGATCTATACGTTGTCCTTTTTTCTGAGCATATGCACCCCAAAGTATAAATACAATGTGCTCTCTATGCTCATTCAACACATCAATCACATGATCTGTAAAATTTTCCCAACCGCGTTTTTGATGTGATGTCGGTTGCCCAGCTTCCACTGTCAACACACTATTTAAAAGCAATACACCCTGTTGAGCCCATTTAGTGAGATCACCATGTCGGGATACAGGCACAGCTAAATCTGTATTTAACTCATGAAAGATATTACGTAAAGACGGAGGCAATGCAACACCTCTTTGTACGGAAAAACTCAAGCCATGCGCTTGATCAGGGCCGTGATAAGGATCCTGTCCTAAAATGACCACTTTTACATGATTCAATGGCGTTGTGTCTAATGCATTGAAAATAAGTGAGCTCGGTGGATAAATGGTTTTATTTGCATTTTTTTCAGCAACTAAAAAAGAACGCAAATCATCCATTTGCTGACTCAAAAGAAACTCAGCTAAACCTTCTTTCCAACTTTGATCTAACCGAACTTGATTTAATTTTGTTTGTTCGAGTTCAGATAATTGCATCAACTTTCATCCTAAATTTCATTTTCCTAAAAATTTATTTGTCCTAAAGATGGATTTCACTCAAGAATCATCATTTAAATTTTAACCTGTAAATCCACTTCAGGGTTTTGAAACGGAATACCTTGTTTCAATTTTTCATACATTTCTGGGTCAGACCATTCAGATATGACCTGCTCAGAAAAAATAATTTTATCCAGATTCAACAGTCCCATCTGAGCATTTTCAATATCTTCTTGAAAACTTTGCGCATAACCTGTATCGGTTTCATGCACAATCACAGAATAGACTTCAACATCCCCTTCCCCATTTTGGGTAATGGTGGATTTTAAAATCTGTTGCGCGAGAAAAAAGAATATCCGTGAAAACTGTTCAGCCGATGGAGAAACTGGCAAAGCCACCCAACGAGCACTAAAAGTCTTACACGCCTGAATATATTCAGAGTTATCTTCTTGCCAAAAACAGATCGCATGGTCAAAACTGTCGAAAATTTCTTTAATTACACCTTTAAGCAATCCAAAGTCATATACCATTTGACCATGATCAAGTTTTGAAGCTTTAAGTAGTAATTCAACTTTATAGCTGTGCCCGTGTATAGACCGTTTGCAACGATCTGACGTGCAATTGCGCACAATATGTGCATTTTCAAACTTAAATAACTTACGAATTAACATGAGCCAAATTTTATAAACAAATCGGTAAAGAATCTCGATTATAAAGCAAAACTCGAACCCTGAGCATTAATTTTCACGTTGATTGCAATTAGCAAAAAGGATGATCCCATTTTTTAGGCCTATTTAGCTTATCGAATCATGTTTACTCAATCAACCAACCTTTTAACTACCTTTTAACTATTTTTTATAGTTATTTAAAATCATATAGTTAAAATAAATATTCACTAAAATTTTCAAAATGGTGCAAGGCTACGCGAATAAACATAAACTTGTGATTTATCATTACGCATAAAGCGCGTGGTAAATTGACGCTTTCGATTGCTTAAAGATACTTCGATTTTGGCTTTAAAATAATTGGATGTTACACCGAAAATCTTGTCTGCCTCGGTTTTGCTTGCAGCGTCCAAGCTGTCAAATGGTGCGACTTTCATTAGCTCACCAACATTGGCAAAGTGCTCAAGTTTTTCTTGTCGCGCTTTTAAAGCTGTTTGTATGCTATTTACGTCTAGTTTTTCATCCATGGCTGCCAAAACCATTACAGGTGCAGTATTGACATTAATTTTTGTTGCAATATCAGGCAGTGCCGATATATAAGGTGCAATTAAATCATATTTCTTTTCTTCAAAGCCACGTACCTGTTTAAGTTCTTCAATACTGGAAAATTTTCGATTTGCAGCCAAATATGGTTTAGGCAAACCTTGGTAATAACTTGTTTCAGCGCCATATGAACCTATGGTTTCATTGTCTGGATCTTGCCAATCAATCACGGCTTGAACAGCATCAGCAGGTAAACCGACACGAACCAAAAGCTTAGAAAAATATTTCTGTGCCGCGTCGTTGGGCTTACCTTCATTGGTTAATAAACTGTTTAAATTGAATTTACCGGACTCATCTTCCAACACACCTGTGACATATCCATCTTCAACCGGAAATACTGGCATCGGTTTTGCCCATGTTTCTTGTAAGTAATCTGCCTCTTTGCTGTTTTCGCTGTCTTGCACCAATATTTCAGAGTAAAACGCTTCTGCACTCTTTGCATAGAAAAGTGCTTGGCTTTGCCGTTTTAAAAACCCTGTACTTTCATTGGTGTAATTTTGACGTTTAGCAATCGTCGCAGCAATGATGGTTGCCAAAGCAACCATCACTAAAATCGTAATTAATGCGATACCCTTTTGCTGCTTTAATTGCATGAATGATTTACCTAAATTTATTGATCCGCATCTACCACAATACTGATTTAATTAGCTGCGCCGTTATTGATCAGATAGTCAGAATTGAGCAAACTAAAAATCCATTCATATTCTATATCACGAATCGTGACTTTAATTTTAATCCCACGCGGCAATTGCCTATCATTTTTAATCATATCATTTGGCCAACGATCTAATTCTGTTGGATTTAAAACATCAATACGATACTGATCCACATCTGCCAATAACACACTCGACAAGGGCTGTTCTGAATTATTTCGATTTAAATTTGAATATTTTAACCGATAAAGTTTTTTCTCTTGTGCATTGTAAACATATTCAATTCGTTCATAGGGTGACAACCCCTGTTTAAGCGGGTCGGTTACACCTGTTTTACTGAAAGAAAGTTTTTGATTATCTAAACCTAAAGCAGGTTCAATTTCCTCACCACTTCTTGCAGAAATAGGAACAATCTGTAAGGTATCGCGCTGAATCTGTTGATACGCACCTTGTAATTGGCCTAAATTTTCCTCATGTATGACATTACGATCTTTAACTTTAATCAGATAGTCAAATATTTTCCAGCCCAATGCTGACAAAACAGCGAAGATTGCAATGGCCACCAAAAGTTCAATTAAGGTAAAGCCTGTGCTTTTCTGTGCATACACAGTTTGATTTTTTTTATGCTTGATTAGATTCATCATTATTTTTCTTTGATCGGATAATTAAAGAACACCATATTGGTAATCCCTGCTTCTACTTTACCCGTATCAGGATTAAAAAGGCTCACTTGCACATCTATTTTTTGTACATTTGGGCTCAGTGTAGATTCTACTTTTTTATCTACCTGCCAAGTTTCACCTTGTGTGGTGATTTGTTTGGATGACGTTCCTGACAACCATTCACGATTAATCATCATCATTGAGATTTCATTCTGTGCAACAAACTGAGCCTTGGTTCGTAAAATCGCGTTGGCTGTCGACTGCGTATATTGCATCGCGACTTTGGTCAAAGCCATTGCTGCGACTGCAAAAATCGCCAAAGCCACAACTACCTCAATTAAAGTAAAGCCTTTATTTTTCTTCATCTACTTTACCCAAATAATCAACTCGAATCACCCCACCCACTGGCTTTTGCTGATAATACATTTGAATTGTGACAGGTTTGACTTCACCATTTCCAAACCAAATCAATTTAGGTGCATTATTCCCCAAGAGTTCTGAGTTATTTGCATTTTGGAATTGATGATCTTCCGTTTCAATAGAAAATGAAACGTATTCTGGCAACGCTCTTTTAGGAAAGTCCGTCACTTCTTTCCATGGTTTATTGTCAACCACTCGAATACGTTGCTCAGCTTCTTCTTTGACTGGAATATATTCAATAACACCATACTGTGCATCTGCAACATCCGTAGCATTGTGTAAATCGAGTGCATAAATACGCGCTTGATCATTGGCTTCACGATTAATCTGCTTTAAATCGAGCAATAACATCTCGCGCGCTTGCATAGCTTTACGCTGATCTACGCCATCAATATTTAAAATGATCAATGAGGCAATAATACTGATGATGACGATCACCACCATCACCTCAATTAAGGTAAAACCTCGCATTTTTTGAGATGATCGTAGATTTTTCATTGCAGCTAAGCCACCTGTTCTGAGGCTTGTGGATGTTTTGGCACAGCCAATGCCTGATCAATCAATGCGACACGTAAGGTATCTCGACAACCTAAATAACGTTGATAGAAGCTTGAATTCAATATCGCTGCTCCACCATGCGTAATTGACCAAATCGAAGCCAAATAATCACGTACCGACATCAAACTTTGAATGGATTCTAGATAGCATTCTGTCATTCGAATAATGATACGTAAACGTTGTTTACGCACTTGATAGAGTTCACTAAATAAATGATGGATGCCTTGTCCAGTAGTGGATAATCGCTCTTCGATCTGATGGAATAACACTGCACGTTCAGGATGGTGTAAATGGTGCAACATAAAAAAAGCCAAATGCTCAGGAAATGCTTTTTCAGTATCACGTACCATTTCAAGTAACATACGTTCATTACGAATGATGAGTAATATATACAACTCATCTTTACTCTGAAAATGCTTATAAAGTGTTCCCTTAGCTAGATCTAGTTCTGCAGCAAGGGCATCCAATGTCATCCCAGCTTCACCATTTTCTAAAAGCAGTTGTTCAGCAACCTGAAAAATCAATGCTTCTCTTGCTCTAAACTGAGCCTGTCGATCCATCTTCACCCGATAAACTCTCTTGTTAATTCTATCCGTTAATAAATTGACGCACTTCTATTGATTGCTTTTTAAATCAGTGCTTTTCAATCACTTTTGTTGAAGCAGATTTTCAAAATTTTGTGTGGTAATGAAAGCGATCTCTTCAAGCGTTTTATCATATACATCACTCAGCGCTTTGGCTACATAAGGAACGTATTTTGGTTCATTCGGTTTTCCTCGATAAGGCATCGGCGCCAAATAAGGACTATCCGTTTCAATCAACAAGCGATCTAAAGGTACCTGCTTTGCAACATCTCTTAAATCTTGCGCATTTTTAAATGAAACAATTCCAGAGAAGGAAATATAGTAACCACAATCTAAAACCGCCTTTGCAGTCTCCCAATCCTCTGTAAAACAATGCAAAATACCATGTGTTGATTTTTCAGCCCGAATAATGTCTACAGTTTCATGCTTTGCTGAACGGGTATGGACAACTACAGGTTTTTTAACCTGTTGCGATGCGTGAATATGTCGTGCAAAACAGGCTTTTTGTTCAGCAATAAATTCAGTACTATGAAAATAATCCAAGCCTGTTTCACCCAAGGCCCAAACTTTTTCAGGCTGCGCCAATTCAACCAGTTTTTCAACACTTGCACGTTGCATCACTGCAGGATCTTCACATGGGTGCACACCAACACTATAGCCCACATCTGAATGTCTTGCGGCAATTTCTGCAAGTGCGATATGGTCATCCAAATCTACAGAAATCCCCATAAATTTAGACACACCAGCATCTCTTGCTTGTTGTAATGCGGCATCGAGATCCCCAGCATAAGGTTCAAGATTTAACATGGTTAAATGGCAATGCGTATCAACAAACACAGAAATTCCTAAATATTGAAAATTGGCTTACATTGTAAAGCTAGGACGGTCTAAAGACATACTACCTGCGAGTAGTTTTTCTGCTTCCATTTTGTAATAGATGCCTTTTTCGCCAGTGAGTTGAATTGCAAAACCTTGTGGCTTAATTCCATTTTGCTTTTGCGAAATCCAAATCACTTTCCCTGTTAAAGGAACTTTCTGTGATTGATCTGGCAAACCTGCCAATACGAACACTTCATCGCCCATTTTTACAGCATTCTTTGATGGTACAAATAAGCCACCACCTAAAATATAAGGCATATAACTGGCTTGTAAGGTTGCACGATCATTGATGTTGACTTGAATCAAACCGCCCATACGTGGTTGCATGATTATTCCCCCTGAATATTCAAATTTTATGTCACATTCATTAACTGAATCGACAATTGATCAATAATTAGATTTGTTTGTACATTTTGATCAACTTTTAGCTTAGATTGTTGTAAATCCTCATAAATAGAGAACAAGCTTTGTAATTGATACTGCGCTGCAAGCTCATCCAACTGTAAATCTGAATTCTTTACAATTTGATTCAGCTTGACACAAATTATATCTGACAACAAGTATTCAAACATTTGTAAAAAATCATAAAAGCTCAGTTCTTTATTCCATTTTGAAGCAAACTGTAAAGGCATGCTTTTTTGACTGACCAATTTTTGCCAATCTTGTAAAAATTCCCCACGTCGATTTAACCAATCCAGCTCAGCAAGCGCCAATGCTTGCAATGGCATATTATTGGATAAATTCATCAACAAGTTAATTTTAGAATGCATTTCAGCGGGTAAATGTTGTTGCAAATATTGTTCTGAAAGCGTGGGGCTAATTCGATCCATGGCAAAGTGCTGTAATCGACTACGAATCGTTGCTGGGAGCTTTAGATAATGTTCCGCAAGTAAAATAATCTGTACTCGATCACCTGGCTCTTCTAGCGTTTTTAATAATGCATTTGCAGAAGCAATGTTTAAAGCTTCTGCAGGTTCAATCACAATAACGCGCCAACCATCTACTGTTTGCTGCACAAATGGTAGTAAATCACGGATCTTCTCGATCTTAATTTTCGCGTTTTGCTTCTTATTCTCTTCATCGGTCGTGATATTAACATAGTTAGGATGGGTATCCGATTTGAGCCACTGGCAACTTGCGCACTCGCCACAAGCGCCTTGTGGTGTTTTATTTAAACACAAAACCCATGACAAAAAATATTGGGTAAACGCATGTTTACCACAGCCTTTTTTACCATAGAACAATAAACCATGCCCTAATTTTGGAAAGCGACCTGTTAAGGTTTCCCATGTTTGTTGCTGCCAAGGATAAACCTGAGAATTAGAAGCATCCATGAATCAAAAACCTAAATACAAGTGAGGTAAAAACAAGTGACGCAAATATAAATAACGCAAAGACAAACTATTCAAAAACCGCTACATCCAAGGCGTTTAAGCGATCCAAATCAGCTTGAGTATCGACACCGGGTGGTAAGTTTGCTTGTGCGATATCAATCGCAATACGATGTCCATTTTCTAAAACGCGTAATTGCTCTAAGCTTTCCAACTGTTCTAAAACACCCATATCCCAAGTAACATATTCTTGTAAAAGCTTGACACGGTAAGCATATAAGCCCAAATGACGATAAGCATGCTGATGTAGCTTTTGCTCAGCCTGTTTAACACCCTCTCGATCATAAGGAATTTGCGCACGACTAAAATAAAGCGCTTCATTGAACTTAGACATCACCACTTTCACAATGCTGTCACGCTGAAACTCGTCAAGCTGATGTATCGGCTCACATAAGGTCGACATTGAACAATCCGCTTTCTGCGCCAATAATTCCGCAACTTGAATCACCAATTGTGCAGGCAACAAAGGCTCATCGCCCTGTACATTCACAATAATATCCTCAGCATCCCAACCTTTGATCCGAGCAACTTCACTTAAACGGTCTGTGCCTGAAGGATGATTCGGATCAGTCATCACAACATCCACACCTTCTGCTCGGCAAAGCGCTGCAATATGAGGGTCATCTGTTGCCACACAAAGGTCATCAAACCCCTGTACTTTTTTTGCTTGATCGACCACACGTAAAATCATGGCTCGACCATGAATTTCTAAGAGCGGTTTACCCGGAAGACGTGAACTCGCAAAACGCGCAGGAATAACAATATGTTTCATCAAATTAACCTTGTATTAGATCAATACCAAGTTGAGTAAGTTGTTGGTTGAGTAATAGATAGCATTCATCAGACAAGACCGCTCCAACTGGAACCACCCAAATCTCACGACTAAATGTAGAATGATTTTTCAATAACGGTAAAAGCTTTACTGCATCTTTTTCAGTAGTGATAATCGGATTGTTATCTTCAAACTGCAAATCATCAATTTCATAATCATAATGGTCTGGAAATTCATGACATTGAAATTGAGTTACACCTATACTTTCCAAGGTGTTATAAAAACGTTGAGGAAAACCAATTCCAACGACTGCATAATAATCAAGTGTAGGATCAAACTGCTCAGATTGGTCAAAACTTGGATTTAAAAGATAAGGTTCTGTCACTTCTAAATGCATATTCAGAGCTGAATGTGGCTGATGTGCATGTTCAATCACGGTACCGTGTTTTAAACGGCTCACAGGCTCGCGTAAATAACCTTCAGGAAGTAGCTTCTGATTACCCAAACCACGATTATTATCAAGTACAATCCATTCGATTTGACGCGCTAAAGCCCAATGCTGTAAACCATCATCACTGATGATTAAATCAAGCTGGTAATGTTGCAGTAGTAACTCAATATTGGCTTGGCGATTGCCACCCACCACCATGGGAACCTCAGTAGACTGAACGATTAAACAGGGTTCATCGCCTACTTGATCAGGCACAGAATCTAAAGTAACCAGTGCAGGGAAAGGCCCTTGACCGCCATAACCACGGCTAATCACACCAACTCGGACATGCTGATGTTGCAAATATTTAACCAACTGAATCAATAACGGTGTCTTCCCACTCCCGCCCACAGTAATATTTCCAATAATCATCACTGGGACAGGTGCTTTATAGGTTTTTTTTATACCTTTTTGATACAGTTGCTTATTTACCGTAAAACCGAACTGATATAACCATGACAATGGCCGCAATGCAATCAACCACTTGGACTGTTTATTCCAAGCATCTTGAATGATTTGCGCAATAGACATGTTCGATTATTCCTCAAAGTTACGTTCATACAATTGATAGTAAGCGCCATGCTTCGCCAATAACTCAGTATGAGTACCTTGCTCTATGATACGCCCTTTATCCATAACCACAATCTTATCCGCTTTCTCAATCGTGGATAGTCGGTGAGCGATCACAATCGTGGTTCTATTTTGATCAAGCATCGCTTCATCAAATGCTTTTTGAATAAAGTGTTCAGACTCATTGTCCAAAGCACTGGTGGCTTCATCTAGGATAAGAATCGGTGCATTTTTAAGAATTGCACGCGCAATGGCAATGCGTTGACGTTGACCACCTGAAAGACTTAAACCTTGCGCTCCTAATGGTGTGTCATAACCTTTTGGTAATTCCATAATGAAGTCGTGTGCATAAGCCGCCTTAGCTGCTGCAACAATAGCTTCATCGGATGCTTTTTCTAACTGACCATATGCAATATTTTCACGCACAGTTCGATCAAATAAAACCACTTGCTGGTTGACCATCGCAACTTGTGTGCGTAAACAACTGAGTTCAATATCCTGAATAGGTAGTTGATCTAGATAAATTTGCCCTGCACTAATTTCCTGAAAGCGCACCAACATATTCACCAAAGATGACTTACCAGCACCTGAACGCCCAACCAGAGCAATGGTTTGGCCTGCTTGTATGTCTAATGAAAAATCATCTATTGCTTTTACATTATTTTTATAAGTTAAAGACACATGCTCAAACTTAATATCACCCAATAATTTTGGTGTTAAAGTTCCAGTATTCTCTTCTTGAGGTAAATCTAAAACTTCAAATACAGAATATGCCGCAGCGATACCGCGTTGTAATTTTTCATTGATATCTGTTAGATTTTTAATAGGCTTCGCCAGCAACCCAGCTGCTGTGATATAAGCAACGAACTCCCCCGCTGAAGTATCGCCTAAAATTTGTGGACGCAATGCCAACCAAATAATGATACTTAAAGCAAAAGCCATAACCAGTTGAACCAGTGGGCTATTTAAGTTCTGTACAACCACCATTTTCAAACCACGTTTTAAGTTCTCTTCTGAAGACTTATAAAAACGTTTTTGTTCATTTTCCTCACCAGCAAAACTCTTTACAACAGCATTACCACTGATTGTTTCCTGAACAATATGGTTCACATCTCCCATGGTATTTTGTACTTGAATGGAGAGTTTACGCATCCGTTTAGAAGCTTTTCGCACCAATAAGCCAATAATCGGCATAAAGATGAAAATACATAAAGTTAAACGCCAATTGGTATACAGTAAATAGCCCAACAAGCCTAAAGCAATTGCACCATCACGCACTAATATTTTTAATGATTCAGATGAAGCTGCGGTTAGTTGCTCCACGTTATACATTATTTTTGCTGTGATATGACCAGATGAATTATCCAAATAATACTGCGCTGGAAGTTTTAGGAGCTTGGCGTAAACTTCTTGACGAATACTAAACACCAAACTTCTTGAGATGACTGCAGTAAAGTAGCCACCCATAAACAAACCTAAACCACGGAAGAATATCAATAGAATAATCAGTGCGGGAAACCAATCAAGATCGCCACGATTACCACCTTGAATTGCATCAATAATATATTTAAGTAACTTTGCTACGGAGACTTCAGTTGCTGCATTTAAGCCAAATCCAACAATAACGAGTAAGGCTGCCCCCCAATACGGCTTTAAATACGCCAAAAGACGGACATAGACCTTAAAATCCTGATTCACTAATTAATAACCTCGAGATGGAACTTTGGTACTGATATTGATGTTAACGAAACCTAGCTGTCCTGCGACGTCCATCACTCGAATAACATCTTGATGCGTCGCTTTAGCATCTGCAGCTATCACAAACATCAGATCACGATTATCATTTGCTGCATGCTTAATTGCAGTACTTAAATCAGCCGACTCTTTACTCGAAAGTGCCTGCCCATTTACTGCATAATGTCCTGCCGAGTCTACCATGACTTCAATTTTATTTTTGTATTCTTTTGGCGGAACACCTTGTGCATCCGGTAAAGAAAGATTGATCCGGCTTTGCTGATTAAAGGTGGTGGTCAGTAATAAAATCACCAATATAAATAACAAGCAATCAATCAATGGCGTAAGATTAATATGAATATCTTCAACTGTTCTGCGTCTAAATTTCATGAAACACCCCTAAAACGGATTTAACCAGCTTTCTTTTTTTCATTTTCAAGGTGTTTCTGAAAAAATAAGGCGGCATGAAATAAAGTCGACTGTTGCTCGAGTTCAGCCACATATTCCTGAACTAAGCGCTGAAAATAACGGTAGGCAAATAGTGCAGGAATAGCAATCACCATACCGGCAGCTGTGGTAATTAATGCCTTAGAAATACCAGGAATCATCATGGTTGGATTGGCATTCGTACCTAAATCAATGACTAAAAAGGATTCGATAATTCCAATCACTGTGCCCAATAGACCCAATAACGGTGCAACAGCGCTCAATGTACCTAAGAAATTGATATTTTTTTCTAAATATCCAATTTCACGTGAAGCAGTCGCTTCCATCTGAGCACGTGCAAATGCTTCACCTTGAGCGTAAGCATCTATACCATCTTTAAAAATATAGCCCAATGCAGTTTGGCAAACAGCTTGATCTTGTTCCATTTCATCTAAAACATCGTCAACATTACGACCTTTTTGCATCATAAGCGACTTAGGTAGAACTAAAGATCGTTTCAGCCGTATAAATCTCTCGATTGAAATCGCAACAGTAAAAATTGAACATAAAACCAATGGCAGCATTAACCAACCGCCGGCTTTAACAAGTTCCCACATCTTTAGTTCCCCAAATTAATTAAATCGCTTAAACATTATTGTTCTGGTAAACAGATATTTAAAATTCCATCTAACTCATCAAGCGAGTTATAACTGATGACCAGTTTCCCTTTACCCTGTTTGTTATAGTCTAATTTTACACTGGCACTAAAACGCTCTGACAGTTTCTGAGTCAGTTGTTGTACATCTGGTGCGAGTGGGTCTTTAGATTTTTCCTGCTTTGGTGTATTCCAATCACGCACCAACTGCTCGGTTTGACGAACAGATAAACTCTTATCAATCACAATTTTTGCAATTTGCAATTGATCTTTAGCTTTTAGTGTCAGTATCGCACGGGCGTGTCCCATGTCTAACAAACCTTGCTGCATTAAATCTTTGATTTCATCTTCTAGGCTTAATAAACGCAATAGGTTACTCACGGTAGTACGTGCTTTACCTACGGTATCCGCAATTTCTTGATGACTAAGCCCAAATTCTTCATGGAAGCGTTGTAATGCTAACGCTTGATCAACAGGGTTTAAATCTTGACGCTGAATGTTTTCGATCAATGCCAAGGCAATCGCAACTTGATCGGTCAAATCACGTACAATTGCAGGAATTTCAGTTAAACCCGCCAATTGAGCAGCACGCCAGCGGCGTTCGCCTGCAATGATTTCATAGGGTGTTTCGTCATTTTCAATCGGACGAATCACAATCGGCTGCATTACACCATGTTTTTTAATTGACGCTGCAAGTTCTTGTAAATCTTGCTCACCAATAAACCGACGGGGTTGATATGCACCACGTTTTAATTGGGTTACATCCATCTGTTTTAATTGGCCATGATCCAATGCTTGAACTTCAAGTTGTAATTTTTCTTTTTGGATTGAACCTAATAATGCATCTAAGCCACGACCCTTTGCCAACCCTCTTTTTTTCACGGTCATGCTTTATTTCCTTTTTTCACTTTACTCTTTTTCAACATTTCAGCTGCTAAATTTAAATATGCAATTGCACCTTTAGAGCTTTTCTCAAAATAAATAATCGGTAATCCATGTGCTGGCGCTTCGGCCAACCGCACATTACGCGGAATCACTGTATCATAAAGTTTCTTACCAAAATACTGTTCTAATTCGGCAGAAACATCACGAGTGAGTGCATTACGTGCATCATACATGGTACGAAGCACCCCAATAATTTCCAATTCAGGGTTTAAAGCCTGCTGAATTTTATCAATGGTCTGGGTCAGATCTGCCAATCCTTCTAATGCATAATACTCACATTGCATTGGAATAATCACTGCATCGACTGCAGCTAAAGCATTGACCGTAATTAAACTTAAACTTGGTGCACAATCAACAATAATATAATCAAAGTCTTTTTCAATCTGCTGTAAAGCATTACGCAAAATAAACTCACGTCCATCTTGCTCTGCGATTGCCAATTCAACACCTGCCAAATCACGATTTGAGCCAAGCACTTTATAACCGACTTCAGCTTTACTAATTGCAGTTTCAATCGGTACTTCACCCAGAAGTACATCGGTGACTGAATACAACAAATCATTTTTCTGAATACCCGACCCCATGGTAGCATTACCCTGTGAGTCCATATCCACCAATAAAACACGCTTTTTCAACACTGCCAAAGAGGCAGCCAAATTCACGGCTGTCGTGGTTTTACCTACGCCACCTTTCTGGTTTGCGATAGCAATAATTTGAGCCATGGTAACCCCAACCCTTAGTCTGTTTTAAATCTGTTTTAATAAAAGTAAATGACGTTGTTCGTCCAACCGAGGTACATGCAATTCAATAATGTCACAACTCCACTTGTCTTTTAAAGCATCAACTTCTTCAGTGGGAATCAAACCTTTCATTGACGCAATGATACTGCGTTCATGCATATAAGGTTCTGAAGCTGTCACAAAATCTGTCAATGAAGCAAATGCACGACTGGTGATCACATCAAATTGCCCTAGATCATGGATACTATCTTCATTTTCTACACGTGTCTGAACTGCGACAACATTTTTTAGTTTTAAATCTGCAATAAACTGTTTCAGAAAACGAATTTTCTTACCATTTGAATCCAACAAAACACATTGGCGTTCAGGTTGGCACAGTGCAATGATCATCCCTGGCATACCCCCGCCAGTACCAATATCGAGTAAACGACCAGCGGGTAAATCATTTAAAATACTTAAGCTATCCAATAAATGTTTAACCAACATTTCTTTTGGATCGCGAATCGCTGTTAAGTTATAAGCTTTGTTCCACAGGACGAGTGCATCTTGATATTGCAACAATAATCCTAATGCTTCATCACTAAGTTTTAAGCCAAGCTTTAGACTGCCTTGCTTTAACTCTTGAAAAAATGGATGCATGATCAAATAACATCTCTAAAAAGTTAGCTGAAAGTATACCTATTTCTCGCCCGTGGAACAGTAGTTAACGATGAGTTAATACGCACTTAGGCGTATTTATCCTCACTTAAATATACTCACCCTGTCTTATTTGCAAATCCAAGGCTGTTAAACGTTCAGGTGTACCCACATCAACCCACGCTGCCTGCATTTTCTCAGCAGAGATTTTACCATCTAGCATGCCTTGTTTAAGCAAGGGTGCAAGCGGTCTTTTACCATGCTCCAGACCATCAAACATTTTTGGGTTGATCACAGCGACACCACTGTAAGTTAAATTTTCACCTTGCTGATTTTGATCAAAGGTATAAGCGCGACCATTTGCCAAGGTAAAATCGCCCTGAGGATGCTGTTCAGGATTATTAACAAAAACCAAATGCGCAAGATCATCGGCAAGATTGATATCTAATAATGATGCAAAATCAAAAGTGGTCCATACATCGCCATTGACCAGAATAAAAGGTTGATCACCGAGAAGTGCTAAGGCATTGATAATCCCACCTGCAGTTTCCAAGCCCTCATCTTCACGCGTCCAGCGTATAGTCACACCAAATTGTGAGCCATCACCCAAGGTGCCAATCAGAATATCTGCCAACCATGCAGAGTTAATCACGATTTCAGTCACACCCATTTTTTTTAATTTTTCAATATGCCATACAATTAGTGCTTTGCCGCCTACTTCCAATAAAGGCTTTGGCTTATAGAGGGTCAAAGGTCGCATTCTATTGCCTAGACCAGCAGCTAAAATCATCGCTTTCATGCTGCAACTACCTCATATGTGCCATATTTTTCTTCAAATTTCGGCAAAACCCGTGCATGGATAAAATGCATAAACGATTGTAATTCTGGGTAAGGTTTTGCCTCTTCCAGTAAATACCACATGACACGAGGCAAGTCCTTGAGATAACCAGACTTACCATCACGCTCAAACAAACGAACGAAAATACCTAAAATTTTGATATGGCGCTGAATTGCCATAAAGTCAGCATCTTGTTTAAATTGATCAAAATCACGATCTTGCTTCGCAGATTCTGGCAATAAGTCATAAAATACTTTAAACCACGCATACACACGCTCAGGACCCCACTGTACGTAGGCATCACGGGTAATCGAAATCAAGTCATAAGTATCCGCACCGATCACTGCGTCTTGAAAATCAATCACGCCTTGGTCTTTCTCACCTTCAAGAATCATCAGATTACGACTATGGAAATCACGATGTACGATTACTTGAGGTTGTGCCAAAGCAGCGTTGGCAAGGATAGCAAAAGTTCTTTTAATTAACGCATGTTCTTCATCTGTCACTTGGATTGCTAATGATGGTAACAACCAATCCGTTAACAATTCCATTTCTGAAATCAACTTTTCATAGGCATATGCTGGCAATTGTGATGAAGCAGTAGCAATAGACTGTAACTGCACCAACTGCTTAAAACTTTGCGCATAATGTACATCTACCGTTTGATCATTCAATTGTGTAGATAGCAATACATCGCCAAAATCTTCAAGTAGCAACAAACCTTGATCTAAGTCCTTGGCAACAATATGAGGTACACGCACCCCATTTGTGTCAAAGAATTCATCAATCGCAACAAAAGGACGACAATCTTCCTTCTCAGGAGGTGCATCCATAAGCATAAATGTTTTATTATTCAAGGTAATTCGTGCATAACGACGGAAACTCGCATCGCCTGCTAAAAAATTGATTTCAAATTGATCTGAACTGAGTACAGATGTTAACCATGTTTGTATCAATTGTTCACGTTGTGTATTCATTTGCAATTTAATCTAATTCAGGCTGAATTTTTGAAGTGCTAAGTGTAGCTACTTATCGACTTTTTCTCTATGATGCGACAATAATTAATTGCGATTAGCATATTTGGTTAATGAGACAAATGAAGCATCAGTTTAAATTTAATCCTTTAGCGACTGCTATTTTGACACTTCTTTGTGGAAGTTCAGTATCCAGCTATGCTGAATCGACAGACACTGTTTCTGAAGTTAATAATAAGCAACTGAATGCAGCCATCAAAGAAAGCTTTGCAGGGCAAAATTTCTTTGAACAATATTATGTGGACAAAAACTCACCTGAAGCGCAGGTACGTGATTTAAAAAATCCAAGTACCCGTTATTGTGAAGGTGTCTGGGTAACGCCTTTTAGTACTCAAGCTAAATCGACAAATCCAGAAGAAGCCTCATCTGTGATTACCGCAGATAATGGGTATTACAATCCCAATGGCGACTCCTTTCTGTCTGGTGATGTGGTCATTGATCAATCTGGACGCATGATCCGTGCTGATGAAGTGACCATTGATAAAACACAAACTTTCGCCAAAGCGAAAGGCAATGTACAAATGGCGCAAGGTGGTATTATCGCGCAGAGTGATCAGATCGATTACAACCTCAAAGATGAAACTGGGCAGTTAAATAATAGTTTCTATATTGCAGAATTGACTCACGCACATGGTCATGCAGAAAAAATAGAAAGAACCTCACCAACCAATATCATCCTTGAAAATGCAACCTATACCACCTGCCCACCTGATGAAAAACCCACTTGGAAAATTCAGGCCAATAAAATTGAATTGGATCAAGATACTGGTCGTGGTGTAACGCGCGGCACTAAACTTTATGTTAAGGATGTGCCTGTACTCGCAGTTCCATACTTTAACTTCCCGATCGATGACCGCCGTACAACCGGGATTTTAAGCCCGAGTTTCGGCTTTACCAATGATGGCGGTTTTGAACTCGCAGTTCCTGTTTATTTAAATTTGGCACCTAATTATGATGCCACCATTACACCACGACTGATTACTGACCGTGGTCTTATGGCTCAAGGTGAATTTCGCTACTTAACTGAGAACTTTGGTGCTGGTAGCGTTTGGGGAAGTTACTTACCCTCTGACCGCGACTATAATGATGAAGATCGTAAAGACCTCCATTTCCTACACAAGTGGGATATCACCAAACAGTGGTCAACCAATTTAGAATATAACTATGTTTCTGATAAAGACTTCTTCTCAGATCTAGATAGCAATCCAAATTCCCGCACAGAGCTTAACCAACGCCGCGCTTGGGAACTTAACTATAATCACGGTATTCCTGGGTTAAAAGCTCAGCTTAAAGTTGAAGACTTTCAAACACTTGATAAAACCATCAAAGATGTAGATAAGCCATATGCCCGCCTACCACAGTTTTTACTGAACTATGTCGCTGGAAATCCGCAAGGTTTGGAATACGAATTTAATAACGATACTGCGTATTTCCAAAAAGACATCAACGATGCTGATTATAACAACCAGCCAAGTGGTACACGTTTATATAACCAATTTGCGACACGTTATAATTTCCGCAATCCATGGTCTTTTGTGATCCCTGAAGTTTCTGTACGTAGTTTAAATACTTTCTATGATCAAACCACGGTAGATCAACTTAACTTAAATAACCAAAGCCAAGATAGCAAAAATAAATCCGTTGTTGTTCCTCAATTTACCTTGGATACGGGTTTAACTTTTGAAAAGGACGGGAAATTCCTCCAGACTATTACACCTCGTGCTTTCTACGCTTACGCACCATATAAAAATCAAACAGGTTATCCAAACTTTGATTCAACAACAGCTTCTATCAACTATGATCAATTGTTTAGCCCGTATCGCTTTTATGGACACGACCGCTTAGAAGACAATAACTTTTTATCTTTAGGCTTAAGTTATAGTTTATTTGATACAGTGGGCTTAGAGCGTTTAAGAGCCAGTATTGGTCAAAGTTATTATTTTGATGATCGAAAAGTTACACTGCTTAACAATACTGATGATTTAGACAGAGAAAAACATACCGGCCCTGTGCTGAGTCTTTCTAGCCAACTTTCACAAAACTTCACATTGAGTACCAACTCAGCGTGGATGTCAAATGGTGATAGCGCACAACATGACTTCCAACTGTATTATACAGGCCAGCGTGGAAACCTTTATAACGTCGGTTATTTTTATCGCAATAACCTTCCTGACCGTCAACGAGAATATGATCAAGCAGTTGCATCATTTATACAGCCTGTAAAAGACAACTGGCGTATTATGGGGCATGTTCAATATGACCTTGACAACCATGTCGCACGCGAATATTTATTGGGTGTGAATTATGAATCTTGTTGTTGGGGAATTTCCGTCTATGGTCGCTCGTACTTTAATGATCTAGATGACGTTTCTCTTCCTGATACAAAGCCAAAACGCGCAGTGATGGCTGAGATCACACTAAAAGGACTTGGTGGTTTGAACAACAAGTTAAGTTCATTACTTGAAAATCGTATTTTAGGTTTTGATAAAGCTAATCAATCTTGGACACATTAATGAAGACGCAAAAATTTAAAAAATTATTTAAAGCATCAACCTTAGCTTTACTCATCTCCACCTCGGTATCAGTTTATGCTGCTCCGCAGGACCAAATCATTGCAATTGTTGGTTCTACAGCAATTTTAAAAAGTGATTTAGACCAAGATGTTGCTGAAGCGACACATCGACTTCAGGCACAAAAGAAAGAAATCCCACCACAAAACATTCTGCAACAGCAAGTACTGAGTCAGCTCATCACCCATGATGCACAGCTTGAACAAGTAAAGAAGTATGGCTTAAAAGCAGATGAAAAAAGCTTAAATGAAGCCGTATTAAAAGTTGCTCAACAATCTGGTGCAAATTCTTTAGAAGCTTTTCAAAAAAAATTAGATGCTGTTGCACCCGGTACCTATGAATTACTTCGTAACCGTGTTGCAGAAGATTTACTCATTCAACGATTGAGTCAACAACAAGTGATGTCTCGTATCAAGATCACTGACCTTGATGTTGAAAACTTCTTAAAATCACCTGAAGGTCAAGCTGCTGTTGGTAGTCAAGTCCATGTACTACATATGCGTATTTCAGGAGAAGCGCCTGCAAGTGAGTTAGAAAGTATTGCAAAAACAGTTCGTACTGACTTAAAAGACAGCAATGACGTTAAAAGCTTAGAAAAGAAATTTAGCACAGCCCAAGTTAAAGTCGATGGTGCTGATATGGGCTTCCGTCCGCTTTCAGATATTCCAACAGATCTTGCTGCACGTGTTACGACTCTTGAGCCAGGACAAACCACTGACTTAATTCCAGCAAAAGATGGTGTTCATGTTTTAAAATTATTAGAAAAAAAATCGAATGAGCAAAAAGCTTTAGTTCCGCAATTTAATACGCGTCATATCCTGATTAAAACATCAGAAGTTGTTAGCCCTGAAAATGCAAAGCAAACCATTGACAGTATTTATAACCGTTTAAAAGCAGGTGATGATTTTGCTACGCTTGCTTCAACCTATTCAAATGATCCTGGTTCTGCTCGTGATGGCGGAAGTCTTGGTTGGGTAAGCCCTGGCATGATGGTTCCTGAATTTGACAAACTCATGCAAAGTTCGCCAGTCAACGAAATCAGTAAACCATTTCAAACTCAATTTGGCTGGCATATTCTCCAAGTTACAGGCACACGTCAACAAGATATGACCTCAGAGTACCAAAAGCGTATGGCTCGCCAAATTTTAGGCGAACGTCAATTCGAATCAGAATATGATGGCTGGTTAAGAGAGTTACGTGCAAATACTTACATTGAAATCAAAGACCCAAGCCTAGATCCAAAGAAAAATGAAAGTTAAGTCTATGCTAAGTCGTTAAATTAAAAACCAGTGCTTTTGCACTGGTTTTTTTCTCTCTAAATTTAGCAACACCAATAAAAAAGAGACGCCAATTTGGCGTCTCCTTTACAATCGTTCTTGTTAAATCAAGAAATTAACGATTGTTTTCATCTTCTTGTGAATCTTCAAATTTTGTTTCGCCGCCAAAGTCAGTACCTTGACCGCCGAAGCCACCTTGACCACCAAAGCCGCCTTGACCACCGAAGCCACCTTGACCGCCGAAGCCACCTTGGCTACCGAAACCACCTTGACCACCGAAACCGCCTTGTTGACCACCAAAGCCGCCTTGTTGACCACCGAAGCCACCTTGACCACCGAAGCCACCAGCTTGACCGCCGAAGCCGCCAGCTTGACCGCCGAAGCCACCAGCAGCGCCTTGAGCACCAGCAGGAGCACCAGCTGGACGTGGATTACGTGCAGGTACTACAGTTGAAATAGCATGCTTATAAACCATTTGGCTTACTGTGTTTTTCAACAAAACAACATACTGGTCAAAAGATTCAATATGACCTTGTAATTTAATACCGTTTACAAGAAAAATAGAAACAGGAATACGTTCTTTACGGAGAGAATTTAAGAACGGATCTTGTAAAGTTTGACCTTTAGACATTTTATACTCCAAAAAAAATTAAAATCAGCGCAAAAACTACCTTTATTTTTCAATTAAAATTTATAAAAAAGGTAGTTGTTAAATTTTGCTTTATCCGTATAAGTTTCGCAAGTCTTCTTGTGCTTGGTTTATCGTAAAAAAAGTTTGAAAAGAGTGTGTTTCTTGCAAAGATCGTAACCATGTGTATTGACGTTTTGCTAATTGTCGTGTCGCAAATAGTGCTTTATCCTTCATTTGACGCTCACTTTCTTGACTCAAATCACTGTTTTTTAAAAAATCTATCGCCTGTCGGTATCCAACAGAGCGTGAAGAAGGTAAATTTTCTTCGAGATCGTATTTTTTCATAAGATTTTCAACCTCATTTAAAAATCCGATTTCCCACATTTTTTCCAAACGAAGTTCAATTCTCTTGTGCAGCTCTAGGCGATCAGGCAATAAAGCATAATTATGAAAATCATATCGGTACGGTTGATTCTTCGGTTGTTCCGCCTGTAGTTGAGTAATCGGACGACCAGTAATTTTATACACTTCTAAAGCGCGAATGATTCTTTGCTTATCACTGACTTTAAATTTTTCACCTGCCAATACATCAACAGATTTTAATTCATCATACACCGATTGCCAGCCTTCCGTTTCACCTTTTAACTCAATCGCAGCACGAATCTCGTAATCAGCACTTGGTAAATTTGTAGAGAGCCCCTCAAGCAACGCTTTAAAATATAGCATTGTACCGCCAACTAAAATAGGTGTTTTACCGCGTGCATGGATATCATCAATCAGTCTACAAGCATCCTCGACAAATTCAGCAGCAGAATAAACCTCTAGTGGGGTAATAATATCAATCAAATGATGCGGATAACACTCCTGCTCCGCTTTGGTTGGCTTTGCAGTACCAATATCCATATCTTTATAGACCAAGGCAGAATCTACAGAAATAAGCTCATAATTCCCATGATCATACAGTTCACATGCCAAAGCAGTTTTACCGCTTGCGGTTGGTCCCATTAAATTGATGACGGGCAATTGATTTGACATGTACAACTACTCTCCTCGAGCAAATAATTTATCTAATTGGGGTAATGGAAATGCTCGCCATGTTGGTCGACCATGATTACACTGACTGGCAAATTCTGTGTGTTCCATTTGACGCAACAAAGCATTCATTTCGGAAAGACTCAGCATTCGATGAGCACGCACTGCACCATGGCATGCCATGCCTGCTAAAATTTGATCACGCTTTTGCTGTAGCGCCTGCGCTTCATCATTTGGATCTAAATCATTGAGTAATTCAGGTACCAAGGATTCAAAATCTGCTTTATGTAAAATCGCAGGCACACCACGTACAATCACTTGATCATCACCATATTGATCAATTTCTAGACCTAAGCGTTCCAACTGTGGTTTTAAATCATCAACACGGGTTGCCTGCATACGGGTAATCGAAATAACTTTAGGAATAAGCAACTGCTGTGAGGTCCAAAATTCTGGTTTATCCCATGCAGATTTCATTTGTTGTAACAAAATACGTTCATGCGCTGCATGCATATCGACAATAATCAGTCCTTCCGTATTCTGTGCAAGAATATAAATTCCATGTAATTGCGCTATTGCAATTCCCAACGGATATTCATCAACCTGATGGACCTGTTTATTTTGGATTTCTTGTACAGATCGCTCATAGGACGCTTGATCTGTTAATTCTTGATCAGCATCCCCAGAGTCACGTAAAGGGGCTAAATAGCTTTTCAAGGCGTTATTGAGTTGTTGAGTGCCTCGATACTGCTGTTGTAGTTCATAGTGGGAATAATTGACTGTTTGGGCATGTCCATCACTAAAATCTGTTAGACCACTATGCTGTATAGACCCATCTGAATTGCTTCGGTTATTTTGATCACTTACATCTTGCTCAGTTGGTACATTGCGATGTAAATGAAATTGTTCCTGATAACGTGGCTGTGCTGGCAATGCTTGATTTTCTTTTGCGCTATCCTGCTTCATTGCAGAAGACAAATCCGCAGTTGCAGTTTGGAATTGAGATAAGGTGTCTTTAGCAAAATGTCGTACAAACTCATGCACTTCACGCTGATTTAGGAAGCGAATTTCATGCTTAGTTGGATGCACATTCACATCAATATTTTCAGGATCAACTTCTAAAAACAGCAAATACGCTGCATGTTGATGCCCATGCAAAATACCATCGTATGCCATACGCAAAGCATGAGAAATGGTTTTATCTTTGACGATACGACCATTCACATAGACATATTGCAAATCGGCTTGTGCACGCGCATCTGAAGGATGTCCTAACCAACCTGATAAACGCATACTAATACTGTCTGCATCTATCCAGTAAGCATTTTCAGTGAATTGGCGACCTAATAATTGCTGTACCCGTTGAAATCTTAGCTCACCACTATCTGCAATCGGCAAATTAAGGCGAATATTGTCATTATGTTCTAAAACAAAGCGGATATCGAAATGCGTAAGTGCCATTCGACGTACAATTTCTTCAATATGACCAAATTCAGTACTTGGTTTCTTTAAAAATTTACGCCGCGCAGGCACATTAAAAAACAAATCCTGAATACGGATATGTGTACCTTGTTGGGTTGCTACCGCTTGAATATCTTGATGATCAAATGCTGTACCATTGACTTCCAGTTGGTAACCGACACCTGAATCATCCTGACTACTGGTTAAGGTTAAACGCGAAACCGCTGCGATAGATGCAAGCGCCTCACCACGAAAGCCCAAACTCACAATTGCATGTAAATCTTCAGCAGATTGAATTTTACTGGTTGCATGACGGGTGACTGAAAGTGCTAGATCCTCAGCGTGAATACCTCGACCATTGTCAATAATTTCAATCAGGGTACTGCCGCCATTTGCCACACGAATAATCAGCTCAGTCGCACCTGCATCAATCGAGTTTTCAAGCAACTCTTTCACTACCGATGATGGTCGTTCAATCACCTCACCTGCAGCAATTTGGTTGGCCAGTGCTGGATCTAGATTTTGGATACGTCTTAAACTGATATCTTCGCGTTGCATTCAATTAACCTAAAAATTTAAATAAATTAAAATATATGATGGGCTTAAAATGCTGAAAACATTGATCAAGTCAACGCTTCAATCAATTCAGCAGAAATACTTTCAATGACCACTTCTCGTGCAGCTTCATCTTCTGTTTTTAAAATGCGAATGACGTGATCTGGCTGTGGAATTTCATCACCGCCCTTAGAAGGCCATTCAAATAAGAATAAAGCATTCTCGACCTCTAAATAATCACGAATACCCATCAATTCAAGCTCATAAGGATCATTTAAACGGTATAAGTCAAAATGAAACACCTCTTTCGTATTGATATTATAAGGTTCCACCAAGGTATATGTTGGACTTTTAACCGCACCTTGATGACCTAAACTTTGCAACCAATAGCGTGTAAGTGTGGTTTTACCTGCCCCCAAGTCACCGATTAAATAAATCACGCCTTTTGCAATATGTTGAGCTAACTTTTGTGCCAACATTTCGGTGTCTTGTTCATTGCTCAGACTTAATTTATATGAATATTGCATAACGCTCACGACATGATTCAAACCAGACAATATGATAGCATTGCGTGACTTTAAAACCTATGTTGCATTGTTTAGAAATCATGTTTTGATACTTTCCAACACGCTTAGACAACTCACTTTAAACTTATCTGCATAAAAAATACGCTTATGAAACCCGTCACCGCTCTTTCAGAATATCAACCACCAATGAGAGATGGCGTAACTGCATCAAAAGTTTATCTCCCCAAGCTAGCAGCTTTACCTAAAAATTTATTCAGTTATTTATGTGAACATTTTCCACATATTTCAGCCAATGAATGGCAACAACGTTTTCAAGAGCAACTCATCATCGATATACAAGGTCAAGCATTAACGGTTGATCAGCCTTATCTAGAGAATACCCATCTTTACTACTATCGATTTTTACCCCATGAAATTCATGTGCCATTTCAAGAAAAGATATTGTTTGAAAATGAAGATTTAATTGTCGTAGACAAGCCTCACTTTTTAACCATCAGCCCATCAGGGCAATATATACAAGAAACATTATTAGTTCGTTTAAAAAAAACCACAAACAACCCAGACCTCACCCCAATCCATCGCTTAGATCGGGAAACTGCTGGCGTTGTATTGTTTTCTAAACGCCCTCAAACACGTGGTTTATATCAACAAATGTTTGCTGAGCGACAAGTCAATAAGACCTATCAAGCGATTGCTCAATTCAATGCTGATTTAAAATTTCCATGTGCTGTGGACTTGAGAATGGAAAAGGGTGAACCCTTTTACACCATGAAAGTTGTTGAGGGAAAATCAAACTCATATACCGAAATTAATCTAATTGAACACAATCAAATTTGGGCAAAATACTTACTAAAGCCTACTACAGGTAAACAACATCAATTACGGGTACATTTAAATTGGTTAAATATTCCAATTAAAAATGACCCTTTTTACCCGCAAGTTCTACATAAAAATGCTGCTGATTTTTCACAACCCTTACAGCTGTTAGCCAAAAAAATTGAGTTCCTTGACCCAATTACACAAGTCGAATATTGCTTTTGTTCTGACTATGAATTGACACTGTAATTTTGACGTAATGACAAATATATGACTTTTTGACGATTAAGCATTGAAATTCCGAAAGCTTTGATTAAAATAAGCATTCAAACTCAAATTTTGTTTGGTTACTATTCATGAGAAAAACCGAAGTCTATCAAGTACGCCTTGATTCACAAGAAAAAAAACTAGCATTTGCTGTTTTTAAACAATTGGGGATTACGCCTGCACAAGCAGTTCGACTGTTTTTTAAACAAGTCGTCATCACAAAATCCATCCCTTTCGCCATAGAAAATCAAAATATCAATATGGATCAGTTATTCAAGCTGAGAAAACTTAAGCAAGACCAACAAAACGGGCAACTCAATTCTTCTGTTGATTTAAATGATGACGATGAAGATCTATTTGCAGAGTTAAATGCCATCTTGGGTGAAAGTGACAAAAAATAACACTGTCGCATTTTTAAACAAATAATTAAGTTTACTTTTCTATTTTTTGGTTATGCTCTTTTGCAAAGATAAAAATCATTGCAAGGAGTAATAAATGATCGTTAGACGAGCGACCAAAGAAGATTTAAATCAACTTGCTACTTTATTTGATGAATATCGCCAATTTTACGGCGCATCTTCCAATATCCAAGAGTCCTTTAATTTTTTAAAACAACGTTTTGAAAATCAAGAAAGTGTTATCTTTATTCATGTAAAAGATGATGTTTTTACAGGCTTTGTGCTGTTATACCAAGGCTTTTCATCTGTTTCTTGTTCAAAGTACTATATTTTAGATGATGTTTATGTAACACCTGTTTTTCGTCGACAAGGTTCTGCCAAACAACTGATTGATACTGCAATTCTGTTTGCACGCCATGAAGATGCGCAACGGATCAGTTTAGAGACCCAGAAAAACAATTACCATTCACATCAGCTGTATGAACAAATGGGCTTTGTTAAAGACAATGAATTCCAGACATTTCATTGTTTCCTCAAGTAGTTTTTTTACAATGCATTTTTTAATCAATTCAACGTAGGTTTCCACATCTTTGCGAATTTAAGTACATTGGGTACCGTGTCCTGTGAAATAGGAAAGACCACAGCACAGGATTTTTTAGCATCCAATACTGTACTTTCATGCCCTAAATAACACTTTAATTGAGCAATTTTATCAAATTCTTTTTGATTCACCTTGACCACAACTTTACGAAAAGAATGTTCTAACCAATTTTTATAACTTTCGACATCAGCATCTTGAACGAATTGTAAATGCGCAGCCAAGACTGCGTGTGCAACAAGGGTTGGAACCATAAAGTCTGGCATTTCATCTAAAACAGCAATATAGAGCTTTAAAGCCATGATCAAATCACTATTTGTTCATTTTGACTATTTCTAGCAGCATTCACCTGATCTTCTGTCAAATAAACCCACTCACCTTCAACTAATTCTTTGAGTGCTAATTGCCCGACTTGTGCACGATGCAAGCTTTCAACCTTATTCCCCACAGCAGCCAACATCCGTTTGACTTGATGATAAACCCCTTGGTGCACAGTGATTTGTAATGCATATTCAGCCAAGCGCTGTACATCTGTTGCTGCAAATGTACCCTTTTCATTGCGTAATTCTACACCCTGTTCAAGTTGTTGAATCTGATCATCTGTAATCGGATCTGCTGTTTGTATTTGATAAACTTTAGCCACATGCTTTTTAGGATGAGTCAATGCTTGCAAAAACTGCCCATCATCCGTCAGTAACAATAGACCCGTCGTGTCCTGATCTAAACGACCAACAGTTTGTAAACCACGGTTCATAAGGACATCATCGAATAAATCAAAAACACTAAAATGGTGTGTTGATTGATGGGAACATTCGTAGTCCTGCGGTTTATTTAAGGCAATATAGACGTTTTCACGGTATTGAAATGTTCCGCTATAGACTGAAAATACTAGGTTTTGAGGATCAAGTTTAAATTTGGGGTCGGTAACGACCTCGTTTTGGATTTGAATTGCACCATTTTTAATGAGTTGTTGGCAATGCTTACGTGAACCAAAGCCTTGTGATTGCAACATTTTTTCCAAGAACATAAATCAATACCTTAAAAAATTCACGATACATTTTAAAGTATCGTGAATTGAAACCCAAACAACATTCAGGCTTTTTTTAGCCTTATTGATTAATCAATAGATGCTTTTATCAGGTATTAAAGATAAATGACTTATGTACAGCAACACCTGCTAGTGCCCCATCTGCGACTGAGAAAGCAACTGACCCACCTGAACGGGTAATATCGCCACAAGCATATATCCCTTTAAGATTGGTTTCTTTCATGGCTGTGGTTTGAATGGCTTCACTATATTCATTTACATCAAGCACTATCCCCAGTTTTTTAACCCAAGGAGCGTTGATGCGCATAAAAGTAGAGACGAATAATCCATCTAATTGAACCTGCTCACCATCTTCAAAAACTAAATCACAATGATTGTGTATTTTGACAATTTTGCGTGTATCCAATTTCACATTTCTTTGTTTAAGTTGCTCAAGTATGACGGGATCTAATTCAGCTTGTGAAATTGCATCATTTAAAAATAAAGTGGTATTGCCCCAGTCGGGCAACATCAGTGCCATATGGATCGAATGTAAACCTGAACATAACATTCCAAGCATCCCCAGATTTAACTCATAGCCATCACAGTATGGACAATGAAAAATGCTTTTCCCCCACCGTACTGCTAAACCATCGATTTCAGGTAAATCATCTTTAACACCTGTAGCAATAATTATTTTTTTGACTTGAATGGTTGTACCCGTGTCATCGGCTTGGTCTATTTGAATCTCATATTGCTGCCCGACAGCCCTCACATCGGTGACTGATGCGTTAATACATGACAAAGTTTGATATTTGTCCAACTGTAATTTTGCATCACGAATAATTGCTGCTGGCGTATTGCCATCTTGGGTTAAGAAATTATGCGAATGTTCAGCAAAACGATTACGACGCATGCCTGCATCAATCATTAACACTTTTTTTCTAGCACGAAGCAATGGTAATGCTGCTGATAAACCTGCATAACTCCCACCAATAATTACAACATCGTAGTTCATTTCCAACACCAATAAGCAACTTTAAAAGTTACTATATTGAGTTATTTTTATATTTGCAACTTTTAATGTTACAATTAACAAAAGAGCGTTGACTTAAGAACTATGCGTAAAGACAGTAAGCTTTCTCGAATGTTGCATGTGCTATTACATATGGCCCGTGAAAAAAAACCGTTCACCTCTGAACAAATTTCAATCATGTTAGACACCAATCCTGTCGTAGTACGTCGTACCATGTCTGGTTTAAAAAAAGCAGGCTTTGTCCATGCAGACAAAGGCCCCGGTGGTGGCTGGACCTTAGTACAAGCTTTAGAGGAAATATCTTTATTTGATATTTATCAGGCTGTTGGAGAACCTACTATTTTTGCCATTGGCAATGAACAAGAAACACCCAACTGTCTGGTTGAATTGGTAGTGAACAAGGCTTTAAACCAAGCCATGCAAGAAGCACAAAATATTTTAATACAACAGCTTAAATCAACAAATCTGTCTAAACTGGCCCAAGACTTTGAGTATGAGTGGAATTTATTGGGTGCTGAAACTGAAAAATTTATTGTCCATTAAATCCGCACTCGGCGGAATTTAAATGTGAATCATCGCCTGACAAGACAAATTCACATGCTGCTTTTCAGTATAATGGGGTGATGTATTAATTTTTAATGATGAATATTGATGAGTCTTTCTAGTCTGGACCTAAATTTAATTGTGCTCCTTGTTTTACTGGCCTGCGGTATCTTTAGTCACAATACTGCGGTCACCATTGCAGCTGGGGTTTTGATCGTCTTTAGAATCACACCTTTAAGTGAGTTTTTCCCATTATTACAAACTCACGGTTTAGAAGTCGGCATTATTATTTTAACCATTGGCGTGCTTACTCCAATTGCCAGCGGCAAAATCCCCGGTGATGTCATTTTAAAATCATTTATGCATTGGAAATCATTAACAGCCATTGCGATCGGTTTATTGGTTGCATGGTTAGGTGGTCGTGGCGTTTCCTTAATGACCAGCCAACCCAATGTCGTTGCAGGCTTATTGATTGGAACAGTCGCTGGAGTTGCATTACTCAGAGGTGTTCCCGTGGGTCCCTTGATTGCTGCAGGAATCCTATCTTTACTGATTGGAAAAACTTAAGGTATATTAAAATGTCCTTACTTAAAGCTGATCTGACAGTTATCGATATTCTATTGAGGCTGTCAGGTTAAATTTGAGCTACATTCAATTGATAAATACTTGTACATACTTATTTGCAGATACTTTCAATGCATATGCTCCAAATAATTAATATTAAACAAACCTAAACTTCACTAAAATTTATTTCCTATTAAAGATCTTAAATCTCAAGTATTTAGATTAATCATTTTTCTAGAACGTTTATGTTCATACATTTTAAGGTCTGCAAACTCAATCAACTTATTGAGTTCAATACCATCTTCAGGAAATAAAGCCAAACCTACACTTGCACCCATAGTCAATTTGACGTTTTCAAATACAAACGGTAATCCACACGCCTCAACAATACGATTCATGACTTTTTTTGCCAGCTCTTGATCGCCAAGACTACTTAATATCACTGCAAACTCATCACCACCTAAACGTGCAACCAAATCATCATGTCGGGTAATATTGACGATACGTTTACCAATTTCTTTTAACGCCTCATCACCTAAACGATGTCCATATTGATCATTGATTGGTTTCAAACCATCCATATCAATAATCAAGATTCCAAGTAGCTTTTGTGTACGTTTAGCCTGTTCAACACCTTGTCTTAAACAATCAAGAAACAAAGCACGATTAGCAAGTCCTGTTAACTGATCCTGTGTCGCAAGCTTATAGAGTTCTTGAGCACCAAACTTACTGGCATGATACATCGCAGCAGCAATCAGTTCAGACATGAGTGTAAGTAAATTGATATCACTTTCTTTAAAGGCATTTACCCGTTCTGAATAAATTTTTAATACACCAATCGGTTCATCACAATGAATTAGTGGTACAACAGCCATAGAACGCAGCCCAACCCGTCTACATGCTTCACGATCTACACGCTCATCAGTTTCACTGTCTTTACAATATAAAGTCGTATTCTGCGCGATACAAAGCCCTGAAAGGCTAGAATCCATCTTCAAACGTAGGCCTAGAAATTGATTTGCACCATTCGAAACGGCACGATAAACCATATCACCTTCTTCAGCGAGCTCTACAATTGCACCTTTTGCATGGGTAATCAATTGAACTTGCTCTGCCACTAAGGTCATGACAGCATTGATATCCAAGCCCAATTTTGCAATTGCTGTCTGCGTCTGAATCACTGACAGTAATTGTTTTGAGGTTGGTTGTTTCGTTTTAGACATACATCATCCTAGACGAGTGTGATCCAATTTAAGTATATAAGCTCAAACGCTACACTGATGAAATAAATGCAAGTGCCTAGCGCTGACTTAATTTCAAAGCTTGAACACGTAAAATATATCAAATACAGAGTTTGTGGTATACATATTATGATGATTCATATTTAAAGTATATTACTGTGTTCATTAAATTTTTGAGTAAAACTTCAATCCGTTACATCCTTTAAGCGTTGATCTCGCTCAAATATTCAATTCCTCATCTAAGTGTTTTTGAATGTTTAAAGTCACCAACAGAAAACCTTAGTCTAAATCACGATTTATTGCAGCCATATGAATTGTATAAAACAGTGTGAGATTCAAAAGAGTAATGATCAAACTGATTTAAATACAAAAAAACAGCCACTTTTTGTGGCTGTTTCCCAAATGCTTAAGTCATCACATCGCTTTTTCTAACAGAACATTTAAAAGAACTTTGTAATGGTTTGAATAACAACGGCATTCACAATATCAACAAAAAATGCGCCGGTTAGAGGAATAATTAAAAACGCTTTATGTGATGGTCCATAAGTATTGGTTACCGCTTGAATATTGGCAATAGCAGTCGGTGTTGCACCTAAATTTACCCCACACTGACCTGCACACAATACTGCTGCATCATAATTTTTACCCATAACTCGAAAAGTGACAAAAAATAGATATAAAGCAAGGAAAACCGTCTGAACGATCAGAATGATCACCAATGGACCTGCTAAATCAGCAAGTAACCACAATTGCAAAGACATCAAGGCGATAGCTAAAAATAAAGCCAATGAGGCATTACCAAACACATCAATACAACGGTCAAACAGTTCAATTTTAAATACATATTCCAGTGTATTACGTAAAAATACCCCACAACCCAATGCCCATACAAAGGTCGGTAACTCAAACCATTGTCCTTTGGCAACACCCGTCATGAAATTAGCAAAGACGATACACAGTGCAAACATTCCTATGGTTTTAACCGCATCATCGGCGGTAATCAAACGGGTTTTTTCTGGATATTCAAATGGTGCTGTTTCAGCAGATGGAGGAGCTTGCATACGCGCTGCTGATGGCGCTATTTCTTCAGCCAATTGATAACGACGAATCAGAAACTTTGCAACTGGACCACCCATCATTCCACCAATGACCAGACCAAATGTCGCACTCGCCATTCCTAAGACAATCGCACCTTTGATACCATAATTTTCTTCAAAAATACTGCCCCATGCTCCAGCTGTACCATGCCCACCAGTTAAAGTAACAGATCCTGCAATCAAGCCAATCAAAGGATTTAAATCGAGTGCGGTTGCCAAACTTATCCCAACAGCATTTTGCAGTAGCACATAAATCACTACGCAGACCATAAAAAGGATCAGTGACTTTCCCCCTTCTTTTAACTTAATCAGACTCGCACTCAGTCCAACAGAAGTAAAAAACATCAACATAAAACTTTGTTGAATATCAGCATTAAAATTTACCGTCATATTAAATTGCTTAAAAAGCACAAAAGTCACAGCAGCAGCAATTAATCCACCTACTACAGGTTCAGGAATATTATATTGCTTTAATATACTGATCTTATTTACAAGAAAATAACCAATAAAAAGAACGGCTACAGCAATTGCAATCGTGCCAAAAATATCAACATTAATGTTCATTGTTAACCATTCAAAACTTTTATGGCGTTATTAATACTTAAATTTACTCAATAATTCATTAAAAAATATGTAAAAAATAAATTTAAAACTCTTATTCGGCTATTCGTTGGTCAAAATATTTAGAAGAATTTTCATCATTATATAGATTGAATTTATCGTTGTTATTGTGAAGCACTTAGCGCAAATAAAGCGAGGATTGATTCGTCTCGGCCAATGTAAGGATGGATACAGCTATGCAGATGATGACTGCTGAGTCTAAATAATTCACTACTTATATCATGATAAATGGCAATTACTCATCTTCATTTTAGAGTCAATTCATTATTAAAAAAATTTTCACGCTGAATCAATTCATCCCACTCCCTATAACTGTACAACTTCAAATTTTCGACTTTATTACCTGTTAATAAATAACGTCCATCCCATGACAATACTTCACGACAGTCATCAGGTTGAATTTCCGAAAATTTCGGTAATTGAAATAAATGCTGTTCTAAAATCATTCCTATTTCCAATAGTTCTTTGAGATTTTTCACATTTTTTGGAATCATTGAAAACAACGGACACAAAGTTAAAATCTCTGCCACGATTCCGATTGGTTCTTCATACAAATCATCTAGACACCAGTTTCCATCCAAAGTTCTCCAGATATAGATATTCCAATGCCCTATACCAATAGTTAATGTTTCAGGATCGGCATCAGGTTCTTGATAATACACTTGATATTTTAAAGAAGCTGTAGACACGATATCCATTTGTGGAAGTTTTAAATATGGATGATTTTGAAAAATTTCCTCAAAAAATGATTGCAATCGGTTTTGTAAAATATCTAGCCCAAAACTTTCAGAAAAAATACTCACGAATTTAGCTTTCTGTTGTTCAGAAAGATTAAATTTATTCATCCAAATACTCACTCAGGTAACTTATACCCACAATTTGGACAGAAACAATACTTGTTTTTTTCTCTTTCCAATTCCTGTTCTTTACGTTCACGAATCAGTTGTAAAACAATATCTCGTGTCTGCTCAGCAGATAAGCCAACATCTCTACGAATATCATCAATCTTGTCTTCATCATGAATAATGTCAATTTCACAGCTTTCTAACAAATCTCGAAACTTTAACTCCAGTTGTTGCTTTCTTAATTCCAATTCATTGGCTAAACCATTTGCCAAGATACCAGCGGGTAAAGCAGCCAATCCAACACCAAGTATGGTAATCAAAGCACCAAGGAAGCGTCCAAGTGGAGTAATTGGCGTTACATCACCATAACCCACAGTGGTTAATGTCACCACCGCCCACCACATAGATGCAGGGATTGAGCTAAAGACATCGGGTTGTGCACGACCTTCGACAACATAAATGCCTGCTGCCGCCATCACGATCATAATCACCAAAATAAAAATCACGGCTTGAAATGAACCCTTTTCACGTTCTATAACGCGCAGTAGAATCTGTAATGAAATAAAATATCGGGTAAGTTTTAATAAACGCAGTAAGCGCAGAATCCGCAAAAATCTCAAATCAATATGTACAAAGAAGTTGATATATGCAGGTAAGATCGCCAGTAAATCGATAATCGCAGCACCACTGGTCACATATTTCCAACGTACTTTCCATTCAGAATCAAACGGTTCTTTTTCTGCAACACTCCAAAAACGTAAAATATATTCAACTGTAAAGACAATGATTGAAAAATCCTCAAAAGCGTCAAAGTAAAGCTGGTAGGCTTTATAAACATCATTGATTGATTCTAAAAGTACCGCGACAACATTACCAATGATTAGAAAAATCAAAGAAAAATTGATCGCACGACTAAACCACGTTTCATAATCTTCATTATGCAAATTGTCATATACAAATTTTCGGAGTGTGTACCAAGCTGTGAATCGCATGCATTATTCTTTATTTTAAAGATAAATCATCTTAATACTTATCGATTTAATTGCACATCTTCAGCTGCTTGAGTTTACAATTTTGTTGATTATTTTGACTGTTAAAGAATCGAACTCAAAGTATAAATATATCTTATTCATTGCATAATTTTTTATTATACAATAAATAAGATTACAATGTCTTATTGAATCATATGCAATTTGTGAAGGCGCGGTTGAATTTTATCGTTTTGAAACTATTTTTATAATTTTTTTAAAGCGTAGAATAAGGTCGCGGACAGTATCGTTAAAGGCACCCTTTCCTCTAAAGATACTATCCGCTAAATCAAAGCCAGTCTCCCAAATGTCTTTGATTTGATAAGTTTATTCTAGCGTTCTACTGAATAGAATGTTTCCCGTATTTAATATAAATCTCCAGTATTTTCGGAATGATTTTTCATATATTCCATTATTCTCGAAAATATTTTCTGTGGTAAAGCTCATGAATGAAAGTCAGTACACTTTAGATAGGATTGATCGCAAAATTTTATCGGCACTTCGAAAAGATGGTCGTTTAACGGTCGCTCAGCTCTCTGAACTGGTTGGACTTTCCTCTTCGCCATGTTGGACACGTGTTAAACGTCTAGAATCTTTAAATGTCATTGAAGGCTATACTGCAACCATAAATGCCAAAGCCATCGGGATTAATGAACTATTTTTTATTGAGATCACCTTAGAACGTCATGATGACGAAATTTTAGAACAATTTAGTGATGCACTCAGTCAAATGCCTGAAGTTGTAGAAGCGCACTTGGTAACAGGCGATTATGATTATTTGGTCAAAGTTGCGGTGAAAAATGCTGAACATTATGAGCGCTTTTTACGTAAAAATTTATATTCAATGAAAGGTATTCGCCATACTCGTTCTATTTTTGCTTTACGTCCTTTAAAGCTTGAAAATAAATCAGACCTCATGATGATTGAATAAGCAAAAAAATCTTGAGAAGAGTTTTCACATTGAAGCAGGAAAACTCTTCTTTTCAGCATATTTTTTAGCCAGCTTAAAGCTACAAAAAGCTTAACACCTACAAAAAATAGTACTTTAGTCTAAGACTTTTTTGAATATTTATTACACAAATATACTAATCAAATTTTAATCTGGTTGTTTTTTGTACACATCTTTACAAATTTAAAAACAAATTATTTCATATATTTAAATCATTTACGAAAAAAATCATTACACAAACTAACATTTATGTAACTTTTCTACATTACAATATTATTAAAACTTGATGAAACAGGAAATATATGAAGAGATTTTTTAAATACCTACTGATTGTCATCGGGGTTATTTTTGTTATTGGATTGATCTTTTTATTCAGACCAATTGCTTCTAAAAAAGTCAACACAACAGCAGATGAACCAGTTGTAGATGTGGTACTTGTTGGTGGCGGTATTATGAGTGCAACCTTGGGGACTTACCTCAATGAAGTTGAACCAGACTGGACCATCAATATGTATGAACGTTTGGATCAGGTAGGTCAAGAAAGTTCTGCGGGATTCAACAACGCAGGAACGGGACACTCTGGCTTTATGGAAATGAACTATACCCCTGAAAAAGACGGTAAAGTTGATATTAAAAAAGCCATTGATACTGCTTCACAATTTGAAGTAAGTAAACAATTCTGGGCTTATCAGGTCAAAAATGGCGTGTTGGGTCAACCAAACAGCTTTATTAATCCTGTACCACATATTGCCTTTGTTTGGGGCGATAGCGTGAACTACATGAAAAAACGTTATGAAGCGATGAGCCAAAGCCCAATGTTCGAAGGATTAAAATATACTGAAAATCCTGCTGAAATTAAGCAATGGGCGCCTTTAGTTATGCAAGGCCGTGATGCAAACCAAAAAGTGGCTGCAACACGTATGGACGTAGGTTCTGATGTAAATTATGGTTCAATTACGACCCAATTAATTGATCATTTGAAAAAACAGCCTAAATTCAAACTTGAAACTTCATCTGAAGTAACAGGTATTAGTCAAAATGCAGACAAAACTTGGACTGTATCGTTTAAAAATCTAAAAACCAACACAACCAGCCATGTTAAAACTCGTCATGTGTTTATTGGTGCGGGTGGTGCTGCGATTAGATTATTGCAAATGACAGGTCTGGAAGAAACTAAGCAATATGCTGGCTTCCCGATCGGTGGTATTTTCTTGATGACAGACAATCCGGCTGTTACATCACAACATACTGCAAAAGTCTATGGTAAGCCTGAATTAGGTGCACCTCCAATGTCTGTACCACACATTGATACTCGTTATGTTGATGGTAAAAAGTATGTATTGTTTGGTCCATTCGCAACCTATTCAAACAAGTTCCTAAAAAATGGTTCTCAGTTTGATTTGATTGATGCGACCAACAAAAACAATGTGATTCCGATGGCAACCATTGGAATGGAAAATCTGGACTTGGTGAAATATTTAGTCAGCCAAGTGGCGATGTCTAAGCAAGATCAGTTCAATGAATTGAAAAAGTATTATCCAGATGCAAAAATTGAAGACTGGACTTTAAGCCAAGCTGGCCAACGTGTTCAAATCATCAAAAAAGCACCGGGTAAACCTGCAACACTTCAATTCGGTACAGAGATCTTCACCTCTAAAGATGGTTCAATCACTGGCCTTCTTGGTGCTTCACCAGGTGCATCAACCTCTCCATACATTATGTTGAGCTTGATGGAAAAAGCGTTCCCTGAGCAAGTGAAAGGTAAATGGAATCCAAAATTGCATGAGATTGTGAAGTCTTATCAACAGGATTTAAATACCAACCCTGCTCTGCTTGATCAAGTGCGTACATATACCAGCTCGACTTTAGGTTTAAATTACACACCTACTCGTAAAGCTGCAAATGATGCGACAGCCGCTGCTGCACCTGCTGTAGCAAATGCACATTAATTTTCTTGTGTAAAAAAGATGAGCTACGGCTCATCTTTTTTATGGCTGAATATCTCATTTTGTGTTTTAATACGATCAGTATGAGATGAGCCTTATATAAGTATAGAGTGATCTATACGACTAGCCCCTGAATAAGGGGCTTTTTATTGTCTGATCATTTTATCTATAAGTTAAATGAGTATTATTATTTTAAAACACAGTTAGAAAATAAAAGTGTTAAATTTCAAAGATACATACGGGTTGATTTCAATTATATCAAGTTAGATTAAATTGTTTAAAATCATTATGTATAATGAAATAACTATAGAAGCTGAAGATCAATCGTAGAAGATTAATAAATATGAGATATAGAATTAGGACTTATTTTTAATCAAGCTATGTATAAGCTGTTTTAAATTATCTTGAATATCTTTTGGGAGTTGTATAAATAGTGCATCTATGGGCATCTGATCCCAATTCTCAGCAATGTTTTCATCATCATCTAAGCTTTCTGCCAATAAAAACAATTGCGCTACAGTGCAATTAAATGCTTCAGCAAGGTACTGGAGTATTGCAGGACTGTACCCTTGATTGCCATTCTCAAGATTGGAAATATTACTTTTTGAAGTATTGGAAAAATCGGCTAATTGCTGCTGAGTCCAGCCCTTCCGTTTTCTCAAATAACGTATTGCATGACCGATATTCATTCTATCTAGTTTTAAATACTCAGAATATGCAAAAAAAAGTTAATTATTATATTGAGTATTTTAATTCAGGCTCCCCTTGTCTTATCGATAATTTTGATATCACTCCACTAACAAATACATTGTTTGATTCTGTGAACACTGATTTTGATCCATCGAGCATCAATCATTATGTCGTTATTTTAGATTTTAAAAATATGATGACTGATATTCTAAAAATGTATATTTAACAGATTTTTATTTTTATCAATAACATATTAAGAATATGAGTATTCCACATTTAAAGAAAAATACTCATCGATACCTTTTATTTTATTAATATCTAATAATTTATAGCAACAGAAACTTTAGCCTCAATATCTCCAACAATTTTAATTGGTGCGATTACAAAAAGAAGCATCTCCATTAAATATGGCTTACTGCCTTTCCCGTAAACCTCAACTGATAACTCTTTCATTAATTTACAATATTCTTGATAAGCACTTTTATTGCTTCTGTACACATATTTTTTCTTACTTAATCGAAAAATAGTTTGCATGTCATATTTAGCTAACTCAGAGCTTCTCCCTAAAGGTTGATAAAACAACTCCATTTCAGGTGCATAATTAAAAATCAACCAATTTAATGCATAAATCACTCTTGAATCATAAATTGCATGATTATCAGGATTAATAAATGAAGCAACTTTAGAAAATGAAGAAATACAATCAAATGAATTTTTAGTTAATTTATCTTGCCCCATTTCAATTATAAATTTTTTGATTCTGGCATCATTAACGTCATTTTGTTTAAAAGAACCGATGCCACCCCACTGTTGGATAATCCAATAATAACAATCTAGAGAGTGCTGTTTTAATAAAAAATCTTTTAAATTTTCTTTTAGGTATCTATTTTTTTCAAAATTAGAGCCATTTAGTTCTGGAATTTCTATTGGACAACTGCTTGGAATTCCCCAGTCATAATCTTCGAGATTAAACTCTTCTGATAAATCCTTTAAAACTGTTATTAATTTTTGCATCATTTCAATTCTGTACACACTATATCTAAAAACTAAGGGCTGATTAATCAGCCCTTAGTTTTAACTCAATTTAATCTATTTTTCAATAAATTAGCTCAATTGAGCAGCAGCAATTTTCTTAGTATCAATGTCTTTAGCAGCATCTGTATACTCGCCCATCTTGTCGAAGTTCAAGTATTGATAGATGTCAGCAGACATGCTGTCGATTTGAGCAGCATATTGTTGATACTCTTCTGGAGAAGGCAATTTACCAAGTACCGCAGCAACAGATGCAAGCTCAGCAGAAGCTAAGTATACATTTGCGCCTTGACCTAAACGGTTCGGGAAGTTACGCGTAGAAGTCGATACACAAGTTGTGTTCGGAGCTACACGTGCTTGGTTACCCATACATAATGAACAACCTGGCATTTCAGTACGCGCGCCAGCTTTACCATAAATGTTATAGAAACCTTCTTCCATCAATTGATGTTCGTCCATACGTGTTGGTGGAGCCAACCATAAACGAGTAGACAATGAACCACCTGGTACTTTATCAAGTAATTTACCAGCAGCACGGAAGTGACCAATGTTCGTCATACAAGAACCAACGAACACTTCGTCAATCTTAACGCCTTGAACATCAGAAAGAAGTTTAGCGTCATCTGGATCGTTCGGGCAGCAAAGAACGGGTTCTTTAATGTCAGCAAGATCAATTTCATACACTTTAGTGTATTCAGCATCAGCATCAGCTTGAAGAAGTGATGGATTCGCTAACCATTTTTCCATGTTCTCAACACGGCGAGCCATAGTACGTGCATCGCCATAACCTTGAGAAATCATCCACTTCAACATTGTGATGTTAGAGTTCAAGTATTCAGCAACTTTCGTTTCAGAAAGTGTGATTGAACAACCAGCAGCAGAACGTTCAGCAGAAGCATCAGAAAGTTCGAATGCTTGCTCTACAGTTAAGTCTGTTTCCATTTCTGTTAAGTCGATTTCTAAGATACGACCAGAGAAAATGTTTTTCTTACCTTTTTTCTCTACAGTTAAGTCACCCGCTTGAATCGCGTAGTAAGGAATTGCATGTACAAGGTCACGTAGCGTGATACCAGGCTGCATTTTACCTTTGAACTTAACAAGTACCGACTCAGGCATATCCAACGGCATAACACCAGTTGCAGCAGCAAACGCGACAAGACCAGAACCCGCTGGGAATGAAATACCGATTGGGAAACGTGTATGTGAGTCACCACCAGTACCAACTGTATCTGGAAGAAGCATACGGTTTAACCAAGAGTGAATAATACCGTCACCTGGACGTAATGAAACACCACCACGGTTCATGATGAAATCAGGAAGCGTATGTTGCATTTGAACGTCAACTGGTTTTGGATATGCAGCTGTGTGACAGAAAGATTGCATCACAAGATCAGCAGAGAAACCTAAGCAAGCTAAGTCTTTCAATTCATCACGAGTCATCGGACCAGTCGTATCTTGCGAACCAACAGTCGTCATTTTCGGTTCACAGTAAGTACCTGGACGAACGCCTTGACCTTCTGGAAGACCACAAGCACGACCAACCATTTTCTGAGCTTGAGTAAAGCCTTTACCAGTGTTTTCAGGTTGAACTGGAACACGGAATAAAGTAGATGCTGGAAGACCTAAAGCTTCACGCGCTTTAGTTGTCAAACCACGACCAACGATTAAGTTGATACGACCACCCGCACGAACTTCGTCAAGAAGAACAGGCGTTTTCAACTCAGATTCAGCGATTTGCTCGCCTGCTTTAAATGCAGTGACTTTTGCAGCAGCATGATCAATTTTAAGAACGATTTCATCGCCCATGTTCATGTTAGCAACATCAATTTCTACAGGTAACGCACCAGCATCTTCCATTGTGTTGAAGAAAATTGGAGCGATTTTAGAACCTAAGCAGTAACCACCGTCTTTTTTGTTCGGGATGTGAGCAATGTCATCACCAAAGAACCAAAGCACTGAGTTAGTCGCAGATTTACGAGAAGAACCCGTACCAACAACGTCACCAACATAAGCAACTTGGTTGCCTTTTGCGATGAGTTCTTTGATTTGGTTTAATGGACCAACTTCACCAGGAACTTCTGGGTTGATACCATCACGTACGTTTTTAAGCATTGCGTTTGCATGCAATGGGATATCTGGACGGCTCCAAGCATCTTGTGCAGGAGACAAATCATCAGTATTTGTTTCGCCAGTTACTTTGAAAACAGTAAGTTTGATTTCTTCTGGAACGTCTTTACGGCTAGTAAACCATTCAGCATCAGCCCAAGATTGCATAACGGCTTGTGCATTTGCATTACCCGCTTTGGCTTTTTCAGCAACGTCATGGAACGCATCAAATACAAGAAGCGTTTTTTTCAATGCTTCAGCAGCTAAGCTTGAAAGTGCAGCATCATCAAGCAATTCAACCAAAGGTGCTACGTTATAACCACCAAGCATAGTACCTAGTAAGTAAACCGCACGCTCTTTAGAAACCAATGGAGAAGTCGCTTCACCTTTAGCAACAGCAGTCAAGAAAGCAGCTTTTACATATGCAGCTTGGTCAACACCTGCTGGAACACGGTTTTCAAGCAAATCTACTAAAAATGCTTCTTCACCCGCTGGTGGATTTTTTAGTAATTCAACCAAGTCAGCAGTTTGAGCATCGTCAAGTGGCTTCGGTGGGACTCCGAGTGCGGCACGTTCTGCAACGTGTTGGCGGTAAGCTTCTAGCACGGTGTAATTCCTCTTTTTAAAAATTTACCTGTGAATTCCTGCTTATTAAAGCTTCACAGGCAATATGGACTGTCAAATTTTACTAAAAATCAAGCCAAAAGTTAATGCAATGAGCGTATTAATTCGTGATGACCATTATTTTATAAATAAATACTCATCACTTTTCGCTTCATTTAACTACAGATCTACACAGTACGCTTTCATCAGACGTTTATGTAAATTATTTCTCAAATTAATTTGAAAAAGCTCTAAAAATATTATCTTTGTAAAACATGAACTTCTCTTTAATAAGATTGAAGTTATGTTTACCTTGCCTTTAGACTGTTTCAGCCATAAAAAAAGCAACATATGTTGCCTTTTTTTTAGAACAAAGTACATTCCACCTTAGTGGACTGTCGTACTGTCTACATACTTTTGGAATTCCGTACGACAACCTTCAAATTTCATTTGCACTTCATCTTCATGAAACATTGAATGTTCAGTACACGCAAATGAAATTTTTACTTGGTATAACTTCGCTCGTTCATCAATGACTTCTTGGAAAAAAACTTGATCACCTAAACTCAGCACATAATGACTGCCGCTAATCACAGCGACACCATTGTCATCTTCTAAGAGCAAATCTGCATTATGTAAATAAGCAACTACTTCCATTGTCTCACTCCTATGCTACTTTTTGTTTTCTATTTCTATATTGTATATATGCTTTTCAATTTTTATGCTAATCATTTTTTGTGACGAGGCTTGTCGATTACTTATATATTCTCGATAACTCAACATAAAAAAACCACGTCATCGTAATCTTTATTCAAAAATACACTTAAATGGTTTAAAAGAATCAGGACTCAAAAGTATGCATGTCTTGACCATTCACGATTCGCATTTCTAATGTACACAAATCGTATTCTTTCATTGTCTGCTGATCAGGTATATATCCTGCTTGTTGTGCTTTAAGCCATAAAAAAACCGCTCCTTAGAACGGTTTATAATCTGGCATTTTTGTCGGATCATGGGGGGTATTTAGACATTGTTCAAATGCTTCGTTCTTAAACTTTGCTTGAACTGCATCTTTATCCGCTTTTAGCTCTGCATCTGATAATGCATAGACTTTCTCTAAATACTCAAGTACAAAGCCCTTAGTTGTTGGATCAGTGACTTTATTTGCATATTCAATTGCTTCTTTCTTGGTAATCCCATTTTGACGATCTAAAGTAATAGAACGTGCAGCATTACCAATACTGGTACAGTAACCTTTCCAAATTTCTTCAGGAGTTGCAGGCTTTTTCTCAGTACAACCCGCCATCAATAAAACAGTGCTTATCGCACCTAAAATTACGAACTTCTGCATTAAAAAATCTCCAATTCCACACTATGATACTTAATTTTTCAGTAAATTGGAGAGTTTCTTGCTTTGAAATCTTACATTCCTCGCCAATCTACACGTGCATTGCGCTCAGTGGCGTAAATTCTTTTCACGTATTGCCCTAAAGGCAGTTCTAACAAATGTTGGCTAAATTCGGTAAATTCTTGAGAAATATTTTCTGCATATTCCTTTTCCCACGGTGTCGCAGGTAATTCTAATAACGGTGCAAGGATTGAACATACCGAGATATCTGCCAAACCAAGGCGATCGCCAACAAAATAACGGCAACCGTTATCAATCAAAATCTTATTTAAACTGTCGATAGTCAGCTCTAAATTGTATTTAGATTCTTCGACTTTCTCTTTATCTAATTGATAACTTTTTGAAACCATGGTTTTTAGAATAGGCTTTGAAATTTTTTCAAATTGACGTAAATAGCCTTTTTCACCAATCATAATTTCTAGCGGTTCATCGCCTTCTGCTAAAGCATGTGCCAATCCCCAACGACGTACATGAATACCTAACTCATTGGCAATCAGATCAATTTCTAAGGTTTTTTCACGAAGCGTGTGATCTGTACGAAGCAGTCGATGTTCAGGATAAACATCATCTAGATACAATGCGATTTGAGTCGACCCCGCAATAAAACGTTCTCCATCTTTTAAAATAGGCAACTTGTTTTGCCCTGTTTTAAGTTGTGCAAATGCACGATGGACACCTGGGATTAAATTCTGCGCAACAAAATCCAATTCTTTATGATCAAGCAACCAGCGGGCTTTTTCACAGTAATGCGAGAGTGGGAATTGGTACAACGTACGCATGTAGTCTCCAAATTATTTTTTTAATTAAAAGCTTAGATAAATCTAAAAGTTAAGATTAATCCTGAGTAATCTTGTGTACTTTAGACATTCATCACCTGAATTACAATGTACTTTTTACTTCAATCGCTCGTCATATGACCCAATGCTTATTCTATGGTTATATCAGTTTCTTTATTCTTTATTCGTGATAGGAATAACAAAGCTAACTCTGACTAAGAGTCAGACCTGCTAAACTCAAAATAAATAATAAATTTCAATATTTTAACTTATATTCAATATTAAAAAACTTTGCGATTTTTATCCTAACAATATTTTTAGATAAGTTAAGCACAATAGTTCGTTTAATTTTTACCACAATATTGCTTAGCGTTTTGGTATCTATTGAAAGGTGCCAATATGTCTAGTTTGAATTCTTCTACCTCAGCCTTTGTGATCCAAAACGATCAACAAGCAATAAATGCAGCTTACCAAGTTGCTGATTTTGCTTTGGTAGAACGAAATATACGTGATCAACAACGAATTTTACCTGTTGATGTCATTCAAGAATTAAGCCTCAAAGGATTAGGTGGAATTCGTATTGCCAAAAAATATGGTGGGGCTCAAGTTTCAAATAAAACCCTTGCGCATGTTTTCCGTATTTTATCCAAGGCAGATGCCAGTGTTGGACAGATTCCTCAAAATCAATTTGGCTTGTTAAATGCCATTGAGCATATTGCCAATGAACAGCAAAAACAGTTTATTTATACTGAAATTTTAAATGGTAAACGTCTTTCTAATGGTGGCCCAGAACGCAATACCAAAGATACCCGCACTATTGAAACACGTTTAGAACAGATCAATGGTCAATACCTTTTAAATGGTGAGAAGTTTTATTCAACGGGTTCATATTTTGCCGATTGGTTGGCGATACGTGCAATTCATCCAGATGGTCATATTGTTTTAACGATTATTGATCCAAAAGCTGACGGTGTTGAAATTGTTGATGATTGGGATGGCTTTGGACAACGTACAACGGCAAGTGGCACAGTGCGTTTAAAAAAAGTTGTGGTTCATCCAGATCTTATTATGGATGAAAAACCACTTGCCGATGCGTCAAAATATCGTGGGGCGTACTCACAACTGATTCAGGTTGCGATTGATGTGGGCATTGCAGAAGCTGCCTTTGCAGATACTTTATCTGCAATCCATAAAGCACGCCCAATCATTGATGCCAATGTGGCTAAAGCCAGTTTTGAAGCGTATACCCTACAAGAAGTCGGTAAGCTCAATATCTTACTCGATGCATCGATTTTATTGCTGGATGAAGCCGCAGAATATTTAGATCAGTTAGATTCACAAGACATCGTCAGTCCTGAACAAGCCAGTAAAGCCTCCATTATCGTTGCTGAGGCAAAAGTGTATGCCAATGATGCAGCACTCCTTATTTCTGAAAAATTACTTGAATTGGGCGGTAGTCGTTCAAGCCTAGAAACTCATAATCTCGATCAACACTGGCGTAATGCTCGTGTACATACCTTACATGACCCTGTGCGTTGGAAACTTCATGCCATTGGAAACTATTACTTAAATGGTACGCAAAATCAGCGCCATGCGTGGATTTAAAGTTAAACGACTTTGTTACTCATCAGGGAAATATATATGACAACTTATCAAGATATCAATAAAACATTGGATGTACACAATCATCCCTTTGCGCAAGCACATATTATTCAAAATGATCAAGAAGCTTTAGAAATCGCGCAACAGTTGAGTCAGCAATTTAAACAAAATGCGGTACTCCGTGATGCTGAAAGAATTTTACCATTTGATGAGGTTGAAGCTTTTAGTCAATCCGGGTTATGGGCGATCACAGTACCGCGGCAATATGGTGGTGCAGAAGTATCTAGTCACACTGTTGCTAAAATAATTGCATTATTCAGTGGCGTAGATGGCTCTATTGGTCAAATCCCACAAAACCATTTTTATGCATTGGAAGTATTACGTAATACGGGTACAGAGCAGCAAAAGGAAAAACTCTATAGCGAAGTACTTCAAGGCGCACGTTTTGGCAATGCCCTCGCTGAATTTAAGACCAAGACTGCTGCACAAAAGCATACCCAAATTAGTCAAACTGAACATGGTTATGTGGTCAATGGGGAAAAGTTCTATTGCACGGGCAGTCTATTTGCCCATCGCATTCCGACATTAGTCCGTGATGCTGAAGAACGTGAATATTTAGCTTTTATTTCTGCCGATGCACAAGGCTTACAACGTATCAATGATTGGTCAGGCTTTGGACAAAAAACCACAGGCAGTGGCACCGTTAAATTCAATCAAGTTTTTGTGGAATCTGAATATGTCATTCGTTTTGACACCGCATTTTCTGAACCCACCCTCGTTGGGCCATTTGCACAAATTATGCATGCTGCGATTGAAACAGGCATTGCACGTGCAGCTTTTGAAGAAACAATAGAACGGGTTAAAAAAGCACGCGCATGGATTGATGCCAATGTAGAACGTGCAGACCAAGATCCACTGACTATTTATGAATTAGGTCGTGTTGCTGCGGATGTAAGAGCAAGTGAGGTTTTATTAAAACAAGCTGCTCAATCTATTGATGCAGCAAAACCACAACCTACAGTTGAAAATATTGCCAAAGCCTCACTAGATGTAGCTAAAGTCCGTGCACACAGTACAGAAACAGCATTAAAAGCGTCTTCAAAATTGATTGAGTTGGCTGGAAGTCGTGGTAGCCAACGTGCCGATGGTTTAGATCGACATTGGCGCAATGTACGGGTACATACACTGCATGATGCATCACGCTGGAAATATTATTTTATTGGAAACTATGTATTAAACAACATCCTTCCACCACGCAGAGGGACATTGTAATGACAAATACATCTCAACATGCAACACAAAAAAAACAAATCTTACTCAATGCTTTTGATATGAACAGTGTCGGTCATATCAATCACGGCTTATGGACCCACCCACGTGATGAATCTCATCGTTTTAATGAGCTCAATTACTGGACTGATCTCGCTAAGACCTTGGAGCAAGGTTTATTTGATGGGTTGTTTATCGCAGACATTACCGGTGTTTATGATGTCTACCAGAATGGTATAGATTTAACCTTAAAAGAGTCCATTCAACTGCCGAGTCATGACCCATCTACCCTGATTTCAGCAATGGCAGCGGTAACCCAAAATCTAGGTTTTGGCGTGACCGTAAACTTAAGTTATGAAACACCGTACCAATTCGCACGGCGCTTTGCGAGTTTAGATCATCTGACACAAGGTCGGATTGGCTGGAATATTGTGACGGGGTATTTGGACAGTGCTGAACGCTTGATTGGACAAAAAGGTCTAAAAGATCATGACTTACGTTATGAACAAGCTGAAGAATTTTTAGAGCTTTGCTATAAGTTTTGGGAAGGTTCTTGGGAAAATGATGCAGTACAAAAAGATAAGCAAAAGCGTATTTTTACTGACCCGAAAAAAGTTCATCAAATTAACCATCAAGGGCGCTTTTATCAAAGCCAAGGTGTTTTCCAAGTCTCACCTTCACCACAGCGTACCCCTGTGCTCTTTCAAGCTGGCGCTTCACCACGCGGTTTAGCATTCTCCACACGTCATGCAGAATGTGTCTTTATTGGCGGGGACCAACCTGCAAAAATCAAACAACAAGTGGATAAGATTCGAGAATTGGCTGTACAGCAAGACCGTAATCCAGAAGATATTAAAATCTTTGTGGGAATCACAGTGGTTACAGCAGAAACAGATGAATTAGCTCAAGAGAAATTAGCTGAATATGCTCGCTATGCAAGTCCAGAAGCAGGTTTAGCACATTTCTCAAGTTCAGTCGGTATCGACCTATCCAAATATGCTGATGATGAGGCCATCCCATATCAACAAACCAATAGTATTGCTTCAGTCAATAATAAATTTAAGGAAAACCAGATCACGCCTAACGATCTTAAAGCACAGCATCAACTCGGTGGTCGTTATCCACTGATTGTTGGAAGTGGTGAAACAATTGCTGAAAAATTAATTCAGTTGATTGATGAAACAGGTATTGATGGCTTTAACCTAACGCGTACTGTTGCGCCTGAATCACATCATGACTTTATTCATTTTGTTATTCCTGAACTGCAACAACGTGGCAGATTTAAAACCAAATATGAAAGTGGTTCTTTACGCAACAAAATCTTTAAACAGGGTGATCATTTAACCCAACAACACCCTGCTGCTGATTTTCGATGTCAAAACTCAAATCATAACAACAGCATCGAAACGGCAGATCGGCAAAAGCAAACTGCCTAAATAACCTAATCAGCAAACATGATGAATTGAATAATTTCACTTTAAGGGGTGTCACATGACTCAAATAAACTCACCTGCAAATGGTAATCCATCCAAAAAATCAGGCTCCACGAATAAATTTATTTTGCTTGGCGTGATCATTATTGCCGTGATTGCAGGACTTTTTTATTGGAACCAACATAAAAAAGCCAGTTCAGAAGAAATCACCATTGGTATTAGCCCACCCTTTGCCAAGCCTTTACAAGTTGCAGCAGAGGAAGCCAAGAAACAAGGGATTCATATTAAACTGGTGGAATTTTCAGATTGGAACACACCGAATATCACACTAAATCATGGTGATATTGATGCAAACTATTTCCAACACCAACCATTTTTAAGCAATGCGTTAAAAGAAACTGATTTTAAACTGAAACCGATTGCCACAGGTGTTGCAACTCATGTGGGCTTATATTCTAAAAAATATGATTCTTTAGCGGCGGTACCAGAAAATGCACGTGTAGTAATTCCAAATGACCCAGTCAACCAAGGTCGTGCACTGTTACTTTTACAACAGGCTAAACTCATCACCTTGAAAGATCCGAATAACCATTTATCAAACTTACAAGACATTAGCTCAAATCCTAAAAACTTTAAATTTATTGAAGTTGAAGGACCTCAAACTGCGCGTGCTGTAGATGATGCTGATTTAGTATTTAGCTACCCACTTTATTTACGTCTTGCAAAAACCATTGATCCAAACAAAGCATTATTACTCGATGATAATACCAATACACGTTATGCCATCTTGTTTGTTGTAAAAGATGACTATGAGCAAAAGCACCCAGAAAAAGCCAAACAGTTAAAAGAGTTTGTAAAAATTTACCAAACTTCAGACAAGGTCAAACAGGCTTTAAATGATGATATTGGTGAAAATTTATGGTTCCCAGGTTGGAAATAAGGAATAACTCATGTCCCAAGTTTCCAAACTCAAAAACAATAACCTGCTGATTGGTCTTGCTGTTGTCATCGTATTATTAGGACTTTTTGCCTATCGTTATGTACAAAATCAACAAAAGGATAATGTACTCACGATTGGCATTAGCCCACCTTATGCCGAATTACTACAAACGGTTGCCAAAGAGGTAGAGAAAGATGGTATCCATGTCAAACTGGTCGAATTTTCAGATTGGCAAGCACCCAATGTTGCGGTACAAAACCGTGACATTGACGCTAACTTTTTCCAACAAAGTGTATTTTTAAAGAATGCCATTAAGCAAACCAATTACGATTTGCATGCTTTTGGTATAGGTAGCGGCAGCCATGTCGGTTTATATTCAAAACAATATAAATCCTTAGCCGCCTTACCTCAAAATGCTCGTGTTGTCATCCCGAGTGACCCCGTTAACTCTGCGCGTGCTTTGATCCTGCTACACCGTGCAGGGCTAATTCAAATCAAAGACATCAACAATGAACTTTCCACACTTCAAGATATTGTTTCAAACCCAAAACAGTTGAAGTTTATAGAAGTTGAAGGTCCACAAACAGCTTTAGCTTATGATGATGCAGATCTAATTTTTGGTTTTCCGCATTACTTAAATATGGCAAAAAAAGCCGATCCGCATAGTGCCCTGTTTTTAGATCCCGTTGATAAAAAGTACGCCATTCTTTTTGTGACACGTACCGATTATCAAGACAAAAATCAAAAGTTAGAGAAATTTATTCAAGCTTTCCAAAACTCACAGCAAGTTCGAGATATTTTAGATAAAGATTTCGGCAAAGATATGTGGTTTGCAGGCTGGAAATAAGGAGAATAGAAATGGTGAGTTTCGGTTCGCATGTTGATTTTTCAGTCCCTCATATCAAAATTCGTGATTTGAATAAATACTATGATGGGCAAGATCAACAGATCCATGCATTAAAAAATATCAACTTAGATATCCCTCACGGCAAGATTTTCGGCATCATCGGTAAAAGTGGTGCAGGTAAATCTTCCTTAATCCGAACATTAAATGGTTTAGAAGGTATTTCTGAAGGCAGTATTCATATTCATCAACAGAATTTGGCTGAACTCAGTCATGCTGAGTTGATTCAAACACGTCAAAGAATTGGGATGATTTTTCAGCATTTTAATTTAATGTCTGCCAAAACAGTTTGGGACAATGTGGCATTGCCTTTAAAAATTGCCCATGTTGATAAAGCTGAAATTGAAACACGTGTCAACGATGTTTTAGATCTGGTCGGATTGGGAAATAAAGCGCATAACTACCCTTCACAGCTGTCTGGTGGTCAAAAGCAACGTGTTGGTATTGCTCGTGCGCTGGTGCATCATCCAGAAATATTATTGTGTGATGAAGCAACGTCTGCACTTGATCCTGAAAGTACCTCAGTGGTGTTATCCTTGCTGAAAAAAATCAATCGAGAATTGGGGATTACCATTGTTTTAATTACCCATGAGATGCAAGTGATTCGTGAAATTTGCGATCAAGTGGTGGTAATTGAACATGGTGAAATCGTAGAGTCAGGACAAGTCTGGTCCGTGTTTTCACAGCCTCAGCAGAAAATCACACAAGAATTGTTAAACTTAGAACAACTCGATTTGCCCTTTCCAGTGCATACAGTGTTGCAACAAGACTCAACCCATAGCATTTTAAAACTACGTTATGAAACCGATCCGAAAAACTCACCTGATTTAGTGGAACTTTTTCAGGTTTTTGAAAAATCGGTACATTTATATCAAAGTCATATCGACAATATCCAAAACCATTTGATTGGAACGCTGATTGTCGGTACTGAACAAACCCATTTAGACCTGCATAATTTACAAGAAAGGTTAAAACATCAAATTGCGCAAATAGAGGTACTTGGCTATGCAAGACCAACTCATTGATTTATTGCTGACAGGAACCATAGATACCTTACTGATGGTTGGCGTATCTGCCATTGTTGCCTTTTTGATTGGCTTACCTTTGGCAGTGATTTTGGTCAATACATCTGAACAAGGGATTTATCCATCTAAAAAGATTAATCATGCATTAGGCACGGTGATCAACATTACCCGATCTGTTCCCTTTTTGATTTTAATGGTGGCGCTGATTCCTTTAACCCGATGGATTGTCGGAACCAGTTACGGAGTCTGGGCAGCTGTTGTTCCATTAACTTTAGCAGCGACACCTTTCTTTGCCCGTATTGCAGAAGTTAGCTTACGTGAAGTTGATCAAGGTCTAATTGAAGCTGCACAAGCGATGGGCTGTAACCGTAAGCAAATCGTTTGGCATGTACTTTTACCTGAAGCGTTACCCGGCATTGTGGCAGGTTTTACAGTCACAATTGTCACCATGATTAACTCCTCTGCAATTGCAGGTGCAATTGGTGCTGGTGGCTTAGGTGATATTGCCTACCGTTATGGTTACCAACGCTTTGATATGCAAATGATGTTTGCTGTGATTGTGGTCTTGGTGGCTTTGGTCATGATCGTTCAAGCATTTGGTGACAGTTTGGCAAGCCAGTTGGATAAGCGGAAGATTTAAGTTTTTCCAATTAACTTCATTTGCATCAATATAAATAAAATAGATTCCGCTTTTGCCTTGTTGAATGATACAAGGCTTATCCATCTGTAGGGCGACATGGATGTCGTTGTTGGATGCAGGACAGTAACTTTGCTCAATTTGACCCACTTATAAAAATCATACTAAAACTATTGTCACTCCCCTAGAATGCTCATTTTGTTCAATAAAAGTGCTGATCTCAGGCAAATATGTAGCACTTGATATATTTGAGATGATCTGATTTTAAAACTTATAGGTCGCAGACCTGACTTTGTCATGGCTTTCATGTAAAATCATCCGCAATTTTTATATAACACTTTGTGAGTTATTTCATGGGTTTTAATTGCGGTATTGTCGGCTTGCCGAACGTTGGTAAATCTACACTTTTCAATGCATTGACTAAAGCTGCTATTGCTGCGGAAAACTTCCCATTCTGTACCATTGAACCAAATACAGGCGTCGTACCTGTACCTGATCCACGTTTAGACAAATTAACAGCCATTGTTAAACCACAACGTGTTATTCCAACTACGATGGAGTTTGTGGATATTGCAGGTTTAGTTGCGGGTGCATCTAAAGGCGAAGGTTTGGGTAACCAATTCCTTGCAAACATCCGTGAAACTGATGCAATTGCACACGTTGTACGTTGTTTTGAAGATGAAAACGTAATTCATGTAAATGGTAAAATTGATCCATTAGATGATATTGCAACGATTAATACTGAACTTGCACTTGCTGACTTGGAAACTGTAACTAAAGCCGTTACACGTTTGGCAAAATCTGCAAAAAGCGGTGATAAAGAAGCCCTTGCAACAAAAGCAGTTTTAGAAAAAATTCTACCTTTACTTGATGAAGGCAAGCCAGCTCGTGCAGCTGATTTAGATGATGATGAACGTAAACTTGTGCGTGGTTTTGGTTTAATGACATTAAAACCGACCATGTATATCGCAAACGTTGCAGAAGATGGTTTTGAAAACAACCCACACCTTGAAGCTGTGAAAAAGTTAGCTGCTGAGGAAAATGCAATCGTTGTTCCGCTTTGCAACCAAATCGAAGCTGAAATTTCATTGTTGGATGATGAAGATCGTGCTGAATTCCTTGAAGCATTAGGCATGGAAGAACCAGGTCTAAATGTGGTGATTCGTGCAGGTTATAGCTTACTTGGCTTACAAACTTACTTTACAGCAGGTGTTCAAGAAGTGCGTGCTTGGACTGTAAAAGTGGGTGCAACTGCACCTCAAGCTGCGGGTGTAATCCACACTGACTTTGAGAAAGGCTTTATTCGTGCAGAATGTATCGCTTATGACGATTTCATCCAATACAACGGTGAAAACGGCGCTAAGGAAGCAGGAAAATGGCGTTTAGAAGGTAAAACTTACATCGTTCAAGATGGTGATGTCTTGCACTTCCGTTTTAACGTATAAGCAGATCTCATGCTTTGATGAGACAGGTTGAAGACTTCTTCAACCTGTTTTTTTTCATCATAGAATCTTTCGCTGGTTCTAGTTTGGTTTATAAATGTCTGACGAATATTTAAAACTTGTTTTCTAAATGTAGATTCAACGATCTTTTGATTGATTTGCGGATCACTTTCACCATTCTCCTTATCGATCTAATTTTAACTCTGCTTTTTAATGAAACACGTATTCAGGTTTTTATAAAAAAATATCAACATTTAAAATTACAATATTCCAGTAAATATACGCGATATTTATTTACATCTTAAAACGCACCAAGTCTCTATCGCTAAGCCCCTGCCTCAATTGATCATTTCTATTTTGAAATCAGCTACACAATAATAAAGTTAAGTAGGTTGCACTTTTGATGCCCATATATAATAATGATAATTATTAGCATTATCACTATACTTAACATCACAGGATTGATTCATGGCTTACTCGCTTCCACAACTGCCTTATGCATACGATGCACTTGAACCTAATATTGATACAAAAACAATGGAAATCCACCATACCAAGCACCATCAAACCTATATCAATAATATCAATGCCACAGTTGAAGGCACAGCATGGGAAAAGTTGTCGATTGAAGAACTGGTTTCAAAAGTGAATGAAGTTCCTGCTGATCTTAAAAATAGCGTAATTAATAATGGTGGTGGGCATGCTAACCACTCTTTATTCTGGACAGTAATGAGCCCTCAAGGTGGTGGAGAGCCAATTAAACAAATCGCTGAAGCAATTGACAAAGATATTGGAGGTTTTGAAAACTTTAAAGAAGCCTTTACTAAAGCAGCACTGACACGATTTGGTAGTGGCTGGGCATGGTTAAGCGTAACCCCTGAAAAGAAAGTCATCGTAGAAAGCAGTGCCAATCAAGATTCACCACTGATGAATGGCAATATCCCGATTCTGGCTTTAGATGTCTGGGAACATGCTTATTATTTAAAATACCAAAACCGTCGTCCCGAATATATTGCGGCATTTTATAATGTTGTGAATTGGGAAGAAGTGAATCGCCGTTATTTAGAAGCAATCCAATGAAATACTATACAGACCATATGACGATGCCAATGTTCAATTCTTCACTGATTAAAAAAATAAAATTTTATATTGGTTGCGCCATTTTTTTCTTTGGTTTAGTGATATTTATCAAAGAATTCTTATTCTAAAACAAACAAAAATATAGAAGTCGATACCCTTTAAGTCAGTTTAAATTACTGACTTAAAGGGTTTTATCATAAACTAGATTCTTTATCTTTCAAATTATTTCGCGTGTAAAGCGTCTAATGATTTTTCATCCATTGCAGTACGTTGCTTTCTGGCTTCTGCTAGCATTTTTTCTTGTAAATCTTTACGAAAACCCAGCAAGAATACAAACTCAGCTAAGACAAATAATGGACCAATCGCTAAACCGACTAAATCATCAACAAATGCAGGTTTTTTCTTTTCATAAAAATGCCCTACAAATTGGAATACCCATCCTACAACAAAAGTACCAATACTGATACTTAGCCAAGTTCCCATGCCTAATTGAGCAATTTTATAGGCAAATGGATAGGCTACTGCATAAATAAGCAACATTAAAAAGCCGAATAATTTATCCAGACTAAAATAATAAATCACACTTAAAACAAATAGAATCAATGCCAAAGTGATTTCAAAACCTGAAAGCATCACCCCTGCTCTAGCCGTTAGACACATGATTGAAAATACGATCATCGGAATACCAATAAAATGCGTAAATACATTTTTATGGTCTAAATGATAAGCTGCGTACTGGCTAAGAAGTTGCTCTAATCTGTTCATTTTCAGCGTCCTTGTTAATCTCTTCATTTCACTATATAAAAGCGCTAAGATAAAAGTTGTCGTCTAGCTGACAAGTTGAATTGATTTTTCATTTAAATTTGCAAAGAAGTAAATAACAACAGCTTTCACAATAAATTTATTGATACATTATGGCCAGTGACTCTGTCATATTCACGCTAAATTGCTGCCCTTAAAGGAGGATTGTAAATGGTTCTACTCAGTGCTTATCGCAACTGATTTTATCTAAGGAACTTTCTATCCTACTGACTATGCTGTTAGATATATTTGAAAATCAAAGCAAAGATTAACAATGATACATAAAAGGACATATTGTGCTGAATTCAACGGACCTTGAATTATTATCAAAGAATTTATGGTATTCACAACTGCCTATTCCTTTTCAACAATTGATTCAACAACAAGCCCATTATCAAAAATTTGAGCGTGATCAAGCGATTTTCAGATCAGGCGATCTATTTAATGGGATCTATGCGGTCTTAGATGGTCGGGTACGCTTAGGCTATATTGATATTGAAGGAAATGAATCCGTTGCTGCTATTGCAGAACCGATTATGTGGTTTGGAGAAATTTCTTTGGTGGATCAACAACCACGTTCTCATGATGCCATTGCTGTTGGAAAATGTTTAATTTTACATATCCCCAGCCAAGCGATTCAGAAAATTCTAAATGACTATCCGCAATATTGGTTCCATATCGCCCAATTGACCAGTCAAAAACTTCGCTTTGCTTTTTTAGAACTCATTTCAATTCAGACCCAGCATATACAACAACGATTGGCTCAACGTTTGATGTTTATCTTAAACGGTTATGGCAATCATATCCGTATTGAAAATAACATCATTCATTTATCTCAAGAACAATTGGCATTGCTGCTCAAATGCTCACGCCAGACCATTAACCAAGAATTACATTTACTCGAACAACAAGGTGTTTTAAAAATTGCCTTTAAAAAAATAGAAATTTTAGATATCAAGCAATTACATTCTATAGCTCACTCACTCGGCCAACTCTAATTTAACTCATTACTTTTCTACTTTTAGACAAATATTAAATTCACCTTAAACGGCTGGAATATATAATCATTTTATAAATAAAATATACAAATTATTTATTCTACTTTGTGAAAAATACAATTATATTTTAGCGAGGCGCTAATGCCATCTCAATAAAAGTTGAAATAAATGAAAAAAATCACAACATTGCTCACAGCGGGATTATTCACTGTACTTAGCGCTTCTGCATTTGCATGCCCTAAAGGTACAACATTGGTTGGTGGTACAGGCCCAAACCATAAAGGCGGCAAATGTGTTGCGGCAAATCCAGCAGCTCAAGCGACTCAAAAAGCAACGGCTGCAAGTACAAAAGCCAAAGCTGATGCAACGCAAGCAAAAGACAAAAGTGTAGCTGCAACAAAAGCTGTTGAAGCGAAACCGAAAGAAGCAGCGACAAAGCTAAAAACTGAAACTGCTGCAAGCAAAGCAAAAGCTGAAGCAACAACCAAAGCAGTGAAAAATGACGCTGCTGCAAAATCAACTGCTGCTAAAGACAAAGCAGTGAAAACAGCATCGACCAATCCGTTAAAACCTTAAGCAACGAAAAGCTTACTTAACGAACATTCATATGAATTAAAAAAATGGCGCATATTTGCGCCATTTTCTAGGGTCTGTTAAAAAATATTATTATTTGCTTTGGTATTGCCTAAACTTGGATTTTCAATTGCATCTTTGCACTGGGCTTTATCACGTTCATATTGCGCTTGATTTTTTTGCATTTCACCATCTTTTTCCAATGTCGATCTTGCCCAAGTATCTAAACTGGTCATGGCTTTACGACACAAAGCGTATTTACCTTCTGTCACTGAATCGGTCATTTTGACATTGATACGCCAGTCGGTACTTAATTTCCGTAAAGGTTTACGTACATTGTCTTCAATCAAATTCAATTGCTTACGGTAGACAAAGGGTTCCACCTGATTAATCAGTTTCCATGCTTCATTGGCATAGGTTGTCGCATCATTGGTTAGTTTTGGCGCAGCTTTAATTTCAACTTTTTCTTTAGGTTCAGAAGATGAATTACCACATGCTTGTAAACCTAAAACACCTAACACCAAGGTCATACTCAATAATAATTTCGACTGATTTGCGAACATAAAGTTACGCCTAAATAAACATTTCGCTACTATGCTAGTAAATTCGGGTAGAATACACAATCTTGATTTTACCTTTTGTTTTACTCTCGTTTTAGGTGTCCTGTGTCAGAGCACAATCCCTCAGTCCAAACTGCTGGCTTTTGGCAAGGCGCTAAAGACAGTCAAGCTATCATCTTTACTTATCTGCCTGTATCTTTTGCCTTTGGTGTATCCGCGACCCAATTTGGTTTTAGTGCATGGGAAGCCTTATTTCTATCTTGCTCTATGTACGCTGGTGCTAGCCAATTTCTTGTGGTTGCATTATTGGGCAGTGGCACATCTATTTGGATGACAGCACTTACAGTCATTGCACTGGATATTCGCCATGTACTTTATGGGCCAGCCTTACAAAACCTGATTCAAGACCGTTTAAACCTAAAAAAGACCGCAGTATGGGCATGGGGTTTAACCGATGAAGTTTTTGCGGCTGGAATGATTAAACTTTCCCAACGTCGTCAGGAATGGTCAGAGTCTTGGATGTTAGGACTCAGCTTGTTTAGCTGGATGTCATGGGCCTTAGGTTCCTTTTTAGGTGGTTTATTTGCAGATCAAGTCAGCGACTTGCCGCAATTTTTACAAGCCGCTTTAGACTTCTTGTTACCTGCATTGTTCTTAAGCTTCTTACTAGCAGCCTTTGAGAAAAAACATACTTTTGTGGTTGCCGTATCTTTAGTGGTTTCCGCGTTGGCCTGTTATTTTATCAACATGTCGGCAGCAATTTTTATTGGGATTGCATCTGGGATTTTAGCGGGATTATTTAAACATTATGTTTTAAAGCAAACTGATGAAGTGAGTATTTAAAATGGATTTACAGATTATCTTGGTGGGGATATTGGTCGGTATTGCAAATTTTGCTTCACGCTTTGGTCCAATCTATCTGCTGCAAAAAAGCCAACAACACACACAAACTCGTGGCGCAACATGGTTAAAAATTGCATTAGGCAGTATTGGAATTGCAGCAATCAGTTCAATGTTAATTGTCGCCACTCTTCCACCATTGATCGAAACTCCAAATAAAAGTTTTGCGATGTTGGTGGGCTTTCTTGTACTCACAGGATTGTATTTTAAATTTAAAAGAATCGTTTTGGCGACACTCACAGCAGCATTGGCCTATGGCTTGGTCTATACCTATCTGTAGTTTTGTTGATTAAAGCATATTTTAATGCATCAGCAGATCAGCGTGTAAATTTAAAGTCTTTCGGATTTAAAATGCTTTCATCTAATTAATTTACAATAAAAAACCATGTGAATTAATTAGTTGTGTATGATTGCTTTCAAATAAAATATTTAAAATACGCAACTTGATATGTTTATCGCACACTTACCTTCTGGCTATATACTGGCTAAACTTTTACTCAAGAAATTTAAACAGACAAAAATCACCAATAAAGCTTTTTTTACGCTGATTATGCTTGGTGCAGTTTTTCCTGATATTGATCTATTCTATTTCTATTTATTCGATCATAGATCGGTACATCACCATAAGTATTTTTTACATTGGTTTTCATTTTGGATTCCAATCTTTCTAATCGCTTTATTTTATTTCATCCATTCAAAATACACGGCTAAACCTGCCCTGATGATCAGTTTTTTTTCGGGTGCTGCCCTGCTACATATCGGCTTGGATACTTTTGTAGGTGATGTTTGGCTTTTTGCACCGTTTATTGATCAACCCTATGTGTTTTTTGAAGTCAGCTCACGTTATCAGCCGTGGTGGCTAAACTTTATTCTGCATTGGTCGTTTTTTGTAGAATTACTGATCTGCCTAATTGCGTTGATTCTGTTGGTTCGTAAAAAGAATTAATTAAAAATTCTTGATCAGTTTTCTTGCGCAAATTCAAAGCCTCTTCATTTGTAGTGGCAAACCGCCTATAAGCTAAAAACTTTATAAAAAAATCTGTTAGACAATATCATTATTTTATGTCAATCAGCCCTTAACACACGCCTGAGTTCTGCTATGCTAACAGTCCATAAGACAAGCATGGAAGAATAGCATGAGCGTTACTATTGGTACCCCACTTCAATCATCTGCATTTAAAGTTTTACTGTTAGGTTCAGGAGAGCTTGGTAAAGAAGTGGTGATTTCATTACAACGACTTGGTGTTGAAGTTCACGCGGCAGACCGCTACGAAAACGCACCTGCCATGCAAGTTGCTCATTTCTCTTATGCCTTAAACATGGCAGATGCAACAGAATTAAAAGCTTTAATTGAAAAAGTAAAACCCAATCTTATTGTTCCAGAAATTGAAGCGATTGCTACTCAAGTATTAGTCGAAATCGAACAACAAAATATTGCAACCGTGATCCCTTCGGCAAAAGCAGTGAATTTAACCATGAACCGTGAAGGGATTCGTCGCTTAGCGGCGGAAGAACTTGGTTTACCCACTTCCGCTTACCGTTTTGCCAATACCTTAGAAAGCTTCCGTTCTGCATGTGATGACATTGGTTATCCGAACTTTGTTAAACCTGTAATGTCTTCCTCTGGTAAGGGGCAATCTCGTGTCAAAGAATATGCAGAAGTAGATGCAGCTTGGGAATATGCTCAAACTGGTGGTCGGGTAAATCAAGGTACAGTCATCGTTGAGTCACAAATTGACTTTGATTTTGAAATCACCTTACTCACTGTACGTTCGAAAAATCCAGAAACAGGTGAAATTGAAACCGCTTATTGTGACCCAATTGGGCATCGTCAAGATTCAGGCGACTATGTAGAAAGTTGGCAGCCCCAAGCAATGACAGAAGCAGCTTTAAATGAAGCCAAACGCATTGCCAATAAAGTCACTGTAGCACTTGGTGGCTGTGGGATTTTTGGGGTAGAACTGTTTGTAAAAGGTGATAAAGTATGGTTTAGTGAAGTATCACCGCGTCCACACGATACAGGCTTAGTCACACTTGCATCACAATTCCAAAGCGAATTTGAATTACATGCACGTGCAATTTTGGGTTTACCTGTCAATACTGAACGACATAGTATTGCTGCAAGTGCTGTAATCTATGCAGGTGTAGATGCAAAGAATCTTTCATACGCTGGCTTAAATCTTGCTTTGCAAAATCCTGCGACAGACTTACGCCTGTTCGGTAAACCTGAAGGATTTAAACGTCGTCGTATGGGCGTGGCAACAGCACGTGCTGAAACAACAGACCAAGCACGTGAACTTGCACAAGAAACGGCTGCAAAAGTCACTGTTCATTTAAACAACTAGCCAATATATTTGCGGACAAGACATCCATGATCAACACCTCTCCTCTGTTGGAATATGTAACTGATATACATGACATTAAAGCGATTAATCAATGGCGTAGCGATGTTGAGCAACAGTTAAATGAGGCCTATGATCATGGTACAACAATACGCGAAATTGTCCGTACCCGTTCAAATGTGGTAGATGAAGCCCTTATGTTTCTCTGGAAGCATTCAGGGCTAGATCAAACAGATCTCGGTTTATTTGCTGTTGGTGGCTATGGGCGACGCGAAATGTTGCCCTATTCCGATGTCGACATCATGATTCTTTCAGAAGAAGATCTTTCCCCTGAACAAGAACAAACGGTGACGCAATTTATTTCTACACTTTGGGATGTGGGGAATTTTAAACCGGGTGTCAGTGTACGTACCATCCGAAGTTGTTTTGAACAAGCCACCAATGATCTCACTGTGGCAACCTCGCTGATTGAAGCGCGATTAATTATTGGCAATCAACATCTGGCAAGATGGCCTCGTCGTGTAGTTTCCCAAACTTGGACAGATAAGACTTTCTTTGATGCCAAGATGGATGAACAAGCGCAACGTTATGCGCAACATAACAATACTGAAAGTAATTTAGAACCCGATATTAAAAATGCACCCGGTGGTATTCGGGACATTAACCAAATTGGCTGGATTGCCAAACGGCATTTCCGAGTCAATCGTATTTACGACTTGGTTCATTTGGGTTTTATTTCTGAATTTGAATTGGGCGTCCTAGAAGAAGCTGAAAACTTTCTTTGGGAAATCCGCCATCATTTACACCGTTTAACCAAACGTGATGAAAATCGCCTATTGTTTGATTATCAACGTGATATTGCAGCTAAATTTGGCTATACACGAGAAGATGATCATCATCCAAATTATCCAATTGAACAGTTCATGAAGCGTTATTATCGTACCGCGCAACAGGTTTCGACCTTAAATGAAATGTTATTGGCTTATTTTAATGAATCGGTGATTACCCCACGCTTACCCGACTATGAACGTAAAATCGAAAATATTAACGAACATTTTAAATTGGTTGATGGCAAGCTTGCCGTTCAACAACATAAAACCTTTTCCGAAAATCCAAGCGCTATTTTAGAGATTTTTTATATCTTGGCGAATCGCCCTGAAATCGAGGGTATTCGTGCACGTACATTGCGTCTTTTGACTTTAGCAGCAAAACGCATTGATCAAGCATTTCGTGATAATCCGACCCATCAAGCATTATTCATGGCGATCATCCGCTCTCCATATCGTTTATATGAAACCATGGTGGCAATGAAGCGTTATGGTGTATTAGGAAATTATATTCCTGCTTTTGGGCAAATCATGGGGTTGATGCAATATGACTTGTTCCATATTTATACCGTCGATGCACATACCTTACTGTTAATTCGTAATTTAAATCGTTTTAAAGAACCTGGCTTTGCCAAAGATTATCCTGTTGTCAGTTCTGTATTTCAACGCTTAGTCCGCCGTGACATCGTATTCCTTGCTGCATTATTCCATGATATTGCCAAAGGCCGTGGTGGAGATCACAGTGAACTTGGCGCTGAAGATGCAATTGAATTCTGTCTTGCGCATGGGTTTACTGAGCGCGAATGTAATCTGGTTGCTTGGCTCATCCAAAATCATTTACTGATGTCGATGACCGCACAGAAAAAAGATATTTCTGACCCAGATGTGGTGAAAGAGTTTGCTGAAAAGCTTGGTGATATGGAGCATTTAGATTATCTCTATACGCTGACAGTTGCCGATATCAATGCCACCAATCCAAAACTTTGGAATACATGGCGCTCTTCTTTGATGCGTCAACTCTATACCCATGCGCGTGATGTAATTCGTTCTGGTTTGGGTCGACCTGTTGATTATCAAATGCTGATTGAAGATACCAAATTCTCTGCAAGCGAAGTCTTGGTGGATGAGTTTCCACTCGATCAAGTTGAAAAGGTTTGGCAAGAGCTTGGGGACGAATACTTCCTTAAAGAATCCGCAGATGAAATTGCATGGCATACTCGCGCCATTTTGCAACACGGCGACAACCCTGCACCATTGGTGCTCATGCGTGCGCACCGTAAAGCAGCACAAGATGCTGTACAGATCTTTATTTATACTCAAGACCAACCCAATCTGTTTGCCACCACAGTGGCAATTTTGGATCGTATGAATCTGGATGTCCAAGATGCACGGATTATCACTGCAACCAAAGCCTTTAGTTTAGATACTTATGTGGTCTTGGATCGTTTCGGTACCTTATTAACCGATCCTGAACGTGAAGAAACAGTCAAACAGGCGTTAATTAAAGCCTTAAGTGAATCAGATAAATATCCGGGTTTGATGCAACGTCGTATTCCACGTCAACTTCGCCACTTCGACATTGAAAATACCGTGGATGTAACACTTAACGAAGCTTTGCAACAAAATATGGTTGAAATCTCTACCCTCGATCAACCGGGCTTACTTGCACGCGTTGGTGGTTTATTTATGATGCAAGGTTTAGACATACATTCTGCTAGAATCGCCACACTGGGTGAAAAAGCAGAAGATATCTTCTTTGTCACCAAAAAAGATGGCACCCCCCTCACTGAAGCTGAGGCTGAAGTCTTTACCGCAAAATTAAAAGCGGCATTAGATGAAGCATCCAATCAAATCTGTGGGCAACATTAATCTTACTTTCTATCGTGGTAATTGTTTCATGAACTCTAGTTTGTCTTTATTACATCCTTATCCATTTGAAAAGTTAAGCCAGCTTTTTCAGGATGTAAAACCTGCAGATTTACCTTTGATCCCACTTTCAATTGGAGAACCAAAGCATCCTGCTCCTGAGTTTGTGAAGCAAGCGATCATTGATAATTTTCAGCACCTTTCAACTTATCCAAACAGTAAAGGTTTACCTGAACTTCGTGAAAGTATTGCTCAGTGGCTAACCCGTCGTTTTAAACTGAATGCGATCAGTGCGGAAGATCATGTTCTTCCAGTTACAGGTACACGTGAAGGGATTTTCTCCTTTGTACAGGCCTTGATTAATCGTGATGATGCACCTTATGTAGTAATGCCTAATCCGTTCTATCAGATTTATGAAGGTGCGACACTTTTAGCTGGTGCCAAGCCATACTTTGTCAACTGTACCGAAGACAACAATTACCTCGGTGATTTTGATGCTGTACCTGCTGAAGTTTGGGAAAAAACTGCACTTTTGTTTGTTTGTACGCCGGGAAATCCTACTGGTGCGGTACTTTCAAAAGCACAATTTAAAAAGCTCATTGCACTTTCTGACCAATATGACTTTGTGATTGCGTCTGATGAATGTTACTCAGAATTGTGGTTTGATGAAGCACCGATCGGCTTATTGGAAGTCTGTGCTGAATTAGGTCGTGACGACTATAAAAATTGTATCGTATTCCATTCTCTGTCTAAGCGTTCAAACCTACCGGGTATGCGCTCAGGTTTTGTTGCTGGGGATGCAAACTTACTTAAACATTATTTAAAATTCCGCACTTATCACGGCGCTGCAATGCCAGTCCAACATCAATTGGCTTCAATTGTTGCTTGGAACGATGAAACACATGTTGAAGAAAATCGCAGACTGTATCGTGCCAAATTTGATTTGTTCCAAAATGAACTCGGTCATCTTTTACCATTACAAAAGCCTGATGCAGGCTTCTATTATTGGTTAAAAGTTGATCATGATGAAAACTTTGCCAAAATGTTAATGGAAAAAGCCAACATTAAAGTTTTACCAGGGCGTTATTTGTCTCGTGATACTGAACAAGGCAATCCTGGTGAAGGTCATGTTCGTATGGCATTGGTCGCAGATATTGCTCAATGTGAGCAAGTGATACAACGTTTAAAAGCTATTTTATAAAAATATACTGTTATAAAAAATGCCCCAAATTTGGGGCATTTTTTGTGGTATTTAAAAATCAAATGCCGCACTTAACATGAATGTACGAGGTTGCCCAGCAACCAAGTAACCGTTATTCGTGTTAGAAGTACTGTTGATGTTGTCGAATAGACCAACTGATGACCAATAGTTTTTATCGAAGACATTATTTACACGGAAATTAAAAGTTGTCGGTGTCTGTCCCAACTGAGTTTTATACGTCGCGCCAAGATCTAAAGTCGTCCAATCACCTACTTTCAATTTATTGTTTAAACTCGCATAAGTCGAACCTGTATAAGTAACTTGAGCATTTAAAGACACATCTTGGACTGTTGGCAATTTCCAATCAGCACCAACATTTGCTTGAAATTCTGCAACACCCACTTCCTTTTTATTATCGTAGTTAGCATTACCTGTATTTTTTTGCTTTGCATCAATCCAAGTTGCACCACCCAACACTTTTAAAGAATCCGTCAATTGACCAAAAGTATTGAGTTCAACACCACGATGTACATATTTACCCGCATCACTAAAAACACTGTTTTCAAGTACTGCACGTTGTTTATCGATATCAAACAAACTTAGGCTTGCGCCAAACTTATCATTTTCATATTTGGCACCAATTTCTTTTTGTTTAGCAACGAATGGTTTGAGTGTTGTAGTTTCTTTCGTCGTTGAATTGGTATTACTCAAACCTTTAGCTAAAGATTCAATATAATTTGCATAAACCGAAACTTCAGGCAGAATTTTATAACTTAGCCCCAAAGCAGGGGTAAACTTACTCTCATCATACTCACCTGATTTAGTTGAAGTTCCATAATTATAGTTTTCTTGCATGATGGTTTGATAACGTCCACCGAGCATGACTGTTAATTTATCATCTAAGGCTTTGAGGTTATCGCCAATGGCAATACTTCTTAAACGCGTCCGTGTCGTTAATTTAGGCGTATCTAAGTTATTCCCAAACAATGCATTTTGTGAATAAGTAGGTTGATCATACTGAATTGGATTATAGATATTGTTGGCTAATGTATTTTTATAGTCCATCACATAAGCATTGCGGGTGTTCTGTTGAAATGCCGATGCAGATAGCACTAAATTATGTTCAATTGAACCTGTGTTTACTTTACTACGCACACCAACTTCGCCAGTATTGACCATATCTACACGCGCATTGTCAAATCGATAAATGGTTCCCGCGCCTGTTGTCTGATTGGTCAATGTCATATTTGCTAAACTGTTTTGCTCTTCGCCATGTCGAAAACCATAAGCAGCATAAGCTGTTAAATTATCTGCTAAATCATATTCAGCACGATAACTTCCGAAGATATCCTCTTCATTTGAATACGTCCATTTTTGTGCAAAGTTATCTGAGCCATCAATTGCTTTCGGAATCTCGGTAATACCCGCGCCTAAAGTCACGTTTGGACGAGTCGCTTTTAAACGATTATTCACATAACCCATATCGCCAGAAAGACGTAAACGATCACCACGGTAATCCAAACCTATAGAAGCTAAGCCTAAAGATGCTTCTTCATTATCAACAACAGTATCACCGCCATGATATGCTGTGTTTACTCGTACGCCGAATTGTTGATCTTCACCAAAACGGCGAGAAATATCATTGGCAATATAACCGCCATTAAAGTCCGTACCTACTGTGACACGATTAAGTGGTTCGTTACTTGCACGTTTCGGCAATAAGTTAATTGCACCACCAATCCCACCATTACTTGGCATTGCTCCATTTAAAAATGAGGATGCCCCTTTTAATACTTCAACACGTTCAAACAGCTCTGCAGGAATATACTGACGTGGTAAAATTGAATATAAGCCATTATAGGCTGTGTCGTCTGAGCCCAAGTTAAAGCCACGAATATAATAATTTTCTTGGAAATTACCAAAACCGCGTCCGACACGAACACTTGGATCCGCTTTTAAAACATCCCCAACACTTTTTGCTTGTCGCTCTTGAATATATTGATTGGTATAGCTGGTTAGATTAAACGGTGTATCTATATTTTTCTGATTGCCAAATATCCCAACTTTACCACCAGAAGCCACCTGCCCTCCAGCAAATGCTGGCATTAAACCCTCTGCTGATGCATCTGCACTTGCGACTACTGTAATCGTACTCAGTTGTTTTGCATTACCATTGCTCGACTGAGACAATGAAGCATCTTGTTGTTCAGCATGCGCAATTGCAGCACTTGTCGCCACTGCCATCATCACAATTAAGGGTTTAATTTTTCGCATAGGAGGCTCTAAAACAGTCATCTAAATTAAGCCGCCATATTAAATGATAATCACTCTTACTTAAACTTACTTTCTCATTTTGTAAGCGTGATTTTTTAAATAAAAAAGCAATATCTCATGGTATTTATTTATTAAAAAATATTATAAATCTCAATTAGTCATGTAGTTTTTATACAAAATAATGCTTGTTTTTATCATTTTTATATTAAAAACATATAAATAATTTTAACCGCTCAAGCCATCTAATAATCAAGGCCTTAAAACAACAAATATCACTAACTTCAACGGCCTCTCTATAGCAAAATTTATCCGCTTAACTTTCAAAAAATCACATTAAGCGCTGTATTGCAACTTGACCAAACATAGAGCCTTTAGAGATACTCAACTTATCTCTACTCATTTAAAAAACTAAAATGAAATCGCATGACCCAATGAAAAAAAAGCGCATAAACTCAAAACTCGGGATCATTATTGCAATTATTTTTATTGTGCTAATCGTAGCTTTTATTGGATGGAAATCTTCAAATAAAAAGCAACCTTCTCCAGAAAATGCAGCAACATCCGCTTCTAGCGCAAAACCAGCACTGACTGTAACGGTGATACAACCCGAGCTACAAAACTGGAAGCAAAACTTTACAGCCAATGGCAATATTGCTGCATGGCAAGAAGTGGTGATTGGCAGTGAACTTTCGGGGCAACGAATTACCAAAGTCAATGTCAACGTTGGAGATAGCGTACAACGTGGGCAAGTTTTGGCTGAAATTAACAGTGAAAGTATTCGTGCTGAATTGGCGACAGCAAAGGCCAATTATGCAGAAGCGAAAGCTGTGCTAGCTGATGCCAGTATCAATAATCAACGTATTCAACAACTCAAAAATACTGGTGCAATTTCACAACAAGAAGCGACAAAATACCTGACTTCTCAAACTACAGCACAAGCCCGTTTAGATGCTGCTAAAGCCCAAATTGACAGTAATCAGCTTCGTTTAACACAAACCCAAGTGATTGCACCCGATCATGGTGTTATTTCAGCACGTACAGCAACAGTTGGCTCATTGGCACAAACGGGACAAGAACTGTTCCGCTTGATCCGTGATAACCGTTTGGAATGGCGTGCCGAAGTAACCTCGACAGACTTATATAAACTTAAAAAAGGCATGACAGCGCATATCATCTCACCTGATCCTAGCCGTTCAGCCGTTTCAGGTAGCGTTCGCATGATTGCACCTGTCATTGACCCGCAAACACGTTATGGCTTGGTCTATGTGGATATACCTACCACTGATGCTGTTCGTATGGGTATGTTTGTCAAAGGTGAGTTTGATCTAGGCGAAAAGCCAGCACTAACAGTGCCTCAAACCGCAGTACTTTTACGTGATGGTTTCTCTTATGTGTTTATTGTCAATAAAGATAATCGAGTAACTCAACAGAAAGTCACACTTGGTCGACGTTTAAATGATCGTGTTGAAATTGTTGATTTAGCAGCAAACACTCAATTGGTTGCATCTGGAACAGGATTCTTGTCAGATGGTGATTTAATCAAACGTGGGCAAGCGATTCCAGATACACCATTGACCAAACAACTCGTTAGCACGCAGGAGAAATAACATGAATTTCTCCGCTTGGTCGATTAAAAATCCGATTCCCGGTATCTTGCTTTTTATCATGCTTGGTTTAGCGGGTTTGATGTGTTTCCATTGGATGAAAATACAACAATTTCCCGATATTGAATTACCAATGGTCACGGTCACAGCGGCTTTACCCGGTGCAGCACCGCCGCAACTGGAAACAGAAGTTGCACGTAAAATTGAGAACTCGATTGCAACTTTACAGGGACTTAAAAATCAATATACCAATATCCAAGATGGTGTAGTCACCGTAACTGCAGAGTTTCAACTGGAAAAACCACTGCAAGAAGCTGTTGATGATGTCCGTAATGCGGTTTCACAAGTACGTTCAGATTTACCCGCAGATCTTCGTGATCCAATTGTCAGTAAAATCAACCTTTCAGGTTCACCAATTCTCACCTATACCATTCAGTCCCCTCGTATGGATGAGGAAGCGTTGTCTTGGTTTGTGGATTACGATGTTGCACGTGCAATGTTAAAAGTCAAAGGCGTTGGTGCGGTTTCTCGTGTAGGCGGTGTCACGCGTCAAGTTGAAGTTGAATTAGATCCTGAAAAACTCTTGGCGTTAAATGCCACAGCAACAGACATCACCCGACAATTACGCCTTATTCAACAAGATGCGTCTGGCGGACAAACCAAAATAGGCGGCAGTGAACAATCTATTCGTACCATTGCCACTGTAAAAACTGCTGCCGAAATTGCAGCAATGGATATTGCCTTGAGTGATGGTCGCCATATTCGGCTGGATCAAGTTGCCAGCATTCGCGATGGCATTGCTGAACGACGTTCTGCTGCACTGTTAAATGGCCACCCCGTGATTGGCTTTGAAATTACTCGCAGTAAAGGTGCAAGTGAAGTTGATGTTGAAATCGGAGTAAAAGAGGCACTTGAAACATTAAAAGCGGCTCATCCTGATATTAAAATCACTGAAGCATTTAACTTTGTAAATCCTGTGGTTGATAACTATAAAGGCTCAATGTCCTTGCTATATGAAGGCGCACTTCTTGCAATCTTGGTGGTTTGGTTGTTTTTACGAGATTGGCGTGCCACGATCATTGCGGCTACTGCCCTGCCTTTGTCCATTCTACCTGCCCTAATTGGCATGTATTACTTAGGTTTTACTTTAAATATTGTCACACTGTTAGCCATGTCGTTGGTTGTGGGAATACTGGTCGATGATGCCATTGTAGAAATTGAAAATATCATCCGGCATCTTCGAATGGGGAAAACGCCTTATGAAGCTGCGATGGAAGCAGCCGATGAAATTGGTTTAGCAGTGATTGCCACCACTTTCACCTTGATTGCAGTGTTCTTACCCACTGCCTTTATGAGTGGTATTGCAGGTAAATTCTTTGTGCAATTTGGCTGGACAGCGGCTTTGGCTATTTTTGCCTCACTCTTGGTGGCACGCTTACTGACGCCTATGATGTCAGCTTATATTCTTAAACCTTGGGTTGGTAAAGTTGAAAGTCATCATGACAATCAAGTATTAGATGATCAAAGCCAACCAATCAAAGATCATGGTGATCTTGAACTTCAACATGATCGTGCCAAAGATGGTCGGGTGATGCGCGCATATATGCGGATGGTGACTTGGTGTTTAAATCATCGTTGGATCACCTTAAGCAGTGCCATTATATTTTTTATTGCTTCACTGATGCTCATCCCTTTACTCCCTACAGGCTTTGTTCCACCACCTGACACGGGGCAGACCCAAGTGCGTGTTGAGCTTCCACCAGGTTCACAATTTCCAGATACCTTAAAAGCAGCAGAATACGCGCGTAGTTTAATTAAGGATCATCCTGAAATTAAAAGTGTCTATACCACGATTGGTGGTGGTTCAGCAGGTACAGATCCTTTTGCAGGTGGTGCATCAAGTGAACCAAGAAAAGCGACCTTAACCATTCAAGTCACAGCACGTTCAGACCGTGCTGCAAGTTTGCAAAAAATTGAAAATGACTTGCGCCAACGTTTAGCTCCACTGCCTGGTGCACGGATTCAAGTCGGTATTGCAGGCAATAACAGCCAATATCAAATTGCGCTGTCAGGTGATGACCCTGATGTACTAATCACGACAGCACGTCAAGTAGAACGAGAAATCCGTACTATTCCAAATATTGGTAGTATTACCTCAAGCGCAGCATTGATTCGCCCTGAATTGGTAATTCGCCCTGACTTTGCAAAAGCTGCGGATTTAGGCATTACCACACAAAATATCGCTGAAACTGTGCGTATTGCCACGGCGGGAGATTTTGATCAGAACTTGGCAAAATTAAACCTTTCGCAACGACAAATTCCGATTGTCATCAAACTGCCATTGTCTGCACGTCAAGACCAAGATCTGATTAAACGCTTGATGATTACTGGTAGTAAAGGTCCAGTGATGTTAGGCACCATTGCACAAGTCAATATTGAAAGTGGTCCTTCGCAAATTGACCGTTTTAACCGTTTACGTAACATCAACTTTAATATTGAGCTCAATGATCAGCCTTTAGGCGATGTTGCGGCTGCTGTAGATAAACTTCCAACCATCAAAAACTTACCTCCGACAGTAAAACGTACCAATCTGGGTGATGCCGATGTGATGGAACAGCTCTTTGCAAGCTTTGGTTTAGCTATGCTAACAGGCGTATTGTGTATCTATGTGGTCTTGGTGCTACTGTTTAAAGACTTCTTACAACCGATCACCATTTTAGTGGCATTGCCTTTGGCACTGGGTGGCGCGTTTGTGCTACTGCTTTTAGCAAAAAGTAGTTTTTCTATGCCAAGTTTGATTGGCTTAATCATGTTGATGGGAATTGCCAGTAAAAACTCGATTCTTTTGGTCGATTATGCAATTATCGCCCGTAATGAACGGCAGTATTCACGTATGAATGCGCTCTTAGATGCCTGCCATAAGCGTGCACGGCCCATTATTATGACCACTTTAGCGATGGGCGCAGGTATGTTTCCAATTGCCTTAGGAATAGGTACAGATCCAAGTTTTAGAGCACCGATGGCAATCTCTGTAATTGGTGGACTGATTACCAGTACCTTCTTGTCGTTATTGGTTATTCCTGTTGTGTATACCTTTATTGATGATATTCACAACATGTTATTCAAACGCAATAAAGCCAATAAATCGAACGAAGCAAGGGTATCTCATTCTTGAGTTTTAAAATTGAATCAGATGCTCAACCAGAACTAAATGTTAGCCCCTAACGAGCGAACAACATAATGTAAAAGAGAATGCCTATCTTGATCTTTATCAGATAGGCATTTTTATTGGGGCTAATTTTATTTGATTAATTCAGCAACAAAGCCGCAGCAAATAAGCCAAAGCAAAAGGATGAAAGATAATAAATATATTTGATTTTGGTTTTAAACCAATGCATAGCTTTATTTTGAGTCATCAATCGCACCAAAAACAAGTTCCAGATCAAAACTACACTCACCATCCACAGACAGGTTAAAGTCAGTTGAACAACATTATAGTGTTGATAAATTGCCATAATAATACTGCTATAAAACAGAATATTTTTAGGATTTAATAAACTCGACTGTACCCCCAGTAAGACATATTTCATCCATGTAAAAGTTGGTTTATTTTGGTGTTCTAGATGATAATCCCCTATTAGCTTAGCTTGTTGTGCAAATATGAAACACCGATAAGACAAATAACTTAAATAAGCAATACAACCCCATTTTACCAGCTTTAAAATTTCATCATCGAGTTTGCCAAGAAAAAACAATGAGCTCAAAATAAGACCAATCACGGCAACATTTCCCAAGACGATCCCTAAGCAAACAGCTCTCGCCGCATGTGGTCCATTTCGAAACAACGAAGTTAAAATAAGAAAAAAATCAGGGCCCGGTGAAAGCAAAGCAATAAAATGGGTGACAATCACAATAATGAACAGTTGCATTACTCGATCCAAAAAATATTTAGATAAGCTTAAATATTTTTAGAACCTATTATCTTGTAGATAATTGCGCAGTTAGAGCATGACAAACTGAGCTTGAAACTGCTTCGGTGTGATTCCAGTATGCGATTTAAACACATGATGAAAATGACTTTGGTCTGTAAATCCCAAATCATGTGCAACTTGAATAATTGCTTCTCCAGACTTCAAACGCTTTCTGGCTATATTTATTTTTTGATTTAATTGATACGCATGTGGTGTTAAGCCAAAATTATTTTTAAACAAGCGAATAATGGCATAACGACTAATCCCTAGACTTTGACTGAGATCTTCTAAAGAAAGCATCTGTTTACTGTGATTCATATCATCAATCATTGCACCCAAATGCTTTTGAAAATAATCAGACTGCTTTAATAACGTAAATTCAAAATTGGGCAATAATATTTCACTCAGGACTTCAATTAATTGTTGTTGTTTGAATAAAATCGATATGGTTGGATCAAATAACAGCTGATTTAACTGCGTAAATGTTTGGTATATATGTGGGTTTGTTAAAATTTGTGGTTTTAGCAACGGAATATGATGGGGATAAAGCTGCTCAATATCTTTGACTAATTCTGAAAAAAGTTGAGCAACCCAATGTGCATCTAGATGCATCATTTGATAACTCCATGCTTGATTTTCCAGTGGATTACATGCGTGTTCCACCTCAGCAGGAATGATTACTACGCTTCCTGTTTGAATTTGCTCTTCGCTGGCAAAATAGCTACTAAAGCGACTTATTCCACAATCCACAGCACCAATCGAAAAGGTCGGATGGCTATGTGATTTATAGCAAATACGGCTTTGACATGCCCTACGTGTTTCGACATAGGGCATTTGCGGATCAGTCCAAAATTCAACTGCAGTGTCTAATTGCATCATATCCTCAGTCTTATTTTGGTCTGTACAACAGGTTATTCTGCTAAAGCTTTTTCAATATCCTGTTCTATATCCTCAGGCTTCGTGGTTGGTGCATAGCGGTTAATCACTTCACCTTTCTTATTTATTAAGAATTTGGTGAAATTCCACTTAATGCCACTGCCGAGTATGCCCTTACTGTTATTGGTTAAATAACGGAATATCACATGCGCTTCAGGTCCTTTTACATTCACTTTAGCGAACATTGGAAAAGAAACACCATAATTGCGTTGGCAATAAGTGCCGATTTGCTCATTTGTACCGGGGTCTTGTCCACCGAACTGGTTACAAGGAAATCCTAAAACTTCAAGACCTTGGTCTTTATATTTCTCGTAAACCTTTTCTAATCCTGCAAATTGTGGGGTAAAGCCACATTTACTTGCAGTATTTACAATCAATAAAACTTTTCCTTCATAATCAGAAAAAGATTTATTTTCACCCTCTAACAGCTCAGCCTCAAACTGATAAATGTTGGTCATGGATACGTTTCCTCGTCGCCTTTTTCTTGTGATTTTAATTCTAAAGAAGCGGAATTTACGCAGTAGCGTAAGCCCGTTGGTTGTGGTCCATCTTCAAATACATGCCCCAAATGAGCGTCGCAATGATGGCATATAATTTCTACACGTTCCATACCATGCGAATGATCATCTTGTTCTTCTATAACAGTATTATTGATCGGTTTAAAAAAGCTCGGCCAACCACAACCACTGTCATATTTGGTTTCTGAAGAGAATAATTCTTCCCCACAACATCGACATACATAGGTTCCATGCTGCTTGGAATTCCAATACTTTCCAGTAAAGGCAGGTTCAGTGCCCTTTTGTCGAGTGATTTTAAATTCCTCTGGTGATAACTCTCTTTGCCATTCTCGGTCTGTTTTATTGAGTTTTCCCATCATTAAACTCCTTTAAATCTTTGACATTCAATGTCATGCTTCAGTACTTCCATATTTACGCTAGAGCTTGGAAAATTTCTAGCTAAATTTCAACATAGATTGTGATATTTCAGTAATCTATTTTTTTAACTCAAAATAATTGGATAAAATTATGTCCGTTTTAGGTAACACAACCCCACGTGAAATCAAGAAATCGTCAAAGCTAGAGCATGTTTGCTACGACATTCGTGGACCAGTGTTACGAGCGGCCAATGAGATGGAAGAAGCCGGTCATAAAATTATTAAATTAAATATCGGTAACCCCGCCCCGTTCGGCTTTGAAGCCCCTCAAGAAATTATCAATGATGTGGCTTTAAATTTGCCTAATGCTGTCGGTTATACAGATTCAAAAGGGATCTTCCCTGCGCGTAAAGCCATCTGTCAGTATTATCAGCAAAAAGGTATCTTGGATTTACATGTCAAAGATGTGTATATCGGGAATGGTGTATCCGAATTGATCGTTATGGCGATGCAAGGTTTATTGGATGATGGCGATGAAATGCTGGTTCCAATGCCGGATTACCCATTATGGACGGCAGCCGTAAATTTATCAGGTGGTACAGCGATTCACTATAAATGTGATGACCAAAACTACTGGTATCCTGATATGGCGGATATGGAAAGTAAAATTACCCCAAATACCCGTGGTATTGTGGTAATTAACCCAAACAATCCAACGGGTTCAGTCTATCCACGCCATGTTTTAGAACAGATTGTCGCATTGGCCAAAAAACATGATCTAATTTTATTTGCAGATGAAATTTACGACAAAATTGTGTATGACGGCATCGAACATGTCTCTGTTGCAGCATTAGCAGGAAACCATTTATGTGTTTCTTTTAATGGTTTATCTAAAGCCTATCGTATTGCAGGTTACCGTTCTGGTTGGATGGCGATTACGGGTGATAAGTCACGTGCAATGGATTACATTGAAGGCTTGGACATGCTTGCCTCTATGCGTTTATGTGCCAACCATCAAGCCCAATATGCGATTCAAACTGCTTTAGGTGGCTATCAATCAATTAATGATTTGATCCGCCCAGGTGGTCGTTTATATGAACAACGCAATATTGCTTGGGAAATGCTCAACGATATTCCAGGCGTATCGTGTGTAAAACCAGAAGGTGCAATGTATTGTTTCCCTAGGCTTGATCCTGAAATCTATCCAATTGAAGATGATGAAAAATTCATGTTAGATTTCCTCAAAGCTGAAAAAGTTTTACTGGTTCAAGGAACAGGTTTTAACTGGCCTACACCTGATCATTTCCGTGTGGTATTCCTCCCCGCAGAAAATGAATTACGTGAAGCAATGAACCGCTTAAGTCGTTTCTTGGCAAAAATGCGTTAATCTTTATAAAGTAAAGATAAGCTCAAAAAGGCATTCAAAATTGAATGCCTTTTTTAATTGCTCAATTCAACTGTACAACTAAAAACTTAGTCATTGATGTTATATTGCACAACATCTTCATTGAATGCTGAAAAAACGCACTGGCAAGCACTTTATCCAGTTTTAATAGTATGTAACTATAAATTTGAGTGATTATTTGAAAAATTACATTTTTAAATAAGTATGGGCAACAGCTCAGTATTTATATAGATTTAAAAACTGGTACAAAAAATGCTTATGACCAGAACAATGATTGAAAAGGATAGTTTATGAAAAAAACGGTTACTGCACTTACACTTGCAATTGGCATGCTTTTACCCTTTACGAGTTATGCAAAAAATAATGTCGTTGTCGTCGCAACTGGCGGTACGATCGCGGGTGCTGGAGCAAGTTCTACAAATAGCGCAACATATACTGCTGCGAAAGTTCCTGTAGATGATTTGTTGAATGCAGTTCCGCAAATTCAAAATCTTGCCAATGTTACAGGCGTACAGGCTTTACAGGTTGCTTCAGAAAGTATCACTGACAAAGAGCTTTTAACCATTGCACGCAAAGTGAACGAATTGGTTAAAAAGCCCGATGTGAATGGCGTGGTGATTACCCATGGTACAGACACTTTAGAAGAAACTGCTTATTTTCTAAGTCTTACAGTTCATACAGATAAACCAATTGTCGTTGTTGGTTCTATGCGTCCACCTTCAGCGCTTTCAGCTGACGGCCCTTTGAACCTTTATAGTGCTGTTGCGCTTGCTGCCGCAGACAGTGCCAAAGGCAAAGGCGTTTTTGTGTTAATGAATGATGATATTTTTGCAGCACGTGATGTGTCAAAGACCATCAATATTCATACTGATGCTTTTGTCAGCCAATGGGGTGCTTTAGGTACACTGGTTGAAGGTAAACCTTATTGGTTTAGAAACGTTGCAAAACGTTTTAACAATAGCTCTGAGTTTAATATTGAAAACATTCAGGGTGATGCGCTACCAATCGTGCAAATCATTTATGGTTCAGGCAATATGCTTCCAGATGCCTATGTGGCCTATGCGAAAGCGGGTGCTAAAGCCATTATTCATGCAGGTACAGGTAATGGTTCTGTTGCCAACTATATTGTTCCGACATTAAACCAACTCCAGCAACAAGGTGTACAGATCATTCGTTCTTCACGCGTTCCACAAGGTTTTGTGTTACGTAATGCTGAACAGCCTGATGATAAATATGGTTGGGTCGTTGCTCACGATTTAAATCCGCAAAAAGCAAAACTTTTAGCTGCTTTAGCACTGACCAAAACCAAAGATGCAAAAGAAATTCAACGGATGTTCTGGGAATACTAAGTTTAATATCTGAATCAAGCTTAATACTTGAATCAAGTTTAAAACCAGCACAAAGTTAATCGTAAATACATTCATTAAACCGCCAAATTAATTTGGCGGTTTAATTTTATCTTGTATGAATAAATACTTAATCTGCTGTTAAATCCAATTGATCAAGGATATAAAGTGTATTGCCATCAATGATATTTTTATCGTGATCCAAATACTTTTGTTCCAATACTCCATCCGTTTCAGAAAAAGTATAATCATCATCATTGAGAACCCCTAAATGCTGTTCATCAATCACCCATAGACCTTCAATTTTATCGTGCGGATAGTGTAAACGCGCAACCAAATCCACCACTAAGGTTTTTTCTACTGGGTAGATACCCTGTTGAGCCAGACCACTCCAGCCTGCTGTTAACACATATTGTTCCAAGGTTTGTTCCGCTATCAACAGACCGAATTGTTCATCTTGCCGAATCGTTGAACTTGGCTTTAGCTTTTCCAAATCAGTGGCATGTTGCAGATTGATTTTATAAATCCGTTTAAATGCTTGAGGATTATCTTTATAGAAATCATCATCACGTTCTGCGACTAGAAATTGCGTGGAACTCAAGGCTGTAATTGCTGTATTTGAATAGGTCTTTGCACCCCCTTCTTGTTGATACAAATACTGAGAAACGACTTTGCTTTCTAAATCAATCATCACAATACGCACAAGATCTGATTTGCTTACCGATGCATTGGGATTGCTCATGGTGGATTGCATGATGCCCACCAGCTTTTTTTGATCGGGTGTAATGGTTAAACCTTCCATTCCTCGATTCTGGCGTCTATTAGCATATTCTTGAGGTAATAAATAACCCGATGTTCTGCGCTCATCTAAAACATAGGCATTGATACGATCAATTTCTAGCCCATCTGCATTAAAATGCACAATATGAGGACCATATTCATCGCTGACCCAAAAAGTACCATCTTTGAGTGCAACCAAACCTTCAGCATCCAATCCAAATTCATCTGTCCCTATGGCTAATTTCTTTCCATCTTGGTCATAGGCAATTTCTTTACTTGCGCCAAAATGCTGATTAGGCAAACCTGTAATATTTCTGCCCATTGGATCTTTTAATAAAATTTCTTTTATTTTTTGAATAGTTCCATCTTTTTTTAACTCAAATAATCCAATTTTAGGGGTATAGTCAGGATCTAAAAAGATTTTGCCATGATCCTGATTGACGTTATACGTGGTATTCGGCCCACGATCTGTAAGTGCATAGAATTGATACTTTTCTGTAGGGTGAGCTGAAATTTCTGAACCAAACCCACCACAACGAACCTCGATAAAATGGCCGGGTTTTGCACCATCAGGAATATTGTGAATGTTTAAAACCTCATAAGGTAAACGCACGCCTTGGCTAAATTTTTTATAAAGCTGAAGATCTGTGTCAATATTGCTTAGGTTGATATGCTGTTCAGAAGACAATAAGTCCATATGCCAATCTCATTTTTTAATATTCTGATTATTTTCTATCATGAAATCAGATAAACCACAGTAAAAGAAATGCGATAAACTGTATAAATACACATTCAAAGTCAGTATAAATGAAAAGATTTTTTGCCCTATCACTGATTGTTTGTTCTGCATCACTACAATTGGCATATGCTGGGACGACGTTGAAAAAAGTTTCTGAGTGTCAGAGTGATTATTTTAATGGCGATTATTGTTCTAAAGCCAACCTTGCCAAATACAAAAATGCGCTTAAATCAATGCAGCCTAATTTTGATAAAAAATATATTTTACTCAATACGGGAACTTCAGATTCTTTAGAAATGGTTGCTATAGATAGCCAAACAGGGATTGTCTATCCACTCAATTATCAGTTCACGGGTTGGGAAGATAATGAAGGCAATGTCAAAAAGAAGCCCACTTATACATTTGCATTGAATGACGCCAAATTATGCTTAATGGGTTCGCAATTCGATGGTGATCATCCTGGCACACATGAAACTTATAGCAATATCAAAAATTGTTTTAGCATCAGTCATCAATATGGTCATACAAAATTTGAATCAAATTACGATGATCAGGTTCAATATAACTATGATAACAAAAGCAAAACGTGGAAGCCTTATTCGCGTTAAATTTTAAATCCAAAAAAAAGAGGCTTTCGCCTCTTTTTTAAATTTAACAATCCGTTCAATATCAGACTTAAACTAATTCAGGTTTAGTCAATTCAGTCATTGGCCAACGTGGTGTTGTCGTCACCGATAAACCATCTTTTTGTCCAGCTTTTAAACGCTGATAACCTGCAAACGCTATCATTGCGCCATTATCTGTACACAAAGCAGGTTCTGCATAATAAACCGTTGCTTTAATTTTAGCTAAATCTGCTTCTAAACGCTCTCTTAAACGTTTATTGGCACTGACACCGCCCGCAATCACCAACCGTCTTAAACCCGACTGTTTTAATGCTTTAATCGACTTTTTAACCAAAGTATCCACCAAAGCTTCTTGGAATGAAGCTGCAATATCTGCATCACGTTGTTCTTCACCTAATTTTTTTAACTGCACTGAAACAGCAGTTTTTAGACCACTAAATGAAAAATCTAGCCCTTGATGCAACATTGGACGTGGAAATTCAAAAGCATTTTTGTCACCTTGTTCCGCCAATTTTGAAATATTTGGACCACCCGGATAAGGTAATTTCAACATTTTTGCGACTTTATCAAAAGCTTCACCAGCGGCATCGTCAATCGACTCACCTAGAATTTCGTACTCACCTATTGCATGTGCTGCCATCAATTGAGTGTGTCCACCTGACACTAATAATGCGACAAACGGAAATTCAGGTGGATTTTCGGATAATAATGGAGCAAGCATATGACCTTCCATATGATGCACGCCAATCGCGGGTTTATTCAGGGCAAAAGCCAAGGTGCGACCAAATAATGCCCCTGTCATCAGTGCACCCATTAAGCCAGGGCCGCGCGTATACGCCACTGCATCGATCTCTGATTTTTTTACACCGCTTTGATCAAGCAACTGATTAATCAAAGGAATTAACTTCCGAACATGATCACGAGAGGCCAACTCAGGGACCACACCACCATACTCTGCATGCAATTTAATTTGACTATATAACACCTGTCCTCTTAAGCCGACTTCATTGTCATAGAGCGCTAATCCTGTTTCATCACATGAAGTTTCTAAGCCCAGAACGATCATTAAATTGCCTTTTACCCATTTCAAAATATTGCTAAAGCTATTATAGACTTGTGGTATGAGATGTAAATGAGTAAAATACTGACCTTCACTTGTGATCTAGGGTAATTCGACCCTGATCTTATCCATAACTTAATGAGGATTCTTCATGCCACAAGTTAAATTGAAAGAAGGCGAACCAGTAGACGTAGCTATCCGTCGTTTCAAACGTTCATGCGAAAAAGCTGGTGTTTTAGCTGATGTTCGTAAACGTGAATTCTACGAGAAACCTACTCAAGAACGTAAACGTAAAAAAGCTGCTGCTGTTAAACGCTACCAAAAGAAATTGGCGCGTGAATCAGTACGTACTACTCGCCTTTACTAAGATTAATTTGTGATTGATTGACTCACCTGGACAGATAAATGACTACTTTAAAAAACCAAATAACTGATGTTTTAAAAGCAACAATGCGTGCTAAAGAAATGGGTAAGTTAACGGTAATTCGTGGTCTACAGGCAGCAATCAAGCAAATCGAAGTCGATGAGCGCATAGAGCTTGACGATACTCAGGTTCTTGCGGTCATTGAAAAGCAAATCAAACAACGTAAAGAATCGGTCAAAGCCTTTGAAGGTGCAGGCCGTGAAGATTTAGCTAGTAAAGAACAAGCCGAAATTGAGGTGTTATCTCAGTTTCTACCTGAAGCTATGTCAGAGGACGAGCTTGATTCTCTCATTGCGCAAACTATTACTGCGCAAGGTGCAACTAGCATGAAAGATATGGGTAAGGTGATGAATTCTCTACGTCCGATCATAGCCGGACGTGCCGATCCAGCACAAGTTTCAGCAAAAATTAAAGCAAAACTTGGCTAAACCCAACGTTCTTAAATCTGAATTTCTGTTTGATTTGGTCTATTTAACAACTTAAATAAAAATTATTTTGCAATGAAATAGTTTCTTGTTAAATAGCCCAAAATCGTCAATCTACAATATCACTTAATTTATTTTCTATCTGATAATGGCAAATATCTCTAAAGCCACCATCGACTGGATTTTGTACAGATTGATATTGAATATCTTTAAGTAAAAACCCTGCTTTTTCACATAATTTTCGTGCCAATATATTTTCTACATCGACATAAGCATTTAAACCCAAAAAATTCCATTTCGAGAATAAACTACTTACAAATAGTATTAGCGCTTGTGACATGTAGCCTTTTTGCTTAAATTTTGAGTTTCCCCAAAACCCAATAGATGCAGTATTTTGCAACCAATCAATTGCATGGATATCGATAACCCCTAAAAAATCATCAGTTTCTTTTAAACGGATAATAAATACAAAGTTCTCTTTATTTAATAACGCCACCAAACGAGATTGACAAAATGCCATTGAAGCTGGCAAATTAGGTTCTTCCAATGCCCATACTAAACTTGCAAGAAACTTTCTAAGCTCGGTTAAACTATTTTTTATTGCACTATATAAATCTTCAGCATCAGATACTTGAATGATGTTGAGAACAATCTGATCATTTTCAATTTGAAATTGGTTAAAATCCATAAATAATGTGGCTCAGATGTAAGATGTTAAAGATAAACCTATTTCAAATCACACTGAATATTATATTTTTTAAGTAACTGCATTTCAGGTGACAACATCACTTTATCAATCACATTTTGTTTGGTCATAGATTGCGCTGATGGTGGGAGGTATTGACGATTTTCATCTGTCGTTTTATACATATCATCGACATATTTTTTAACAATGCCACAGAATTGTGACTCTTGTTGCGGGTTAAACTGGCTCAATTTCGGATCTAGACTACGTAAAAAAAATTTCATATCTGCACTGTATTGCGCCGAAATACGCTCAACTTCTCGAACATAGCTTTCTGGTACTGCTGCAAATGTTGAGTGAGCATAGAAAAAAATGCTGAATGCGATTAAAATTTTCTTCATGTGAATCAAATACTTTATTATAACTTTAAGTGATTTTAGCTTAACCTGTTCAAGCAAGAATAGAAAGTAAATTTTCTTTAATGGCTCATTTAAAATCACCCATTATTTTTAGTTTTTTAACTCAAGTTTTAAGTTCTTTAAATCAAGCTTTTAAATTTTTAACTTTCGTTCATCTTGCATCACCTTTAAGCGTGTATCGATACGGGCACTCATCGCATTATTTTCTTTAGCTAAACGCTTGGCATGTAAAAGTGATTTAATTGCATTTTCTTCATCACCAGACCAATATTGAACTTCCGCCCTATTTCTCAGCACATTGACTGTACGCATTGGATTCTTTTTATCTAAATTTGCCGCTTGTTGTAACAATTGCCAGCCAATAATGTCCTTATTATTTTTATTCACAAAACGGTTGACCAATTGCTCGGCTTCTTTGGGTTTCTGCTGTCGAATATAAACTTCGGCTAATTTATAACTTAATGCACGATTTTCTGGGGTTATGATTTGCTTGCTGATGATGGTTTGATAGGCATCATCTAATTTATTTCGCCCTAAATAAATATAAGTTTGAATCAAGGTAACCAAAGTATGTTCTGCGTTAACCTTCTTGGCTAAATTCAGCTGCGTCTGCGCATTGTCATAATCACCTTGCAGCAAATAAAATTCGCTTAAAGCCAATAAACCCGCTAAATTATTCGATTGTGCTAAAGCCAGCAATTGACGGTCAGTGGCTTGTCCCGAAATTACTGCGGTATACCATTTAATAATATCAAAATCAGATTGCTGGGCACGAAAAGGAACTTTTGGGAACTGATTTGCCCTTAATCTTGCTTCACTCATACGCTCTGTTGTTAAGGGATGAGTTAACCAAAAATCAGGTAAAAAACTTAAACGACTGGTAGAACGATGCATGGTTTCAAAGAAATCAGCCATACTTTCTGGGTCATATCCAGCCCCGTACATAAACTGCATACCGATCCGATCAGCTTCACGTTCTTGATTTCGGCTATAACTGAGCTGCTTGTCCATCAATGCAGCTTGTGTACCCATCATCACCGCGCCACCAATATCACCATCCGCTTTGGACGCCAATGCAGCACCGACGATAATTCCTGCAAGCGCCAATAAACCTTGACCTTTAAATGCTTCCTGCGAACGGCTGTAATGACGTTGTGTGACATGGGCAATTTCATGTCCCATTACACTGGCAACTTCATCCATATTACTTGAAGCTGTAATCATCCCACTATTTAAGGCAAACATGCCCCCAGGTACTGCAAATGCATTGATCTGAGCATCTTTGATCACCACCAAGCCTACTGGCTGTGAAAGCTGGGTCTGACTGAGAATTTTTGAAAAAACCAGCATAAACTGATCTTCCAGCCAAGGGTCTTGCAGAACTGGCATTTGCTGTTGAACTTGACGATAAACTTTTTCACCAATGGTTTTTTCTTTTTGTTGATCAATAAATCCCACCCCACTGCCAATTTCAGGTACTTCAAATTGAGTACTATTTTGAGTTTGCAGAAAATCATCAGCTGAGCTAATTGAAGTGCTTAAGCAGAGACAAAGGCTGAGGAAGGTCTTGTTCAATTGATCGTCCCAATTATTTTAATATTCTAAATATAACATTGAATTTAGTACAAATTCGCAATGAAGTGTTAGGGGGCTGTAAACATTTCATATGTAATTTGCATTGTCAGCAAACATTCAACATCAACTAGAAGTTTTCATTGACTAAATATCTTGGTGTGCGTTGTTCCAAAGCATCGACTAAATTTTGAAAAGCCAGTTCCGCCATTTTCTTGCGCGTCTCGGCAGTTGCTGAGCCGATATGCGGTAAAGTCACGACATTATCCAACTCAAACAATGGCGATTGTTGCAATGGTTCTTTTTGGTATACATCTAGACCCGCAGCAAAAATTTGACGGTTCTGTAAAGCCTCAGTTAATGCCTGTTCATCCACTACTGAACCACGCGCAATATTGACAAAAACAGCATGCTTTTGCATCAAGGCAAACTCTTGAGCACCGATTAATGCTTTAGATTGGCTATTTAAGTCTACCGCAACCACAACAAAATCAGCTTGTTTTAACAGTGCTTCAAGACTTTTATATTGTGCATTAAACTGTTGTGCAACTTCGATTTTTTCACGGCGATTATGATACAAAATATTCATATTAAAGCCATAAAATCCACGTCGTGCAATTGCTGCACCGATATGACCTAAACCAATTATTCCTAAAGTTTTACCAAAAATTTCTTGACCAAATTGTGTCGCATTGACTGTACGTTGCCACTCACCTTGTTTGGTCCAGTGATCTAGACTCGGTACTTTACGTGCAGCACTCATCAACAAAGTAAACGCTAAATCCGCAGTCGTTTCGGTCAATACGTGTGGTGTATTCGACAACCAGATTTTCTTTTGATTTAAATAATCAACATCGTAATTATCATAGCCTACACTGACAGAGGAGATAATTTTTAATTTTTCTGCAGTGGCTATATTGCTTTCATTAATCAAACGACCCGCACCAATCATTGCGTCTGCATCAACAACCGCTTGACGAATTTGTGCATTGATATCGCCTTGCTTAGGATTCAATACAACCAACTGATATTTTTCTGCTAATTTTGCTTGAACTTCTGAGTCGATTTGACTAAATACAACCACTTTTTTATTCATATCCCAGAAAACCTCTCAGTACAGATCTTGAAAACTAATTCAGTTTATTTTGCATAAATTGCCATAGACGGCGTTTTAATAAAGGTTGCTCAATCATCTCTTGTAGACTTGCCAATTCAAACATTTCAGTATTGTTTAAATAAGGCAATTGACCAAGACTGATGACTTTACGCTCTTGCCTTAAAGCATCAACAAACCCTTGGATATACATCGCAGCCCCTCTTCCATCTTGAAGCTGCAACATTGGAAAAGGCCATTTTAAATCATAAAATTGCCCTACAAGCGCCTGCTGAATATTGCCCCATAGTGTTAATTGGTCAGCGCTGATTTGAGTACAATCGACAAAGATGACACAGCTTTCAATGCAATAGGCTTGGATTTCAAATGGCGCAATTGGTAATGCAGGCTCGACAATAAAGTTTGTCTGTTGCTGAATTTGTTCAGGCGCTGAAATTTCTTCAGTTTGCTGTGTTTCTGGATTTCGTTTTAATAAAGAAACTTCAGGCTGATGTGCTTTTTCAATCTGTGACGGCTGTACATTTTGATTTTCTAATTTTGCATCAGATTGAGTTGAATGCGTGTTCAACTCAGGCACAACAGCAATATCCCGTTCAACTTGAGCAATATCACGGTATAGCGCATTTTCATAATGACGTGTTTGAACATCAACCTTGGGGATCCAAAGCTCTATTCCCATCGTAGCCAAAATGCTACGCTGATGTTCTGATACGTTCATATTCATTATGGATTCAATACACACTATTCAAGCTATATTTTAGCTGTGTTTTGACTTTTTTGTCGCATTAATCAAAGTAAAAAAACACGATAAATTAAATTTAAGCGCAAGAATATGTTACATGCTGATTTTAGCGACAATCGTTGAGCACCAACTCACTATAAAGATGTGATTAAAATTCCGTACTTTGCCGTAAGATACATCCCCTGACGAATGATATCTGTACCATTGGCATGATGAACTTTGAGTTCTTGAGTCAACACATCAAATTGAAAGGCATCATAACAATCTTGATGTTGGCATAACCAATTTAAAGTATCAGCAAGATGTTCATCGACAATATAATTTTCAGCTAAAAAATCTTTAGACATTATGATTCAAAGACAATAAAACAAGAATAGGGTTATTCTAACGTAAATTTAACCATACTGAAAAAACCAAGACAGCCTTAAGCAATAAAATAAAACAGCCATATGCAATCAAACAAGGACATCTATCGCCATAAGATTGAATGAATCAGCTTGAAAAACTAGATTTTTATTATTTTCATTTAGAGATATAACGCTTTCTAAATATCACCATATTTTATCGAATGATCATAATACAGTGATATTTTGAGATAGCTTCTAGAAAATTAATGATGAGCACCACACTTACGACACTCTTTAACCACAATATTATGTCCAATTTCATATTCAAAACTGTGGATACACAATAATTTTCTGATTTTTTGAAACATTCTAAAACTCCTTTTAATATCTCACGTCAATATAGTTTCATCCTAAAACATCAATGCCTTAACAAGACATGTAATATGTTTAGCACATATACATATATATGAATAATACTTTTTCCTAGTTCTTTAGTCTGATACCCCCAATTTCATCATCAAATTTTCAAATTGTGATAATCCAACTAAGTTATTGTTTTTTATTGGTTAAAACAACAAAAATGTTGCAAAAAATATTGTTTTTAAGCTTGATTTAATCTGACTTTTATATAGGATGAAATGATAGCTTTTTCTATTTAACAAATTTTTTCACTTAGAAAGCTTCTGAGAAAAATACAATTTAAGCCTATCAACAAGATTATAAAGGAATTTTATATGCAAGGACGTATGATGCAGCAACCATTATTAATCAGTAGCCTCATTGAGCATGCTACGCGTTATCATGGTGATACTGCGATTATTTCAAAAAATACCGATGGCACGATTACAAAGACAGATTGGACACATGTAAGCGAGAATGCGAAACGCTTTGCCAATGCACTTGCTGGACTGGGTTTAGGCTTAGGTGACCGAGTTGCAACGATTGCATGGAATAATCATCGTCATCTTGAATCTTGGTATGCAATTTCTGGAAGTGGCTTGGTCTGCCATACCATTAACCCTAGACTCTTTCCTGAACAATTGATCTTTATTATCAATGATGCTCAAGACAAAGTGGTGTTATTTGATAAAACCTTTTTACCACTAATCAAAGCAGTGAAAGCCCTTACCCCTCATGTAGAACATTTCGTTTATCTGGGTGCTTTTGACCAAGATATTGCCGATGCCCTCCCAGATGTTAAGTTCTATGATGTGCTGATTGCAGAACATTCTGTACAGTACGAGTGGCCTAATTTTGAGGAAAATACTGCAAGCTCTCTATGCTATACCTCAGGGACAACAGGCAATCCAAAAGGCGCATTGTATAGTCATCGCTCAACCATTTTACATACCTATGCGATCGCGCTACCCGACTCTCTAAATTTATCTGCAAAAGATATTATGTTACCTGTGGTTCCCATGTTCCATGTCAATGCTTGGGGTACACCTTATGCCGCAGCAATGGTTGGTTGTACGTTGATACTCCCGGGGCCGGGTTTAGATGGCGCCAGCTTAGTACAAATGATTGATGAATATAAAGTCAGTATTGCACTTGGTGTACCGACTATTTGGCAAGGCCTGCTTGCCGCAGCAAAACAATCTGGCAGCACTCTTGAAAGCCTTAAACGCAATGTTGTTGGCGGTTCAGCTTGCCCACCAGCGATGATGAAAGCATTTAGAGATATTTATCATTGCGAAACCATTCATGCATGGGGCATGACTGAAATGAGCCCATTGGGTACAGGTAATCAGCTCAAAGCCAAACACTTAAATTTAAGTGAAGAAGAACAGTTCAAAGTTCGCCTATCTCAAGGTCGACCACCTTTCGGCGTAGATTTACGTATTACCGATGAAGAAAATGGCACACATGAAGTTGCTCGTGATGGACATAGCACGGGGAATCTGCAAGTAAAAGGCCATTGGATTATTGAATCTTATTATGGCAAATCAGAAAAAGCATTAAGTGCCGATGGTTGGTTTGATACTGGTGATATCGCCACGATTAATGAAGATGGCTATTTGCTTTTAAGCGATCGTGCCAAAGATTTAATTAAATCAGGTGGTGAGTGGATTTCTTCTGTTGAGCTTGAAAATATTGCCATGAATCATCCTGAAATTGCGATGGCTGCCGTCATTGCAGCAAACCACCCGAAATGGGATGAACGCCCAGTGGTGATTGCGATTAAACAGCAAGGCACTCACATTACTGAGCAAGATCTACTGGATTACTATGCTGATAAGATTGCAAAATGGCAAATCCCCGACAAAGTCATTTTTGTTGAATCCATTCCTTTAACAGGGACGGGTAAGATGTTAAAGCGTGATTTACGTGAACAATATGGTGATGTGCTATTAACTGAATAACACCATTGAAGTGCTTTAGCGTGTAACGCCATCTTCAAATCAGTTTTAAAAGCCCAATATTTCATTGGACTTTTCTATTTCTAAAAAATTAGATATTCAACCCATGATCAGCCTTAAATAATCAGTGTAAATCAGCAAAACAAATGCAATATAAAGATCTTTAATATACTCACCTATTGGCTTTGCAATAGCATGTGCAAAATCTTTGCACTACTCATATTCCATGCATTTTACGATGTGCTTTGTTTAGCTCAATGATTCATCTCATTTGATATAAATATAAAAAACTCGGATCGTAATCCGAGTTTTTCAATATTGATCAACTACATTTCAATGCCAATTGCATCTAAAATGTTTTATCCATATCTAGAATCTCCAATGATAGAACACGTCAATGGCTTTTTCTAAAGACTGGCTGGCTTCCAAATATAAACGTTTATTCATTTGATAACGTAAAGTCAGTTTATTCACTGGTGTAAACACCCCCACACCATAACGAATATACAAGTCTGGCGTAATATAACCCGTCAAACTGACCTGAGTATCATCGCCTGTACCTTGTGCATCAAATGACAAACCACTTAAACCAAATGTACGTCCAATTTGGTTGGTAAATGCACGTGTTCCACCTAGCCCCAAACTGATCCCTGCTGCTGCAATCGTATTGTTTACATCCGATTTAAATCCTTCAGCATTACTTAAACCACTGGACCCTTCATTAATACGTCCTGTAATTAAAGCATTCATCGCTTCCTGATCAGACAAACCAGCATCATTATAAACTTGAATGTTTGGACTAGAAGCTGTGCCTGTAATACGTAGACCTACCGTACTGCCAGAAATACTCTTATTGGTATCGACATCCAATGTAGGATTAGACAATGGGCCATTAAAACGAGCAATGGCACGATTTAAGTCTAAGCGCTGACCATAAGCCTCAACGGTTACTTTTTGACTGACACCAATCGCACCATTGGCACGCATTGCAGTTTCCAAACCACGTTGAGAAAGATAAAGACGCCCCACCAATGGAATACGACTGTTAAAGCCTTGGAAAATAACTTTATCGCCCAAGTTTACTGAAACATCGGCACGTATAGACCACGGCTGTGCTGCTTTAAGCACGGCCAGCTGATTTTGACCTTCTTTTACAATACGGACATCAGGTGACACATTGACTACGGTTGCACTGGATTCAGGCATTGAAATTAATGCACTAGGTACATCAACTTTACCTTTCACGGTCAGTTTCTTACTTAAAGGTAAAGCATCCAGTTCAATATCGGTATCGACAACCGCAGTAATCAACGGTGCTTGACGAATCAGCAATTTATCGCCATTGAGACGTAATTGTATATGTGGATCATTTTTCCAATCGATACTGCCATTAATTTTACCGACACCACGACCACTGTTAAATGCACCATTAATTGTTGCAACGTCTTGACGAATTGAAGTGTAAATCTGAACATTATTCAAATTCACAGGCAGTGAAATCATACTAATTTCACCATTTTTCAAGCGCATTTCACCATCAAACAATGGTTGTGTCAGCGTACCGTTAATTTTTCCTGCAAGCGACAAAGTCCCATCGAGTTTACGTACATCGGCAATAAATGGCTTTAAGATTTTCAACTGAACTTCATTAAATGCCACCTCACCACGCATCGGCTTAGACTCGACATATGGGTTGACAATGAGGCTGGCATAGCCTGTTCCGACATTCGGTGCTTTTAAATCAACACGCAACAACAAGCCATCTTTTATGCTTTTCGCAATTACACTGGCTTCGTCATAGTTCATCGAAGTTGAAGGGTCATTTGGATCTTCTGCAGCAATACCAATTTGCCCATTCCGGGTAACCAGCTTAGCATCTAGCTTAGGTTGTGCACCTTTCGCCCATGATGCTTTTGCATAACCATTTAACTTACCCGTCAGTGCCAAACCTTCTGGCATAAACGCGGCAAAATCATTCAGATCTAAATTTTTAGTAACAAAGGAAACATTACCATTTTGCTGACTTGCGCGGATCGGTTGATCAAAACACAATTGGCTTTGCTGACTTGACCAACAATGCTGTCCAACATATAACTCCGATTTTGAGGCGTTAAAAATAACAGGTGCATTTTGTTGTTGTAATAAATGTGCTCTTACTGAGTCAAACTCACCTTTTTGAATCTGACCTAACCAATCATTTTGCGCATTAAATCCACCTGCAAGCTGCACATAAAACTTAGAATAATAGTTCCATGCTTGAAGCTGTAATAAATGTGCTTTACGTGTTCCAGAAAGTGTAATCCCTGCATGCTGAATCTCACGGTTTCCGCTGCGTAAAGTTTCCATTTGCGCCACCATTTTCGACGCTACAGTTTCAGAGGTTGGCAATTCACCCTTTAAGCTTAATTTTTTAATGCTTAGACTATCATTAAAACTAAAATTATCGACTGTGAGGTTTGCAGTTGCACTTAAACGCGGTTGTGCTTGTAAATTTAAATAACCATATGCTGTACCACGTAATCCTGGATAAAGTTCATATAATGCAGGTGCATTAACTTTTAATCGTAGATTCTGTGCATTTCCTGTAGCCTGAACTTGGTTATTGGCATAAGACAAAAATAAGTTGTTGGCTTCAAATTGCTGTGGCATCAAGCCTTTTAAATCAGAATTTAAAACAACTGCAAGGTTACCGCGTCCTCTCAATGGTTTGCTATTGATCATGCCTGCAATATTCAATTGTTGAATATTAATTCTCTTCAGACGATCTGACCAATTCCCCTGAGTCTTCACATTCCCAGAAACTTCACCACGCACAGAAGAAACAAAATATTGCGGTTTAAAACGCACCAAAGATGCGTTGATATCCCAACCGATGCCATTGCTGATATGCACCAAGCCATTGGCTAAGATTTTTCCTGCAACACCATCATGCTGTAGCTCAGATATTTTAATTAGCTCTGGTGTACCCGCAACTCTAATCTTTAATAAGCCACTGCCTTGTTTCAGCTGTGACGCATTTAATGCGCCATCATAATTCACTGCAAAGCCTTTAAAAGCACCACCTGCATTGGCATCGTTAAAAATAACTGCGGCTGTACTTTTACCAGTCAATTGGATTGTTTCAGGGTTGGCTTGATTTGCAAGTCGGCCGGTTAAATTAATCGCATCAAAATTAATCAATTGTTGATTTGGTTTTGCAAAACCATTGGCTTTTATCTGCCCATTGATTAAATCTACTGGTGCTGTTGCGACAATACTTTGTGGATTAAAATCTTTTGCATTGAGCAAGGCATTCCATTTTAACTGGCGTTTTTCAGTAGGTAATTCAACGATTGCATTTCCAGATAAACTACCTTTCGTTGCCACATATTCAAATGCTGGTACGTGTAGATCATTGCCTTTTAGGTCTAACTGAGCTGTGTATTTGCCCTCAGGTAAACTGCCTTTTTCATGTTGACGTACAACGGTTGCCACATGAATATTTTGCTGATCGTCAACCAGTGCAACTTCAACCTGACCTTGTTCACTGCTCAACCAGCCCACATAAGGCACTGCTCGGTCAATATTTTTCCAGTTAACACCCAATAACATCGGTTCAGGCTTTTTACCCTTTTGTTCAGCTTGATCTAATTTAACGTTCCAAGCTTCATATTTATCAAAATCAACATTGGCGGTTAAATGCATGCCTTGTTTTAATTCGCCCACTGAACCAATTTTGGCATCAAGCGAAACAGGTAAAAAGTCTCGAATCACTTGTGGGATAATTTTATCTTTTGGATTGATTCGATCTAAACGGCCTTGCACATCCCAATGCACATGATCTTGCCAACTGACCAAACCTGCAAGATTTAAAGCACCACCCATCAATTGACCATTTAAATTATTAATATTCAACTGATTGGTTAAATCGGTATGTGCTAAAGCGGTATATTGACCTTGTGGGATATTTTTACCACTAATGTCTGTATTGATATCTAAGCTTAAGCCTTTAACATCGCCTTGAAATTTCGCCAAGCCATTTTTAGACAGTAATTCTTGTTCCTGCAACAACGGCCAATGATAATCTTTAAAAACCAAAGCACCATTCATTGGAACATCATGACGCATCGGATGGATCACCGCCCAACCCGTTAAAAGATCGGGCGTTTTAGTCGCAACACCTGCTTTAATTGTGTCGAGTGAGCCACGCGCATGTACATAAATATCTTCAACATTTAAACTTTTTAAACTTGGGATCCGCAAAATTGCCTTGGCATTCAGCGGATAATCGCCTTGTTTAAAGTTCATATTACCTGTCGCGTCTTTTACAGATAAATAGCCCATGTCCATTTTAGAGTTTTCAAACTTCAACTCTGTACCCGACCACAATGCATTTTCTAAATGAATATCGTTAAAATCAATTTTTGTAGATGCGGTTTGAAACTGCATATGATCTACATTTGCTTCATCTAAACGTAAAACAAAGGGTAACTTGATTTCGCTAAACTTAAAGGGTTCATCGCTTGGTGGTGTTTTGCTGATAATTCTTAAATTGTTAACATCAGCATGGCTCAGATGAATTTCTTTATCTAATATTGCGCGCCAACCCAAGGAAACATCTGCACAATCAATTTTGACATCAACTGCAGCGAGAGTGACCAAAACATTTTTAAGTATAATCCCTTGAAGCAAGTTACCGCTTTCATATTGGTAATCAATAATTTTCTGGCTTGAAGCAACCCGATCCAATAAAAACTTACTGCCTTTATCGGTACTAAACATCACAGCCAATGCAGCAATCAATAAAATAATGACCAAAAGCAATGACATCAGAATATTACGCAATATATTGCGCTTCTTCGGTGTCTGCTCTTGCTTTAGTTGATCATTTTGAACATCTTGATGTTCTTCATCAGCCATAATATTTCCAGTAATTCTCTTATATTTTTAGTTAATTAAAGTTGTGAACCAATAAAGAAGTGCAGTCGAATTGGACGAGCAGGATCTGAAACACCTGATGCAACATCAATACGAATTGGACCAATTGGTGACTTCCAACGGATTCCTAAGCCTAAGCTATATTGGGTATCGTTACTAAATGATTTATCGTAAGCATTACCAAAGTCACTGAATATTGCGCCACGCCAACCCTCTTTAAATTGGTAGTTGTATTCCAATGAACCGACAGCCAAACCTTGACCACCGACTTTATAGCCATATTCCGTTGGGGATAGGCTCTTATAATCGAAGCCTCGTAAACTCTGGTCCCCACCAGCGAAATATCTTAAATTATAAGGAACTTGTTCAAAATCTTTGGCAAAAATATAGCCGACATTCAAACCACCAACAACCTGATGATTATCATTTTGACCAAAAGAATATAAACCTTTCCAATCTGCACTGGTGATCGCCATATCCGTATCTGAAAGTAAAGATTTACTGCCAAGCTGAATTTTATAACTTTGCTTATATCCGCGTGTTGGATTGATCCGATTATCACTGGTTGTTTTGGTTGCTTCATAACCCAACAACAATGACTGCTGTTCTTGATTTGAACCAGGAATTAAAAAAGCATCAGGAATATTGGCAATATCTACAGGACCATTTTGAGTAACACGGTCTAAACGGTAACGCACACCAAGAATATGCTGCCACTCTTTTCTTGAACCTTTAATAATACGGTCTACCCCGGCTACCGCAGACTCAATAACCAAATCCATGTCATTACCAATACCATCACGGGTTTCTCGTTCATAACCCGCAACCAAACTAAAGTAATCATTTAATGGATGTTTATAAGGAATGTTATAGCGAGCATCAATCGCTTGACGAATTTGTGACAATTCCATATTGGCATCAAAAGAATGCCCTAAATGGTTGACAATCGCACGTCTATATTGGCTACGTAAACGTACCCCTGTATCGGTCCCATAACCAATACCTGTTTCTAAACTGTTTAAGCGATCCGCATTTAAAGTCACAATCACAGGAATCTTTTTATTCTCACGTGCCTGATCTTTTAATAGATCATCATCGGATTCTTTTTCTTTCTGTTGCGCTTGAAGCTGCTTTAAGTTTGGATTGACTTCTTCACCTTGCGTTCCCGCAAACTGATTTTCATTGACCACATTTTGGGTCACTTCTTTATCTGACAAATGTGCTTTATCGGCATTGGTTTGCGCAGACAATGTTGTTTCAGTGATTTTTTGCTGATCTACTAAGGCTTGCAGATCAGCAGGAAGCTCAAGTGGTTTTACAATTGCATCCGGTTTAATCGCATCAACCAAGGTATAGTTAAAATAACGTGAGTTGGTTAAGTTATTGGCCAAACCATTAACACGCCATGCAGTGTAATCCGCACCATCTTCCCACGGCGCTAAAGTTTTTAAGATTTTTAAATCGATTGGGAGCGGCTTAGAAGGATCACTCATTCTGAACTCTACATCTTCGAGTTTATAACGATCGCCCGTTTCGTATTTTAAATCAATTTTGGCTTTGTTTTGTGGTTGTTCAACTTTGACATCATGTAAACGCCAATAACCATCAAAAAATCCATTATTCGATGCTGCATCTACTATTCGGCTTTTGGTAGATTCATAAGCACCATGATTGAGAATATCTCCTTCTTCTAAATCAGGAAGTACGCCAATAACTTGGAACTGTGCCAGTTTAGAGCCAGCCCCTGTAAACTCAATATTTTGTTCAGCCACTTTGACTGGATCATGTGGAGTGACTTTAACCCCTAAATGAGTATCATCAATTTTAGTAAACTTGAATTCTGCATTGTAATAACCTACTGCTTGGGCAGCCTGTACCGCCAATGTTCTTAACTGTGGCACCGAGCCATTAAAATCAGAATATGCTTCTTGGGTAAAGGTTCCTAATTTTGCTTTTAAGTTAGTTGCAAGAACCGTAGGCGCACCTGTTACGGAAACACCGATTTTTGGAATAGGTACACCGTTGTCTTGCGGTCCACGGATTTTATTGACTAAACTTTTAAAGAAACCAGGTTTAGCTTTTTCTTCATCAGTATTGCTCTGTGTATTATCAACCAAGGTTTTACCCGATTGATTTTCCTCTACAGAAATTTTATTGTCTGCACGAATAGTTTGTATAAGCTGATCGACATTGACTGGCGCTTGCGTAATTTCATTCAATTCTTGCTGGGTCGCATTAGTCACTTCAACTTGAGGTGCTTTGGTCACCCCATTACGAAAATTCTGTGCATCCGTTTTCGCATCTTCTGCAACTTTATAAATTTCATTTGCCAACGATTGATCCACAGCAACAGCAGGTAACTCTTCAAGATCTTCAAATTGGATCGGCTTAAAATCATCTTGCACCCCCATATTTTTTTCTTGTTGTTCAAGCATTTTAACGCTATCAACTTGATCCGTTTGTTGAGCTTGTTGAATTTTCTGATCTAACTGGTCGATCTTTTCGTTGGGTACGCCTTGTTGAATGGCCGCTGATTCTAATTGTTCTTGAGTATTGCTGATTTTTTCAGAACTTGTACTGATGGTTTCAGAGCTTGATGGCAAGTTCTGATTGCTTTGTATTTGATCGGCATAACTGACAGGGATCGCAAAAACACTTAAAAAAACACTTGAACATATCAGTTTATTGATATGATAACGGTCAAAGTGTAAATGTACACTATGTGAAAGCACAGATTTTTTAAAATTAATTTTTGCTGGCATACCAAGCTCGAATGACCTAAATTTATTTGTAGAAAGATCAATTATTAAAAATCTTTCAAATACCCAAACCAATTGGTTTTACACATGATTTAAGTTAAAAACATGATACATGATTTTGAGAGATAGTTACCATTTCAACACATTTCTTATATATAACTAAATGAAGTCGTCTACAATGGAAAAAAATGAGCATATTTTAGGGACAAGACGTTTTTTACCGATGTTCCTTACCCAGTTTTTTGGCGCCCTGAATGATAATGTTTATAAACAATCATTATTACTCGTCATTACCTATGGTTGGATTCATCATCAGTCTGCCAATATCAGTACACTCAACAATCTCGCTGCGTTACTGTTTATTCTACCCTATTTCATCTTCTCTGCGACCGCAGGTCAGATTGCAGATAAATACGAACGCTCATTTTTAGTCCGAAGTATTAAAATTTTAGAAATCATCATCATGCTGATCGCCTCAGCGGGTTTTTTATTGGGTAATCTTTGGATTTTACTCTTCGCCTTATTTTTAATGGGTACGCATAGTACTTTTTTTGGGCCAATCAAATATGCGATTTTGCCTGAAATTTTAAAACCCAATGAACTGATGTCTGGTAACGCCCTGTTTCAGTCAGGCACATCCATTGCGATTCTAATTGGGATGATTTTAGGCGGCGCAGTCATTTCGCTGTCACAAGGCAATATGATCTGGATTTGCTTAACCATCGTATCTATTGCAGTAGTGGGTTATTTATCCAGTCGTTTTGTCCTTAAACAATCTACTTCAAATGAAGACTTAGAAATCGATTGGAATTTCTTCCGTACCAGTTTCCAAACCATCCGCTATGCTAAAAGTTTACCGTTAATTTTTATCGTACTTTTAGGCAATTCTTGGTACTGGTTTTATGGTGCAACTTATCTCACACAAATCCCGCAGTTAACACAGCAAAACCTACATGCCAATGAAAATGTTGTTAGTTTATTACTTACATTTTTTTCTGTCGGCATTGGCGTAGGTTCGTTACTGTGCCGTAAAATTGGCGGTGCAGAAGTGAATATCAAAATGGTACCGCTTGGTGCGATTGGCTTAACGCTATTTGCACTCTATTTAGCAGCTAGTTTGGCTTTTGTTCCAGAACGTACTGGTGATCTGATTGCGATTTCTGATATGTTTAATTCAGGGGCAATTTATTATCATGTCATGCTTGCGGTGACCTTATTGGGCATAAGTGGAGGTTTTTATATCGTTCCACTTTATGCCATGATGCAAGCCTATGCCCCAAAATCTCACCGTGCACGTGTGGTTGCGGCAAACAATATTTTTAATGCAATATTCATGGTTTCATCGGCAATTTTTTCTATTCTCATCTTAAGTATTTTGAAAATAGATATTAAAATCTTATTCTGTATCACAGCTGTGCTGAGTGCTATTTTTAGTACTTGGTTATTAATTCGTTTAAAACCATTAATAGCGACAACTCAGGTTTCTTTGGAGGACTAATATGCGTCAATATACTGGCATCGATAAATTGATCAATTCATTTGACCAAGCTTTAAGAAGTTTAGTACCTGGTGCAACTTCGGCACAAAGAAGCAATCCGTCCAATGCAGTAGAAACTAAGCTGGCTGTCAGTGAAGCACGTCATGTTGCAGGCTTAATGCGCGTTAACCATAGTGGTGAAGTCTGTGCTCAAGCGCTTTATCATGGGCAAGCATTAACAGCCAAACTTCCAAATGTACGTCGTGAAATGGAATTTGCAGCAATTGAAGAACAAGATCATTTGGCTTGGTGTGAAGATCGTTTAAAAGAGCTCGACAGTCATACCAGTTTGCTGAATCCTGTATGGTACGGTCTTTCTTTTGGTATGGGTGCGCTTGCTGGCATTGCAGGTGATAAATACAGTTTAGGTTTTGTGGCTGAAACTGAACGCCAAGTCAGCTTACATTTACAACACCATATCAGTCAGCTTCCAGCTCAAGACGAGCGCTCACGTAAAATATTGGTGCAGATGAATGAAGATGAACTGCATCATCGTGATACAGCATTAACTGCTGGTGGTGTAGAGCTGCCTATTCCAGTGAAGATCACCATGACTGCTATTTCTAAACTGATGACCAAGACCAGTTATTTTATCTAATTTATCTAACAGTCTGATTTAACTGATTTACAGGCCCACTTGCTGGGCTTGTTTTTTAGCATTTTACTAAGTTCTGTTTAACCCACATTTTGATATAGAGATGTGGGTTAAAATAAAAAATTAGTCAGCAACACCCAAAAGTAATTTAGCTGTATTCGGTGGCAATTTTGCAGTTGCGACAGGCAATAAAGATGGATTGAGCGGATATTGAGTTCCATCAAATTTCAACATCACTTGCCCATGCTTTCGGCTATAAACCAGCACTTGCTTCCAACCATTATGCATATATGTTGTAGAGTAAACTGGCGTATCCACCAAGGTTGTTTTACTTAAAAAGTCAAACTGGTGATTAGATTTTCCTTGAAAGATCAGCATTGTACAACCACCAGACCCACACCAATCTTGCCCTTTTAAAAGCACGATGGCTTCATCTTGCCCATCTTGATTGAGATCATCAAATGCCACATCAAATAAAGCTTGATCTTGTGTATAAGCATTCACTTTTTGCTTAAGATTGTTATCCCGCTGTTGTAAGCTTTGCACTTCACTTACAGCTTGTACTGGTGTAACAGATTGTTCAGGTAAATGGCGACATGCACTAAATAAAAGCACACAACTGAATAATGCCAAGGGCTTAAAATACATTGTTTTTTAACCTATTTATTTTAAAGACTATAAAATGATAACTGGAAATTGATCTGCGGAATGTTTGAATAATGCATCTTCCCAAAGATCAGACATCGGCACTTTAACATCCAACGCCAATGGTAGTTTCTTTGGATTAAATTGCATTGCAGTTAAATGAGATCCCCATGCAATGAGATCAATATCCAAGGAAATTTGATGTGATGGGCGTACACGACCTGAGTCTGCTTCCATCTTTTTTAATAAAGATAGCATTTCATCTACAGACAGCTGGCTTTGAACCAAACATGCAGCATTCCAATAATCTGCACCAATTCCATCACGGCATGGAATTAAATAGATTGGAGAAAATGACACCATTCCCAAATGGGCAATCTGAGCAAATGCTTTTTGAAAATTTTGTTGTGGATCGCGATTACTCGCTAGAGCTAGGGCGAATATCATTTCGGTGTCGTTCAAGACGAATTCCTACAGAATTTGCTTGCGGGATAATGGCAGGCTTACGGATCGTAATCATAATCGATTCAATAGGCGGAAAGGTAGAGAAAAGCGTATTCAACACCAATTTGGCTGCATGTTCGATCAATTTTGGCGCAGCATCCTGAATCACTTTGGCAGAAATTTCACAAATTTCAGCATAGTTCAACGTATCGACCAATTCATCTGAGTTAGACGCTTGTTCTAAACTGGTTTGAATGTGGAGATCCAACATTAAAGGTTGGATAATTTGCCGTTCCCAATTGAAGCAGCCAATCACCGTCTCAACTTTCAACCCTTCAATGATAATTGCATCCATGACGTTTATAAATTCTCAATTTAAATAAAAAATGCCCTTTTAAAAAGGGCCAAGTAAGATTTTACAATCAAACTCAGCCAGCTTTTCACAAAGGGGAAACATCTATATCAATGTTTTAACAGCGACACAGGATCAATATTTTGCACCATCTGTAAACGTTGGTCAGCATAAATATCGGTATATGGCGCAAGGACACGCATAAAACGATCAAAATAGAGCATTTGCTTAAATAATAAGGCAAAGTCACGAGGGAAACGAATACCATGACGCTCGCCCACACCCACCATATCCATCATGATGTCATTTAAATCAGATGGGTTTGACGTCATAATTTTTTGTGGATCCGCAAGCAGTACACCACTAAATAAACGTTCTAAATCTTCTGCCAAAACCTGAGTGTCGACTTGAGTACTGGTCATGCCCATACCCAACATATTTTCAGCCATCAACTTGTAATCAGTCTTTTGCAAAGCATCCATAAATGCCATACATGCTTGCCAAACTTCAGGTTTTAACTGTCCAACGATACCAAAATCAATAAAACCAATACGGCCATCTTCAAGCAACATCAGATTACCTGCATGCAAATCAGCATGGAAAGACTGGCATAACATCAAACTACCAAACCAAGTATTCATGGCGGTAATCAGCACTTGAGATGGATCTTTCGCAACCTTTCTCACCACATCAAAATCAGTCAGTGGCACACCATACAAGCGTTGCATGGTAAGTACACGACGTGTTGAAAATTGATGATAGACCTTTGGTGCTGTTGCTGCAGTGTTTTGCGACACATTGAGATAATTCACAAAATCATCTAAATTTTGTGCTTCTTCAATAAAATCAACTTCACGTACCATCCGTGTTTTAATTTCATCAACAATATCGGCTAATGAAGCGAATTTTACTTTTGGAATTGCTTTTTCCAACACCTTTGTTGCCCAATGCAATACATTTAAATCGGTATAAAGAATAGTTTCTACACCTGGTTTTTGCACTTTAATTACAACATCTTCACCGGTCACCAATTTGGCCGCATGAACCTGAGCAATGGACGCTGAAGCAAGAGGCTTTTCATCGATGGATGCAAAGATTTCACTTAAATTACGTCCAGCAAATTCTTGTTCCAACACGTCTTGAACATAGCTAAAAGGTAAATAAGGCGTTTGATCTAAACAGCCTTGAAACTCTTCAACATATTCACGAGGAAATAAAGATGGTGTACTGGCAATAAATTGACCCAATTTAATATAAGTTGAGCCTAATGATTCAAAAGTTTCACGCATCAGTTTGGCATTACTTGGTTTTTCAGTGGCGTATTTAATGCCAGCTTTGGCTGCGATAACGGCAGTTTCCCCAACTCGGGCAACTGAACGCAGACCATCTAAAAAGATATTATTTTTCATAATGTCAACATTAAATTGAATTTGTATAAGTGTAGCAAATTAATCAGCATTTGCAGTATGGCTTGCCTGACAGTTTGTACAATCTCTATCTTTTTCAAAGGCTAAAATTCGTTGTTTCATTGTTAATCCATCCCAAAGCATCAGTTTTTGTTTCAATGGGGTTTTTGCTAAACCTAAATATAGAAGTGCATGATGTGCCTGTAAACTTGCCATGACATTGGGTGTGGTGGCCAATACACCTGAATCAGCACAACGTAGACTTTCATTATGTTGTTGCGCTTTGGGAAATAAGCATTCATAACAAGCTGAGTCACCTTCAATCATAAAAAGCTGACCTTGGAAACCAATCGCAGATGCACTAATCAGCGGGATATGCAGCTGGGTACAGATGTGGTTCACCAGATAACGGGTAGTAAAATTATCGCAACCATCTAAGACTAAATCTTGCTGAGCAATTAATGCCTGCGCATTATTTTCATCCAATTTACTGGTATAGCTTTCTACTTGGATAAAAGGATTAATTGTTTGCAATCTCTTGGCCAAGATCTCCGATTTATAAAACCCGACATCTTGCGCAATATAGGCAATTTGTCTTTGTAAATTACTGATTTCTACAGTATCAGCATCGATCAGACTAATTTTTCCAACACCTGCACGCGCCAACAATTCGGCAGTGGTACACCCTATTCCACCGCAACCAACAATCAGCACATTGGCGAGTTTTAATTTTTCCTGTGCCTCAATATCCCAACCATCCAGCAGAATTTGACGGGAATAGAGATGCATTTCAGATTCGGTAAGTTCTAGATCGTGTTCAAGCATTGGTGGATAAACTTTTCAATTTTAATCAGTATAAAGTAAAAATTTTATAGAGGAGCAATAACTAAAAATAATCTTTAATCCTTTGGGTTAAGTTTTAGCAATTCGCTCAATGTTTTCAACAGGTCATTTGCAAAATCATCATGATATGGTTCAACACAGAATACAGTTAGACTTAAACTCATTCCTTTTCTATAACCTAGCATTTTATGATATTTATTCTCAAAAATGATTCAAATATTGAAAAACTATAAAAATCAATCTACATTAATACAGAAAATTTTTTCAAGCTGGATAAAAATATGGAATTGGATCGTTACGACAAACAAATTTTAGAAATTTTAACCCATGAAGACATCAATCTAAATGAATTGTCAGAACGTATTAACCTGTCGGTAAGTTCTGTCCATCGTCGTATCAAACACTTGATCGAAACCGATATCATGACCAATCTAAAGCGTGATATTAATTTTGAAAAATTAGGCTTTAAATTACATGTCATTTTACAAATTTCCCTAAGTAAACATGATACTGATACCTTTGCTAAATTTTTAGAAGAACTCGAAAACATCCCTGAAGTGATTAACGCCTTTTTAGTGACTGGGCAAACTGCTGATTTCCTTGTAGAAGTTATCGCAAAAGATATGGAGAATTACAGTGAAATTTTACTCAAACGTATTGGTAAAATTGAGCACGTGGTTGCACTACATTCAAGCTTTGTGATTAAAGAATATAAACGCGTGTTTAATTGTACTGGCCTACTCAATCGAATTTAAATTATGTATTGAGTCCGTTTAGTTTCCACACGATGAATAGAATGGACTTAAAAGTTTACGAAGCAAAGCTACTCTCATTGGTCTTAAACATTGGTTTTATGATGTTTTAAATAAGTAGAATTTAAAAATCAAAGATATCACATTGTATTTGAATGGATCTTTTTATGAGATTTTATTTAGCCGAAGAATATCAACCACTATGTCATGCACGGTTTGCGTATTATCAAACTCAAATCAAAGCACTTTTAACCAATGCAGAGATTGAGCACATTGGCGCCTCTTCGATTCCAAATGCAATCTCTAAAGGAGATTTAGACATTTATATTGCAGTGGATCAATCTGAATTTAATGATGCAATTCAAAAACTTTATGGCTTAAATTTTCAAGAAAAATTAGCAACACTGAGAACGGATCAACTGTGTATGTTGGAATCGCTCAATGGTGATGATGTCGCCTTTCAACTGGTTGTCAAAGGTTCTGAATTTGACTCATTTATTAAGTTTAGAGATCGACTCAGGCAATAGCCTGAACTAGTGCAAACGTACAATAATCTAAAAAAGCGTTGTGAAAATTTAGATATGATCGATTATCGGATTGAAAAAAATAAATTTATTTCCGCTGTGTTAAATCAGCAATAAATTCTCTCAATAAAAAACGCACCCAAAGGTGCGTTTTATCAACTCAAATCAGACTTAACTGTCTAATTCAGCCAATACTTCATCTGTGAATTCAACGTTAGTATATACGTTTTGAACATCATCAAGATCTTCAAACATATCAATCATTTTCACAATGAGTTTTGCTTGATCCACATCAGCAATCAATGCTTTTGTTGATGGGCTCATAACCACTTCTGCATTATCAGATTTTAAACCAGCAGCAGTCAAAGCATCTTGTACATCACCAAAACTTTCTGGTGTAGTGATCACTAAGATTTCATCTTCATTTACTTCGATATCTTCAGCGCCAGCTTCCAAAGCCACGTCCATGATTTTGTCTTCCAAAGAAACATCTTCAAAAGTAATCTCACCACGTTTGGTAAACAAGTATGCCACTGAACCCGCAGTACCTAAGTTACCATTGGTTTTAGAAAAACAATGACGTACATCAGGCACAGTACGATTAAGGTTATCTGTCATGGTTTCTACGATAACCGCAACACCACCCACACCATAACCTTCATAAGTGACTTCTTTTAAATCATCGTTGTCTTCACCACCAGCACCACGTTGGATAGCACGGTTGATCGTGTCACGTGTCATATTCACTGAAAGTGCTTTTTCGACAACAGCACGTAGACGAGGGTTACTTCCCACATCAGGACCGCCAAGTCTTGCTGCTGTGGTTAATTCACGGATATATTTGGTAAAGACTTTACCACGACTTGCATCTTGTTTTGCTTTACGATGCTTAATATTGGCCCACTTGGAATGACCCGCCATGCGAAATATGCTCCTGTAGATTGGCTTTATGCCATATCAAATTGCGACAATTCTACCATAAGCACTTTTTTATGAGAAAGTGCTTATTTTTTAGATTTAATGCAAATTAAGAATTTTTTGCTTCAGGAATCACAATATCGAGCCCTGTATGTTGTTTATATAGACGTTTAATTTCTGCTAAGTCTTGATCTAGATCTGTTGGGTAAATTTTTCCAAAGATCCCACCCTGCTTTGTTTTTGAGTTTGCATACATTAAAACAATAGGAACACCAGCTGCTTTTGCGATATGCCAAAAACCAGTACGGATCGGTTTACGTGCTTGCCCACGTTCTGCGCGAGTCGCTTCTGGCGCAATCACCAAATTAAATTCTTCATTACTCTGAAACAGATCAACCATTTGTGAAACGATGTCTTTGTTTGATTTACGGTCTACAGGAATGCCACCAATTTTTTCTAAAATCGGTTTTAACGGCCCTTTAAATAATTCTTTTTTAATTAAAGTATGGATTTTAATGTCATGAATTTGAAAAATTGCCAATGACAACACAGCATCCATCATGGATGTATGTTCGAAACCGATGATGACTTGTTTTTTTTCTAATACACTTTGATCAACTTCATATGACCAACCTGAGAGCTTAAAAGTAAGTTCTCCCAACATCTTTTTCATAAATACCTAACATCATAAAATCATAATTTGCGAATTGTCCGAGTAAAAGCTTAAAAAGACAATCTCTATTGTGCTTATTTTTTACATTTGTATATTTATTTTTGTCATTTTAAACACTTGTTTTGCTACACCGAAATGTATGTTTAAAATAGAAAATCGTTAAACACACCAATATCATCTAACTTCCTCTAGAACGGAAATATAAATTTTTCATAAAAAACATCCATATAAATCATAATCTCAATAATAAGACTCAAATCAATATTTTTTATCTTGTTAAAATCATTTAGACTTTAGTCTTAATTGCGCCATAAGCTCAAAATTTTACCTGCAAAAGGATTGCAATATGTTGATGCCTCTATTTGGCGTAAGTGCCTTAGTCTTTGTTTTGATTTGCACATGGAGCATATTTGAAATTTATTTAGAAAAACGAAAAAAGTAACACTGCATACTATTCCCGCTCAATAGCCACAAATCTGACTAGATCATCGTATACCGCAACACATTCAGCAACAGCTCTCACTGACTCAAAACTTAGATGATTGTTAGACCCCCCTGATTAATTTTCAATTGTGGTTAAGTTTCTAATCATTCATTTTTATTTTACCTCCCCTCCAAAAATTAAATCAGAGCCATCAAGCATTAAAACTGCTTCTAAAAATTTCGCTCGACAAAGTTAAAAAATCACTTTAAATAGATACACTTAATTAAATACATCTAAAGCATATAAAATAAATGGGGATCTATGAATAATCTACTACATATCTATGCATTTTGTGTGGTTTTGCTTTTTTTTAAAATGCTTGTAATCTCTTGTTATCAAGGATTTTATCGTATAAAGAATAAAGCGTTTAAAAATGCCGAAGATGCTAATTTTGTCAGTGTCCAAGCCCGACCCGAAGAGCTGCCACAAGTAACCAGAGCCAGCCAAGCTTGGGCAAATGATTTAGAAAATATTCCCGTGTTTTGGGTGTTTGGAGGGCTTTGTATTGCATTAAACCTAAGTAGTGATTTTATTGTCTGGATCTTTTGTATTTTTACGATTGCAAGAATCACACATACAATCACCTATCTCAGTGCAATGCAACCATGGCGCAGTATTTCTTATGCTGTTGGAATAATCTGTCTTATTATTTTGGCGATTCAAATCATAATCACATGTATTGGATTTTAAATAAATGCAAATCAATAGGCATTAACTGATCATTTTATGCTTTATTCGCTATTTTATAATAGTTAATTTCTTTATAAGTTGTATTTTATAGTTGGAAAAATAATACAACTTATATCGATAATTCACCAAAATATTCTATGAATAATAATTAAATTTAGATTTACTAATCTATGCTGTAATTTTTTTAATATAATCAAAAGTAAAGTAAATTTATCAAAAAGTAAAACTATGTCACTATTTTGTAATACTTTATTTATATGAAAAATATACTTAAAAATACATTATTTCCAAACAACTCTATGATTTTATGTTTTTTATATTACTTTTCAATCACTATTAATTAACTTTTAAGTCTTAATGCTATTTTTAAATTAGAGTTTTTACTCTACTTATTAGTTGTTTTATGTAATTTTAATAATCTCATTGTCAAGAAGACAGTGATTGTATTTAAAAAGGATGAATTCAAGTGAAAACAAAAAAGATCTTTCAAAAAGCCATCGTTACAACCTCACTCTTTTGTATAGCGGGAATAAGCCAAGCTGAAGATTTTAAACGCTTCTCGGTTTCTTCAGGTTGGTTACATATGTCATCAATGGGGAAATCACAACCTTTTAGGATTAATACCTCTGTGGGTAATGGTACCAAAGCTGCTGTGGGTGTAATTTCAGGCCAAACCATTTTAAATAATGTCGATCAATCTCGTATTGATGCGATGGATCCCAACCTAATTAGCTTGCTCAATGCACCAAGTAATGAAGAAGGACGATATTTATTTGATGACCTGCTGGATGTAATCATGGCAGACGACCCAACCTTAATCGACCAATTAACAGGAATTGCTGAAATCAATGGGATTGCTCACTGGTCAGCGGATGCTGGTTTGGAAGTTGAGGATGTAGACACATTAGGTATGATGTTTACTTATAATGTCACCGACAATGTTGCTGTTCAATTGATTGCAGGGATTCCACCAAAAGTTGATCTAAAAGGGAAAGGTACTGTCTATGCGCCCTTTTCAGCATCATCTCAGCCACTTCAGGGCTTAGTAGGCGATTTGTATTTAAAAAACAATCTTTTGATTACAGATTTGGATAGTTATAATACTGCTGCATCTGCTAGAGCCTGGACGCCTGCCATACAAGCGCAGTACTATTTTGGTAAATCTGGTGTCAATAAGTTCAGACCATTTGTAGGTGCTGGTTTAATGTATGCCTACTTCAACGAGATTGAAATCAATTCAGGAATTGAAAATGATTTGATACGTGCTGGACATATGATTCAAAACATTCATGATGGTAAAGCAGGTGCTTCTTTAGAAGGAAAGCCATCGAGCGGCAACATGAAAGTTAAAGTAGATGCAACTGATGCCATTGCTCCGATTGTTACTGCTGGTTTTACCTATGACTTTAAACAAAACTGGTTTGCTACAGCCTCTATTTCTTATGCGAAGTTAGACAATACGGCAACCATTACTGTCCTAAACACCAACAACAATGCAAAGCTCATTCAGGCTAAAACTAAAATTGAGATCGACCCACTGATCACTTACCTTGGTGTAGGTTATCGTTTCTAAGTTTATCTGTTAAAACCTGAAGCCATTACAGTTACTTAAATACTGTAATGGCTTCATTTATAATTAATTTCAAAAAATTACCATGTATAAAATTTAATTCATTAAGTAATTATTTTGGCTGTCTTGTAGCCTTTTCATTTCAGACCAAGACTCACCTACCTATTTCATATAAGGTAAATATTCAAATCACATTTCAATAGGAAAGTATCAAATGACTTCTATCAATGTTGAAAGTATTAAGAATCATGCCGATGTTATTGCGTCTTGTGGAACCAAAGTTGGTGAGGTAGATCACCTTGTTGGAGCAGACCAAATCAAACTGACCAAACATGGCGATGGACATCACCATCTCATCCCAACATCTTGGGTTGGTGAGATAAAAGGCGAAAAAGTGATCTTAACTAAAGATTCTCAAGAGGTTAAAGACACTTGGCTAGAAGTATAGATTTTGCCTATTACAACTGAGTTTTATTCAATTTATGTGTGTCACGTTCTGAAGTAAATTGACACTTATTCCATATAAAACGCTCGATGAGTTTCATCGAGCGTTTTATATTTGATTAAATCTTATTTTTTAAGACTTTCGTATCTTCATCCAATCTTAATTGGCGTTGTCTTTCGCCTTCATTGATAAGATCGAGGCGTTTGCCCCAGTATTGAATTGCATATTGATATTTTGCAAAAAATGCAAAAAACATAAAGGTTAAGGCTGGACCTAAAACAATTTTATCTGCTTGACCTATGAATTTCTCATAGATCGCCATGCCGAGCGCACAAAAGGTTAAAACCATAAACATAAAGAAGCTAAATTTTAAAAAATTATCGAAGCTTTTACCTTTAAACATAATCAAGAATACATATCATTATCATTTGATAGCTTATTATAGGAGATAGGATCTAATTTTCAAGTGATCACTATTGGTTTTGTATTGATGGCTTTGTATTGATATCGAGCAACCTTATTTCTGATTTAGATCCTTCATCAATCATTGTATTTTGATTGGCATGCTGATCTAAGAATTTGCTTTTTAAAATCTGTCTAATAAATTACACTTTGATATTCGTTCGGTTTGCATGTTGATATATTTTCTATTCTAGAATTTATGAGTAGTAATATGGGTAATGAATAACGGCGTAATGTTTTAAATAACGACCACAGATAATCCTATAGGCAAACTTTAAAAATCATCTTTATAACTCTATTATTTAATTTTTCAAATTTAGCAGTTTATTTAACAAATAAAAAATCCACCGTGGTGGATTGAATCAGCTAAGAGTGGCGTAATTTTTTCCCACCTCCATCCTGCTTATTTACGGTCGCCCAAGCAATACGTTGTGCATCTTCGTCCGAACGACCTTGTTTTTTCTCACTTTCATAAATATGTTGGGCTTGTCTTTTCTGCTTTGCTGTATATGCAGATTTATCTCCTATAGGCATAATCACGTCTCCATATAACGATAAATATAAGGATTATCTTTATAACATGGATTATTTTATTCGCTGTTTAGTGTTGTAAGTTCTTGTGAATTTAAGTCATGCTTATTTATTTTAACTCAATATAGAATACCAATTAACACTATGTTTTTATTTTTAAAATAACTAACCCATATTTTAAAGTATCATTTTATTCAATACTTAAAATTTCACTTAATCCACATTGATCACTTTTGAACAACATTTATTCACACAGTATTGATGGGATTAGTCCACCATATAAGTTAATCACTTGATAAATCTTAGAGGTTAATATGCTACAAGATAACAAGACATCACCAGCTCAAGAAAGATCAGAAAAAGCACAAGAAAAGCGTAGAATCCCCAAATATATTTTACTCTTAGTGGGTCTATTTTTACTTGCGATTGTGATCTATATGCTTGCGAGCTGGCAAGGCTAAGTTAGAGTAATTTGCAGCTATTTTTATGAGCTTAGCGTTTCAAAAATGTTTAAAGCAGATTAAGAAAAGCAAGGTGTTTCCTTGCTTTTCTAATAGTGAATTTAATTAAAATTCTATTTAAAATAAAAAATCTTAAATTAAGATGCTAATCACAATTTCAATACCGCCCTCTTTTTAAACGATCTATTTTTGATTGTATAGCCCATGATTGATCTTGCTTGAAGAAACTTTAAATTGAAGTAATTTATAAAAGCTCCGTTTGCTTTAGCTACTGTAGACTTCTTTTTCTCGATATTTAATTGTTGTTACTGCTCTCTGATATTTTGTGTTTTTTCTCTTGGTTGAGACTTATCCCTTGAGCCATTTGCTGCAATTTTTCCTGTGCCAAGTTATGCGCTTTCTCTAGACTGATATTTCCATATAATCCGAAGTTGTGCAAACAGATCCACCAAGAACTTTCTTTTAGCGATATAAGTTTTATCGCTGTTATTTACACGTACAACAAAGCCAATCAACTTATTGTCTCGATAAATCGCAGATCTAAGATCCAATTGATCAATAAATGTCTTTTGTCAGCTTTACTCTTGGTGTTGACATATATAGAATCTCTAGCTGTCGCGATGCTAAATACTATATCAAGCTATTCTCTACAGTCTACTTGTAAAAAAACTTGATAAACTCTAAAATCTTAGATAGTATTGCACACGTTCCAAGTAGTTGATAATTAATCAATTCACTTGATGAAGGGCCTGTAGCTCAGTTGGTTAGAGCAGCGGACTCATAATCCGTTGGTCCCCAGTTCAAGTCTGGGTGGGCCCACCAAATAAAACAACCACTTAGGTGCATTAATCCTAAGTGGTTTTTTTGTGCCTATAACCATGTAAGCATTATGTAAGCAATAAAAATAAATAAGGTATTATCTAAAAAATGAAAAACTGGCTCAACTTTTACATTAAATACGTTTTACAAATTGGTGTACCTTTCAAACAATATCAAGGTTATGGTATTTATAACGAATTGTTTGTTTTTGGTTGGAGAATAAGAAATGTGCTCAAACTACGAAATTCCCACCCGAAGCGCCCTAACCTTACTTGATGTCGAAGTTGATCAGTTAGAGCTGGTCTCTATGCCAATCATTCAAAATATTTTTGGGTATTAAACTGTCATTTTAGTATGCAGTTTAATAATTATTTTTAAACTAAATTACTTTGAATTATCTAAAACATGTATTTATTTATTTAAATTTTTAAACATATGTTTAATTCAAAAAAATCATTACCACTTCTACAGGTTAACTCTTATTATGGGTGAAAACCAATAAAATTATCTTAGTATTTGCATATTATAAAGCGGATATTTTCACTTTGGAGGAAGCGTAAATTTCTATTTTTGGATTACAAAAGAGTTAATTTAAAAAACTATAAATATTAAAAAATCATATATATATATTTACTATGCATTGTAATTTTACATTTTATTGAAACTTAACAGACATGATTAACTTCTTTCACTTATAAAGTTATTGACCTAAGCACCTCTTTTAATATAAAAACTTCTGTTTTATACAATAAAAATCTAGGATTTAAATTGAAAAATATTCTTGGCTTATGTTCTTTATGCTTTTGTCAGCTTTCACATTCAGATCTTCCTCTTACTGTTGAGAACTTGATCTCTGATAAGGGGAAATTTACACTAGAAGCAGGTGTGGTATATGGAAATAATAAAATTAACGATACAAAATTCGGAGGTTATATTCCTGTTCAAATTTCCGACTCATCCTTCATTAATGTTCCAACTAATGTCAAAAATGAGCAACTTCAGAATGAATATTTGATTACGACACTGGGTGCCAAATATGGCTTAATTAAAGATTTAGATATAAATTTAAGATCTAATTTTATTTATAATTCTAATCGTTTTTTAGATATTAATTCTGAACAAAAGTCAAAATCGGATACCAATCTTGCATATGTATCCTTAAGTTTAAATTATCAATTCTTACAAGATGCAAAGTATCCAGCTCTAGTAGGTTTTATAGAAACAACTTTATTTGAAAAAGCAGAAGATAAAAACACAAACTTTTCTAGTTGGAGTTTTGGGGTTACAACTTATCGATCTTATGATCCAATTGTCCTATCTTTTACCACAGGATATAAATACAGTTTAAAAAGAAAAATTAACTCTTTAGATGAATACAAACCTGCTGATCTATTTTTTATCAACCCTCAATTAGCCTTTGCTGCAAACGATCGCATATCACTGATCGCTGGCTTAAACTTTAAAACTATAGGTTCACAAAAGCTAAATAGCAACACTGTAGAAAAACAAAAAAACAGTATTGATTATAGTTTTGGTATTGGCTTTGGTTTGGACGATCAATCAAACTTAAATGTATTAGCTACATCTCGCCAGGATTTTAATAATTCAAATGAAATTCGCTTGAATTATAATAAAAGATTCTGATATATTAAATTTAACTTAAAAATAATTTTTTACAACCAACAAGAATGTGGAGAACTTAATGAAAAAATATCTGATAGCTTTAGCTCTTGTAACGATAATGCCTACAGTACAGGCTATGGATCAGCAAGAACCGAACGAATTATCATCTGTTAATACATTAGAATTAAATGATGTTTTTGATTTATCTCAGATTGAAAATATTCATGCTTTAGAATTATCCAATATAGAAATGGAAGATACAAAAGGAGCTTTTGTTCCATTCATACCTGTCGCAGTGGCAGTGGGTTCACGTTTTGTTACTAGCCAAGTCGTTAAACATTATATTTCTAGCGGATCTCTAGCTTATGGCACTTTTACGGCCTCTAGATCATTGAAAGAGATGTTAAAAAAATAATGTTATTTCCTAAAATCTTCTTATTAAGTCTCTATCATGAATAAATAAGAAGTTAATGAATTCTTTCAAATTTTAATTGGATGAAATGATGGATAAAATATTTAAACAAGAAAATTTCTTTGTAAAAAAATTTATTAAAAGAAAATGCCCTTGTTGTAAATATCCTGTTATTAATCCATTAAAATTTGAAAAGTCGAATCCATATAAATGTGAGCATTGTGGATGTTATGTAGAATCTAGTTTATTACTATCAGCCATAACTTCTATAGTTATAGTTGGATGTCAAGTAGCCTTATATAATAATGATATGTATTTACTAGGAAATATATTCTTCACGCTACTAATTTTTCGTTGGTTCTTTTTAGATAAATTCGATGCTTTAATACTTCCTCTGCGTGAATATGAACCTTAATTTTTATATTTTTACAATATTTTTTACTAAAATATTTATACTTAGTATTATAAGTCCAGTGGTAGTTTACGCTAATCCAGATATATTTTTTAATTCATATCACAATGAAATTAAAGTTCAATCATGGAAAGAAATTCGTGATAAAAATATTATAAAACAAAACTTGGATTTCTCTTGTGGTGCTGCTTCTATTGCAACCTTACTCACTGGATACTACAACAAAAAAATAACTGAAGAAGAAGTATTAAAAATGATGGATAAAGGTGACCTTATGGCATCTTTTGATGATATGCAAAAGACATTAGATAAATTAGGCTTTCAATCAAAAGGTTATGCTGTATCACTAGAGACCTTGCAAAGTTTAAAAATTCCAGTCATTGCATATATCAAACATCGTAAAAGTGATCATTTCACTGTCATATCTGGAATTGATCATAATTTTGTTAGAATCTCAGATCCATCCCTCGGACAAAGGGTATTAAGTAAGTATCAATTTCAAGAAATGTGGGAGACTCGATCAGACGACCATTTAAAAGGAAAAATTCTTGTTATTATTCTTAAAAATCAATCATCTAATCCATTTTTTTTTACAAAAGATATTAAGCAACCTACAACTCAGGCAATTAAATTCTTAGCATCTCAACGTTAGCTCAATTTTTTTCAAAAGAGTTATGAGATTTTTGAATTGCAAATTTAATTTCATCAATTCGAATATAACTGAATCTTATCTTTTTTATTAAAGCCGGACATAAAGTTGTTTTTCCTGTGCTAGATAAACCACTAGACACTATGAACATTAAGTTTTCCTAAAACTAACCTAATAGCCGTTATGCGAATTAGCCCTCACTCAGAGGGCCACTCCTCCATCAATCTTTCTGCATCAGCTGCGTGTCCATCGGATTTTGCACTAAATTAAGTTGAAGTTGTTTTAAACACATGTATAAGATATTCTACAAAAGAAATTATTGGGTTATATTATAAAAAGCTTTATTTAGAGATATTATCGATGATTAAAAATTGCCTCTACTCTTTTATGCTTTGTGGACAAGTATTTACAATGCAAGTTTTTGCTAACCCTTATTCAAAAGAAGAATCAATAATGTTCAACTCTGAACAAAATAAAATTAAAATGGAAAGCACTCCTAATGTAGATTTCTTTGCATTTAAAAAAATGCAAGATGAGTTATTAAAAAAACAACGATATGAAAATGCTCTTAGAGTTCATGAGGAATCATTACATACATCTAGTATGAATAACTATGAAAAAACCCAATATTATTTAAAAAGAAATGATATGAATGCATTAAAATCCATTGAAAATCAGAAACATATGCAGTATTTAAACAAGGCAAAAGATCGAGGACTTATTTCAACTAAAGAGTACAGTAAACAGTTAAGCAAGCTTAACCCTCCTTTTTCAAATCAATATAATAATAAAAGTTAATATATTCAAATGCTAATGAATGAGTAAATTCTTCGCATCATTCAAAGCACTACACTCATTGTATTTTACAACATTATCAATGATCCAAAGTGTGATTTCTTTACTCTGTCCTGACTCGAGTTTTAATAGTTTAGGGCAAGGTATCTTTCGGTTATTGATATGAAAATATCTATAGTTTCGCATAAGCTGTATTATGTTAATTTTAGATTTTATAGAAAAGTAATAAATTCTACTCTATATTCATGAGTATTCATATTTTCATAGGATAAAACTAAAATGAAATTTACTTTAGGAAGTATTTTTCTATTGTCAGGATGTGCATCGATGTCTCCTCAAGAATGTCAAACCGCAAATTGGTTTATTAAGGGGGAAGAAGATGGCAGTAATGGACAATATTCAAGACTAGCAACATATCATAAGGCTTGTAATAAAATAAATATAATTCCTAACCAGTCTGAATATGAACATGGCTATCGCATGGGATTAGAAAATTATTGTCAGGCAAAAAATATTTTTGCAGAAGCGCAAGTTGGACGTGGAGACTATCGAGTATGTCCTAGTGAGTATCGTTTAGAATTAATACCGTACTACAATGTAGCTAAAGATTATTATGAAGCGAAAAAAAAATATGAGTCAGATTCAAGTAAATTTGAACAACATATAAGTAATCTAAACCAAAAAAATAATACAGATATAGAAAATCAAAACTACAAACAGAAGTATGATGAATTAAAAAATCAAAGAGATAACAGTAATTCAAAATACCAAATGGCTTTATTTAATTTACAACAATTTAAGTTCCGTAATAATTTATAAATAAATTTTATTTTAAATAATTGATAATTTCTTTCTAAATCCATGTATGCCTATAGAATCAAAATCCAAAGGCATGGAACGATAGCCCCTGTTTAGAATAGCTAAAATTAACATAATACAGTTTATGATAACTCCGAACACCATGAAATTTTCCGTCCATTTAACATAGCGGGCCTTATGCGAATTAGCCCTCACTCAGAGGGCCATGCTTCAATCAATTTTTCTGCATCAGCTGCGTTTTTATTAGTTGTAAAGCTAATATTCCGTAAAGCCATGCTCTTACAAAGATATTAAGTGATCAATGTATCGAGATATATTCTCAAAGAATCATTTTATCAAGTATGTTTTAAAACAGTCTGTTTAGAATAAGCAACTGATTATATTCATATAAATATTATTACAAAATTAAAATTTGAATTAAATTATTTTTAATTTTTCTAAATTAACTACATTTGATATAGTTGATAATAATTCTTAATTATCATGAAAAATTGAACATGAATACGTTATCATTAAAAAAGTCCAAAGATAACCACCTTATAAAATCATGGTTTGGATTTTTTTTTGGAGCATCACTTTTCGGAATTAGTTTGATTGCATTGTTTGAATCATTTAGTTTAGGGGGTATTTTACGATCTTTCGCATTCTTTATTTTTTGGATTCTTTGGAGCCAGATGATAGGTTTGGGTTGGAATCTCCCAATAACAAAGCTATTTGTTAAAAAGGTAAAAACCACTAAAACCTCAAGCCTAAGTTTTTATCTGCCTTTTATCCCTCTAATTTTATTAGCTATTTCATTTATAATATAATATATTTAAATAGTTAAAACTCATATATTATTTTTATAAAATTTAGTAATGAAGGTATAAATGAAAAAATTTTCTATTCAATTTATCATATCTTTTTTTACCTTATCAATGGTGAGTCTATTTGTTATTAAAATTATTATTCCCGAAGACAACGATATTATAGGTACAATTAAAGTTATTTTGATTTACATATTACCAGTATCATTTGCTTTGAATATTCATTTTTTATTTTCAAGAAAATGAAATTCTAATATGTATCTAGACTTGGTTAAGTTTATTCTTCACCTCATTCAAAGCACTACACTCATTGTATTTAGCAACAGTATCAATAATCCATAGCGTGATTTCTCTGCCCTGCCCTGACTCGAGTTTTAAGAGTTTAGGGCAAGGAACAACCAAGTTAGCTGGTATCGTCGGTGATAAGTGAGTTGATGATACGCAAGCCGTCATCATCAATACAATAATTGCTATAGACAGGCTTAGTAATGATCTTTTGCACTTCACGTATTTTGGTTTCTGTGATAACACGTTGTTCTGATTTAAGTTGCTCATAATCTGCGCTCACTTTGTTTATTTTGTTTTGCTTGTCTATTAATGCCTTTTGCTGATCATCTTTAATTTTTTGCATCTTGGCTGTACATTCCTGTTCAGCTTCTTGTAGTTTTCCACTCAGATGATTGGTATAGGCGATTTGCACCAGGTATAAAAAAATAAAGACCGCGACTGCGATCCATTTTTTATACTTCCATAAGATTGTGGCTATTGGCATTAGAGTTCCTCAACTTCTGGCAGATCAACAGTTTGACCAGCCAATTGATGATGGCAATCAGAGAGAAATTGAATCTGACCATTTCTAATAAATGAATGACATTGATTTGCATGACCACTGTTGACCATCAAACTTGGGCTAAAAGTTAGCTTATCAAAATTCCCATCAAACTCCCAACGTATTTTATGCTGTGGACTAACATGTAAGGGATGAAGATAATTACAGCCAGGACATTCAATGAAGTAGATGCGGTCACCAACATAGATAATGCCTATACCCACATCACCAATTAGACATTCAAAAAGATCATCCACATTGAACGGCGTAACAACTTCATCAATATCAGGTAGTTCAGTTTTAATGCGCTTCAAAATATCCTCTTCAAGCGCAAAATAGTTATCAATGTTTTGCATCAGTTAAAACCTTGTATAAATATTCTTCAATTTCAAAGAGTATTTCTTGTGAATCATCAACAGAAATCCCCATAAATGGACGAGGTGGGATAAACTCTTCTACATCATGGCCAGCTAAATAATGTTTTGGTAAGCCAGTGTGATCACTGTAGAGAGTTTCCCCATCTTCGTCACGCTCTACACCAATGTGATATAGCTCATGCTCAATCAAAGCGCAAAATTCACGATCGTTTGCACGTTCGCAAAAGCTTGCATCTACAGTAATGAGATATATAGGTACAAATCCAAACCAGTCGCGCATTTGCTGCTCTTGCCGAGCTTTACGCCAACCACCTTGATTAAACATGACCTTTTCACACTGCCCTAATACCATACGCTTTTTAGCAACGGCGGCAGATGACGCCCATGCGAAAGCTAAAAAGGTTTCATCATCATGTAATAGCTCTGCTATGTGGTCATGGTCGGGATTATGAAGTGCACCGCCAAGCGTAAGAAAGTTGGTTACCACCCATTCTTTTAGATCTGCTGCAGGTGCCAAGCGAATCGCTTCTTCTTCCTCAGCTTGATCAATCAGTTCTGTTGGTGGAAATGGTCTGATCTGTTCCATTGAAAATATGCCTCTTCAAATTCTTAAGCCACTGGGAAGCTTGATTAGATTCAATTTGCATTTGGCCAAATTCATCAATCTTATATCTATTGGCTGACTCTATTCTTACAATGGTGTAACCCATATCGGCGGCAACATCGTAACGATCCATACTCCAAGCTTTATCTTTTAGCTTACCTTTGCGACCACCCGACCAAGGTCCACCAGAAATTTCAACTAAAATTCTGTGCTCAATAAGATGAAAATCAAAACGCCAATGTTTTGTTGATTCAAATTGGAATAGTTTCTCATACTTAATTTTTAATACATTCAGCGATTGCTCAAAGTCTTCAAATGCTTCTAGGTATGCTTCTTTTGCCTTAGGTAAAGGTCTTGTTCTTGGTTTTGTTTTAAGTGGCTTCTTTTTAGTGAGGTTGGTGTATTGGTTAATTTCCATAAAGGAATCTCCAATAAAAAACCTCCCGAAGGAGGTTTATGACTACATTTTATAATTTGGTATTTTTGATAATTCAGGGTTAAGCCTTTTAAAAATATATGCGCCCAATTGCAAAGCAACCAAGTAACCTAAATTTCTTAGCACAATAATCAATATGCTGGATTCACTGTACAATACATCTCCAACAAACATAATTAAAACAAATAAGCAGTGTGCATTTAAACTCTGTTTAAACTTATCCATTGGTGCAAATTTCGAATTAAAATATCCTATGCTAATTAAGCCAAGAAGTAGCACCAATACCCCTGCTATTGTTCCAATCATTTCATATTGCAAAGGGGTTTGATTCCATATACCAAATTCCACAATAGCTGTTAGAATCATCATACTTAAGTAGATTCCAGCAATACTTGCAAGGTAAAAATTTAATTTCATTTTAAGACTTCTATTATTGTCAAGGCTCAATAATTGTAAGCTAAACTAAAATATTAAACATCATCAATGATAATAAATATTATTCGTATTTAATAAAATTTTGATCCTCCTTCCCACACTTCCGACATTCCATTACCGAAAAGAAATTACTGTATTCTTGGTTAATCTAACCCTCTCCAATAAACAGTTCAGTTTTAAAATCCGGATGAGAAGCTTTGTATAAACTTAATCTTCTTTTTTCAACTTCCAATATTAATCTAGGCTCTTCAAGCCACGATGATTTTCCTGAATCTAGTCCTGAATGACTCAAAGCCCAATCTGAAACATTTCCATAAATAAAAGTATTATCTGCAAAAACCCATTTTGCCTTATCGCCACTACTGCTTGTAAAAACCTTATATGTTGGTAAAGAACCAAATATACTAATTTGTGTGTAACGGTATTTATAGATTTCAAGCATAGACATAGTACTTAAATAGCAGCTTAAATTTAGACGTAAAAATGATAGCTAAGTGCCCTTTGAAATTAAACACCTTAACTATTAATTTGAGTATTCTTAAATAATTTATATCTTTTATACATTCCATGCACAAATGCACAGAAAGCTATAGCTGCAAAAATTAGAAATTTATAATTGATTTCACCGGCAGCAGCCATATCACCAATACCAGATCCAAAACTCAAAATTCCAAAGATCCAGAAAAAAGAATACCAATGTAAATTTTTCATTTACTTCCCTTGTTGTTAATTTTAGAAAGTTTTATAAATTATTTCGTCAATATAAAAAAACCACCTTTCGGTGGGTTTCAAAAAAGGGAAACAAAAATGTGCGAGTCAAGCACAGAATGATTATAACCAGACCCCATAAGAAAATGTAATGTTATAGTGTAACAAATATCATGAAGATTAAGCATTATTGAGGAACTTAGATGAAAATCCACTCATTTTAACATCCCTGCCTTGCCAGCTTCTCAGCTTCGACAAACGCATCATGAAAACTTACTTTATCTGAAAACCAAAATTTATATGTCTTTTCACCAATTACGATTGACTGCTGAAAGTAATCGTTTGGACTCTTCTCTACAACTTGACCGTTCTGTTCGCCACCGATGCAAATATTCATGTGTTTTCCTATTTTTCGGTGGGAGTTTAACATTAATTTTTTTATTGATTCGTCTAAAATATAAATTAAAGGAAATGTATTCCTATCGCAAAAGCTAGCAATATCAAGGATAAAAACAAATATGTATTAATACAATTAAAACTTTTGATGAAATTCCACATAAAACACCCCAAAAAACTTGGCGCATTCTACATAAATTGATTAATTATGCAAACTAAAACTATTTTTTTGAAAAATTAAATACATATTTGAAAGTAAAAAAATCAATAAAAATAGATAAATGTAATAATGTTTAAAACAATCGAAATATTAAACATTAAAAAACATAGTGTGTTTTCTGTAGACAACAAAAAGCCCACATTTCTGTGAGCTCTTTAAATTGATGAAGTTGACGCTTCACCAGTGTTTTAAATCATGTCTACCACAACTGACTTAAACTTGCTTGGTCTCGGATGAACCGTAATACGACCAGTATGGGAAAATATACCCCTAATTTTGCAGGTATGCAATCATAAATCGTATTCTTCTGCAATTTTAAAGAAATGCCCCCTTAAATGTGCATCTAGATCTATACGCCAATCAAACAAAACATCTAAGGCAACTTTTTCATATTTAGAATAACTTTCTATATATGACTGCCGTTTGATTGTGAGGCCAGAAATTCTGTGTCTTTCAGATTGGTTATAAGCATTCTCTTTTTTACCCTCACACTTACTACAATCAATGTGCTTACGATCCACTTTAGAAAAGATAAAACCTTTGCCATTACATTTGGTGCACAATCCTCGCTTAAATAAAAATTGAATCAAAGCTGAACGTGCAACCCCTTTTGCTGCTTCCTTAGTTGTTATTTGTTTTGTTTTAAATCCATCAGCTTGAAACTTTAAACGGATCTCACTGGTAAGCAAGTTATGCAATAAAGCGAAATGTCTATCCATTGGATTAATTGAACGAACTAAAGCCCATAACATTGCATATTCTTCTGTAGCCATATCTTGCATCATTAAAGCTGCACTATTTACTTTACTTCCACAGTTTGAAGGGCCGCTTACCCCATCTTTAAACCCATCCATTGTTTTTTGTGCTAAATCAAGAAGTGTAAAATCTACTCGTGAAGAACTAGGCTTGAATAACAAACGGCGTAAATCGTGGGTAATTGTCATATCTCTATGTTTTTCAAAACTTGCTGTAGCTACCATGTCACTCCCCTACCATCATCTCAATCTGTTGAACCGCTAAACCTGACTTCACTTGCTCTGTACTAAACCGTAATACTTGAAAACCCATTACCACAGCAGCATTGTATTTCTCCATGTCACTGATGTAGCCCTTACCCCTTGTATGACGTCCACCGCTCCAAACACCGCCTTCAACTTCTACCAATATCTTCTTGCCCATAATGTGAAAATCAGCACGCCACTTACGTTTAGGATGGAATTTATATTCCTGTTCAAAGCTAATTTTTAAAACTCTTAACTGGTTGAGCGAGTTTGTTGGCAAACACGTAAATCTGTTGAGGTGATGAGAAAAATACTAAATCAGATTCACCGCTTGATTTGCCATTTTGCGCTTTGTCGTATTTGTGACGGTTTTTCAAAAGTGTGTCAGCGAAGTGGTAAATCAATAGATCATCACAAAGATTATTTCCAGCATTGAAAAGCTCGAATGCTTTTTTCTCACGTTCAAACCAACCTGCTTCGATAATCGATTTCGGTACTACCGTGGGATCGGCTTGATCTAATTCAGAACGAAGTTTTTTCAAACAAAGCCAGTCTTTTTTATTTA